>CAYRDC010000006.1:0-139091 GCA_964422925.1 uncultured Chitinophagales bacterium | reverse complement strand
CGAAGCTGGTGGTGGAGAACCTGGAAGGCTGCCGCGACAGTGTGTACCAGACGGTAAAGGTGGGATGTGTGGGGAGCCATTCCCTCACGAATCCGGGCTTCCGGGTTACCGTTTACCCCAATCCGGGCAGCATTTCCGCGCGGCTTGTTTTCACGGCTGTCCGTTCCGGGAAGGTACATATTGATTTAACCGATGCCCTGGGCAGGGTCCTGTGGGAGGGAGATTACGTGGTTCCGGCCGGTTCCTCTTCCCTTCCTTTGCCGTACCTTCCGCCTGAGGCGGGTATATACCGCATCGCGGTAAAGGGGCAGGGTTTCCTGCGCACGCTGTCCTGGGTTAAAACGAAGTGAGGCCGTGAACCGCCCGCCCGGCAGCGGTGGGGCTTATTCGCTGTAGATTTCCTCTATCAGGTTCTTGTATTTTTCGAGCACCACCCTGCGTTTCAGTTTCATGGTCGGGGTCATCTCCCCGCTGTCGATGCTCCACACATCGGGCACCAGGCGGAAAGCCTTGATTTGTTCCACATGGCTGAATTCCGGGTTGCGCTCCTCTATTTCGCTGGCAATTTTGCTGATCACTTCCTTTGAACGGGCAATTTCCTCGTTGGAAGTAAAGTTCAGCCCGTGGTTTTTGCCCCATTCGCGGATGCTGTCGAAAGCCGGCTGCACCAGGGCACTTACGAATTTGCGGTTTTCGCCAATGACCATGATCTGCTCAATGAAGAAGGACTCCACCATTTTGTTTTCAATGGGTTGCGGAGCCACGTATTTCCCGCCCGAAGTCTTGAACAGTTGTTTGACCCGGTCGGTGATTTTCAGGAATCTCCCTTCCACGAACACACCCACGTCACCGGTATGCAGCCAGCCGTCCCGCAGGGTTTCGGCTGTTTGTTCCGGGTTTTTATAATAGCCGAGCATCACGTTTTCCCCGCGGGCCAGGATTTCGCCATTGTCGGCAATTTTCAGTTCCACCCCGGGAATGGCCGGACCCACGGTGCCAAGGTAATAGCCGCCTTCCTCGAAGCGGTTGATGGTAAGCACCGGGCTCGATTCGGTTTGCCCGTAGCCTTCGCGCACCTTGATGCCGGCCGCGTTGAAGACCCGGGCCAGACGAAGCTGCAGGGCGGCAGCGCCCGTCACGATGCCGATGATCTCCCCGCCCAGGGCTTCGCGCCATTTGCTGAAAATCAGCTTGCGGGCAATGCCCAGCCTGAAATTGTACCACGCACCGTTTTTGCCCTGTTCGTCATATTTCATGCCCAGGTTCAGGGCCCAGAAAAACAAGGCTTTTTTAATGCCGGACAGTTCCAGGCCTTTGGCGATTATTTTTTCATACACTTTCTCCAGCAGGCGGGGCACCGTGGTGAAGAAGTGCGGTTTCACTTCCTTAAGGTTTTCCCCGATGGTTTCCATGCTCTCGGCATAGTAAATCGATACACCCAGCGACATGTAGGTGTAAGACACCATCCGCTCAAAGCTGTGGCACAGGGGCAGGAAACTCAGGCACCGGTGCGTGTTGTTCAGCGGAAGCACCTTTACCGTGTCGCGGATATTGGAAGTGAGGTTGTTGTGCGACAGCATGACTCCTTTCGGGTTGCCGGTGGTACCGCTGGTGTAGATCAGGGTGGCCAGGCTTCCGGGGTCAATGGAGGCTTTGATGGCTTCCAGTTCCTCGTTGCGGCTTTCATCGGCCATGTCGAGCAGCTCGCTCCAGTGGCGGCAGCCCTCCAGGCGGTCAAAGCTGAAAATATCCTTCAATGTGGGTACATTGCTTTTTATCTGGTTGACTTTTTCCAGTAATTCGGCATTCCCCACAAAGCAATATTTCACTTCGGCATGGTTAAAGATAAATTCGTATTCCCGCGGGCTGATGGTTGGGTAGATGGGTACATCCACCGCTCCGAGCTGCAGGATGGCCAGATCGGTGAAGTTCCATTCCGGACGGTTTTCGGCAATGATGGCTAATTTATCGTCTATGCGTACGCCCAGTTCCATCAGGCCGAGACTCATTTTTTTGATAATGTCGAGGCACTCCTGCGTACTGTAGGTCTTCCACCGGCCGTTTTCTTTGCAGGCAAGCGCTACTTCCTTCGAATAATTTTCCAATTGGTGCGGCAGAATATCAAATAAGCGTGTATAAGCCATCGTGTGTATTTTTCGGTGTAAAGATTAAATTTGAGTTTTCCTGATACAATTAATAAAGACGTGAGGATGAAAATACGTAAAAAAAGTTTTTTCCTGGGAGTGTTGCTGGTAGTTCTCGGATCCTGTGCTCCGATCTATTTTCCACCGGCTGCCCATGTGCCGCAGCTTACGGTAGCCGGTGAATCGCAGGCCGGGATAATGTTTGGCTTCAACGGGCTGGATTTGCAGGGAGCTTATGCGTTAACGGATCATCAGGCTATGATGGGAACCGTTTCCCTGGGTTTGGGCAATAACAGCAGTTCTGACAAAACCAATCATGCTTACGGGGAGGTGGCTTACGGTTTGTATACCGCACCGGGAATCGGGCGTTTCGGGGTGTATGGCGGCTTGGGAGCCGGTTACGGGCAGGGTGAATCTACCTGGTATTTTAACGGCAACCCCATTACTTCCTGGGCGAAGGGAACCTATATCCGGCCTTTTATCCAGGGGAATGCCGGTTTAAGCACGGGAGTGTTTGATCTGGGATTGAACCTGCGCATGCCCTGGGTATTGATTACCTACTCAGAATCGAAAAATAATTCAGTACCGTCCAATGCCAACGCGCTGATGATGGAACCTGTGTTATACACGGGAGTGGGTTGGGGCCCCGTAAAGGTTTATTTGCAGGGCGGGCTGGCGTTCCCGCTGCAAAACCAGATTAATTTTGAGTACCAGCCCTTTATCTTTTCACTGGGGCTGAACATGCACTTTTATAAATAAACGACCGGGCTTCAGGCCATTTTCCGGTGGCCCACCCATACGAAGCGCCTGTTGATGAAATCCGGGGTGGTGAACGAGGCGTTGCCGGCCGGGTTGCCGCCTGTTCCGTGAAAATCGGAAAACCCGGCATGCTGGTTTACCCAGATATACCCGGTGAGGTTGAGTGAAACCGGGGTGCAGGCCTGTTCCATTTTTTCCAGGATCATGGCTTCGGTGTCTGCATCGGTAGTGTAGGCCGAGCAGGTGATGGCCCCCTGTGTACGGGCCAGGTCAGCGGCCAGGCTCACCGATTCGACCGTGTCGCGGGTTTTGATGACCAGGGCCACGGGGCCAAATAGTTCAAGGCTGAATTGTTTGCGGTCCTGTGCGGTGGTTTCGATGACGGCCGGGGAGCAGGTGCGGGCCGGGGCAAATTCCGGGTTTTCGACCGGGCCTCCCTCCAGCAGTACACGGCCAGCACTTTCAACCGTTTTACGCACACGCTGCAGAGTGTTTTCGTTCTGGATGGCCCCCAGGATGCCGGCTCCCATTTTCGGGTGCTGTGCCAGGCCCTGCACCTGTTCCTTCAGCCGGGCGGCCACTTCCTCGTAGGGAATGGTTTTATCGCCCTCGCGGACTCCGCCTGCGGGTATGAAAATGTTTTGTGGGGCCGTGCACATCTGACCCGAATACAGCGAGATGCTGAAGGCCAGGTTTTGCAGCACGGCATCCAGGTTCTCTACCGAATCCAGAATTACGGAGTTAACGCCCGCTTTTTCGGTGAAAGTGATCTTTCCCGGCAGGTTTTCGATGTAGTTTCCGAATTCCGGCCCGCCTGTATAGTCAATGAGGCGGATGTCCGGGTGTTCGGCCAGGGGTTTGGTGATGGGTTCAGCGGCCGTGTCCGGTGCCAGTTGCACGGTCAGCGGATCGAGACCGGCACTTTCGAGGGCAACCTGAAGTTCGGTCACTACGATGGCTATCGGTAGCACGGAGCCCGGATGCGGTTTCACGATAACGGGGTTGCCCGTAACGAGGGAAGCGTACAGGCCGGGCACAGTGTTCCAGACCGGGAAAGTGCTGCAGCCGATCAACAGCCCGGTGCCCCACCCGATGGGCTTAAAGGTTTTTTCGATCCGGATGTTGAATTTGCCCATGGGTTTATCCCAGAGCACCTTTTCCGGGAACCGGGTTTGTTCTTCATAGCCGAGGGCTACGGCTTCCAGAGCGCGATCGTTGGCATGGGGCCCGGAAGCCTGGAATGACATGATAAAGGATTGTCCCGTGGTGTGCATGGTGGCCCAGGCGATGTCGAAAAACCGTTCCTTGATCCGTTCCAGCGAGTCCACCAGGATGCCGGCCCGCTCGGCCGGGGAGAGGCCCTGCCAGGCCCAGCGGGCAAGGCGCGCGTTTTCCGCCAGTTCCGCGGTCGGTGCTGCCGGGTAGGTGATGCCCAGGCTCTCGCCCGTGTAGGGCGACACTTCTTCGCCCACCGGGTGGCCGGTTTGCTTAAGCCCGGCAAATGGCTTGCCCTTCATGGCATTAAACCGTTCCAGCCCGGCTTCGGCACTGCCTTCGCTATAGGCTTTGGGATGCTCGGGATACTGCGCGTAAAAGGCCCGGGCGTGCACGGCCCGCACGGCATTTTCAATAATGCTTCGGTATCGTTCGAAATAACTCATGTTCAGGAAAGATTTTTTTGGATTATGGGAATCGGGCTGTTTCAAAAATAGGTAAATCCCCCGTTATGCGGCCCGTTCATTCAATGACGATATTCTTTTTCCAGGTGCTTTTGTTGTTGATCCAGTCGCGCAGGGTAGCCGTGAGCCGGTAGGTGCCCGGCTGGGCGGGTGCCACGATGGTCCAGGGTCCGGTGGCCTGGGTGCCCGTCAGGAAAAAGTCGAGCAGGTACAGGCTGCCACTGCCTGCCAACGGTTCCAGTTTCAGTTCGAGCAAGCCCAGTTGCTGGTTGTCGGTCAGGCTGTCGGAAAACCAGAAGGTGGCATTGATACTGACCGAATCGGGCACGAAGGGACTATGGAAGCGGGGAGCTTCCGCGTCCAGGTCACTGGCTATCTTCAGGGGAATGGTTACCCGGCCCGTGTTGCCGGCCTGGTCGGTCGCCTCCAGGCGGAACAGGTAGGCGCCTGCCGCCACACTGTCGGGCACCGGCAGGATTTGCTTCAGCTGCACTGTATTCCCGCTGAGATTTCCCGTGACGTAATACTGAAAAGGCGGCACCAGGTACTGGCCCAGCCACTGGGGATGGTCGGACGAATCCGGTTCCCACTGCCAGAGGTAATGGCTCAGCGCGCGGTTGTCCACCAGCATAAAATCCAGCGCCAGGGTATCCCCGGCCGTTATTTCCTGGTTGGCCGACAGGGTGGGATGGTAAATGTCGGGTGGGGTGGTGTCGAATTTTACGCAGGCCGCCAGCAACATTGCTGCCGGAAAGATCAGGTTCCGGAATCGGGTGCTAAAAGTCACGGCTATAAAAATAGCTCAAATGATCATACCGGCTGCCACGGTGTTGTTCGTGCCTTCATCAATCAGGATCACACTGCCCGTAATGCGGTTGCGCGAATAGGAATCGTAAAACAGCGGTTCGGTGGTGCGCACCGCTATCCGGGCTATTTCGTTCAGGCCGATATGCTTGTCGTCTTCGATCCGGTGCAGGTTGTTGATGTTTACTTTATACCGGACATCCTTTACCAGGGCCCGGGCCTGTTTGGTGGTGTGCATGATCCGGTAGATACCCCGTTCGCGAAGTGGGGTTTCGCTCATCCAGCAAATCATCATCTCAATGTCCTGCCCGATATGGGGCACATTGTTTTCCCGCACAATCATATCGCCCCGGCTAATGTCAATGTCATCGGTCAGGCGGAGAGTGACTGACATAGGCGGAAAGGCTTCTTCCACCGGCCTGTCAAAGGTATCGATAGCTTCAATGGTGCTGGTAAATCCTGACGGGAGCACCATGACCTGGTCTCCCGGTTTGAACACGCCACCGGCAATGCGCCCGGAGTAGCCCCGGTAGTCGTGAAATTTGGTGCTTTGCGGGCGGATGACATACTGCACCGGGAAACGGCAGTCGATCATGTTATGGTCGCTGCCGATGTGGATGGTTTCCAGCAGGTACATCAGGGTGGGGCCGTCATACCAGTCCATGTTTTTGCTGCGGTGCACCACATTGTCGCCTTTCAGGGCGCTTATGGGGATGAACCGGATGTCTTTTACTTCCAGTTTGGCGCTGAAATCAGCCATCTTTTCTTTGACCTTTTCATAGGCTTCCTGCTGGTAATCGACCAGGTCCATTTTATTGATGCAGATGACAATGTGCGGAATGCCCAGCAGGGAGGCGATAAAGGTATGCCGGTGGGTTTGCTCCACCACCCCGTTGCGGGCGTCTACCAGGATAACGGCCAGGTTGGCCGTGGAGGCGCCTGTCACCATATTCCGCGTGTACTGGACATGCCCCGGGGTATCGGCTATGATGAATTTCCGTTTGGGTGTATGGAAATAGCGGTAGGCCACGTCAATGGTAATGCCCTGTTCGCGTTCAGCCCGCAGGCCATCGGTCAGTAAAGCCAGGTTCACGTACTCTTCGCCCCGCTTTTCACTGGTCCGGGCAATGGCTTCGTACTGGTCTTCGAAAATAGACTTGCTGTCGTACAGCAGGCGCCCGATCAGTGTGCTTTTCCCGTCATCCACGCTGCCGGCTGTGGTAAACCGCAGCAATTCCATTTTCAGGTAAGCTTCCTTGTCAAATTTCTCTGTGCTCATAGTGTGTTCTCTGCTCCGGGGGTTTAAAAATATCCGAGTTTTTTACGGTCTTCCATAGCGGTTTCCGAACGTTTGTCATCGGCCCGGCCGCCTCTTTCGGTCACCCGGGTGGTGGCTATTTCCAGCACGATGTCTTCCACGGTGGAAGCAAGCGATTCCGTGGCGCCCGTACAGGTCATATCCCCGATGGTGCGGAAACGCACTACCATTTCCACGGATTTTTCTTCCGGGCGTGTGTTGATATAGTCCGACCAGGCCAGGATAACCCCGTCCCTGACCAGGCATTTCCGTTTATGCGAAAAATACAGGCTGGGGATTTCAATTTCTTCCAGGGCAATGTATTGCCACACATCCAGTTCGGTCCAGTTGCTCAGGGGGAATACCCGGAAATGCTCCCCGATGTGGTGATTGCCGTTGAACAGGTTCCAGAGCTCCGGTCGCTGATTTTTCGGGTCCCATTGCCCGAACTCATCCCGGTGCGAAAAGAACCGTTCCTTGGCCCTAGCTTTTTCCTCATCCCTGCGGGCACCGCCAATGGCGCAGTCGAATTTATATTCTTCAATGGTATCGAGCAGGGTAACGGTTTGCAAGGCATTGCGGCTCGCGTTGAAGCCTTTTTCTTCCGTTACGCGGCCTTTGTCAATGGATTCCTGTACGGAACCAATGATCAACTTTGCCCCGATTTTTTTTACCAGTTTATCGCGGAATTCGAGCGTTTCCGGAAAATTGTGTCCGGTATCGATATGCAGCAGTGGAAAGGGAATTTTTGCCGGCCAGAAAGCTTTCCGGGCAATATGGGTCAGTACGATGGAGTCTTTTCCGCCTGAAAACATCAGGCAGGGGTTTTCAAACTGGGCTGCCACCTCCCGCATCACGAAAATAGACTCTGATTCGAGCTCCCTGAGGTGGTTCATATGGTAATGCAACATAGCGGTTATCCCTTTTTAATCCTGGGCAATAAAAATACCATCAAGCGGTTTACCGAATCTTCCGGGCTCATCTGGTCGGTACGGATTTCCAGGGCCGGTTTTCCGGGCGGTTCAAACGGATCATCGATGCCCGTAAACCCGGTGATTTCCCCGGCACGCGCTTTTTTATACAAGCCTTTGACATCCCGCTGCTCGCAAACTTCCAGCGGGCAATTCACATAGATTTCCAGGAAATCCTCAGGCCCGATGATTTCAGCGGCCATAGCCCGGATAGCCCTTGTCGGGCTTACAAAGCTGACAATAGTGACGATGCCGCACTGCACAAACAGTCTGGCCACTTCGGCAATCCTCCGGATGTTTTCCATACGGTCTTCACTGGAGAACCCGAGGTTTTTGTTTAGCCCGGTGCGGATGTTGTCCCCGTCCAGGAGCTGGGTCAGAAAGCCCTGGCGGTGGAGCGCCCGTTCGAGGCCGTTGGCAATGGTGCTTTTCCCGGAACCGGAAAGCCCCGTAAGCCAAACCACGCAGGCGCGCTGGTTCAGCAGGTTTTCCTTGTCGCTGCGGGTCAGCAGGTCCCCGAAAATTGGGTAAATATGCGGGTTTTCCGGGTTCATAATTGCGCACAAAGATATAAAGATTCGGACAGACGAGTTTTGATTGCAACGTCCTGTAACTGTGGCAGTAAGAGGTTCAGCCATGGAGGGCGAGCCACGCCATGAGGCCGGCTCCCACACTCAGCGCGTTTTCGTCTATGTCGAACCGGGGGGAATGCAGCCCGGCCTGGTATCCGCTTCCGGCTGAAGCCGTGCCCAACCGGTAAAAACAACCCGGCACCTGTTGGGCGTACCAGCCGAAATCTTCAGAAGTCAGGCGAAGCGGCAGGGATTCCACACTTTCCCGGCCCAGGTACTCCTCAGCGGCTTTCCGCAGGCGCCCCGTCAGCGCGGGGTCGTTGACCAGCACCGGATAGCCTTTCCGGATCTCGTATTCTGTAGTGGTTCCGTACAGCCGGTCGGTTGCTGCCACTTTTTCTTCGATCAGGGCATGGACTTGCTTTCTCCAGGCTTCGTCAAAGGTTCTCACCGTACCTTCCAGTTCCACGGTTTCCGGAATGACATTGGTGGCCCCGGGCGCGTTCATTTTGCCGACCGAGAGCACGAAAGGCTGTCCTTCCGGGCCGGTTTCCCGGTTGATTTGGTCGAGCTGGAGCAGCAAGTGAGAAGCCGCGGTAAGGGGATTGATGGTTTTTTCGGGCTGAGCGGCATGGCCGCCTTTGCCCCGGACGGTAAAATACAGTTCATCGGCTGAAGCCATATAGGGGCCTTCGCGGAAGCCTATAGTGCCCACCGGCAGGCCGGGAAAAACGTGCTGGGCAATGGCCGCAACAGGAGCCGGGTTTTTCAATATTCCGGCACGGATCATGTCCAGAGCCCCGCCCGGCAGCTTTTCTTCCCCTGGCTGGAAAACAAAGCGCACAGTGCCAGTCCATTCCGCTTTCAGCCGATGCAAGATGATGAGTGCTCCCAGCAAACTGGCACTATGCACGTCATGGCCGCAGGCATGCATCACCCCTTCGTGTCGCGAGCGGTATAGCACGTCATTTTCTTCCTGAACGGGAAGTGCGTCCATATCAGCCCGGAGCAGGACCACCCGCTTGCCGGCTTCCCGGCCGTTGAACTCCCCGGTAATCCCGGTTCCGCCTATACCCGTCTTGTGCGCAATACCGGCTTTACGCAACATCTCCGAAAGGAAAACCATGGTTTTTTCTTCCCGGAAAGAGAGTTCCGGATATTGGTGCAGGTGCTGCCTCACTTCCCTGAGGAAAGGCAATAACTTATCCGCCAGCTGTTTGATTTTTTCCCGCAAGGAATCTTATTTCAGTTCAGAAAGTTTGACCTTGTCGCGCACGATAATGGCAGTCGGGTATTTTTCCAGCACCCGGGCATAATCGGCATAGGTGTCGATGTAAGTTAGGTAATCGCCCAGTCGGATTTTGTAATAAGGGGCTTTATAAGTGACATACACTTTCAGGTCCGGCAGTTTCCGTTTACAGGCGTCCCGGATATCAGGTATGGCCTGGTAGTTTTTGGTGGAGCTAATCTGGATCCTGTATCCGTCCACTTCTTCCAGGTCTTTGATAAAGGCGGCATGTTTTTCCGGCAGTTTATGGACCATAGTCGGTTCATGGACCTTGATTTTCCCGCCCTGAAACTCACGAATGGTTTCCTGCGCGGGCAGATGGAAGGAAACCAACAGCAATATCAGCGGAAGTATCTTTTTCATAATTCAGTTTAATAAATCCAGTGCATGCGAACTGCCGATGCGGTCAGCCCCGGCTTCAATCAGCTCGATGGCCTGCGCGTGGGTCCGGACGCCTCCTACTGCCTTGATTTTTATTTTTTCCGGAAGCCATTGCCGGAGTTTTTTAACCGTTTCCGGGGTAATCCCGTCAGCGAGCACCCCGGTGGAAGTTTTTACGAAGTCCGCTTCGGCTTCCGCGCAGAGCCCGCACAGCTGTTGCAGCTCTTCGTCATTCATGATCCCTGTTTCAACGATCACTTTAACCTTCTTGTTTTGCAAATGGGCCGCGGTAACAATGCTCTGGATATCGTTTTTCACGTATTGGATGTCCCCGCTTTTGAAAGCGGCCATATTGATAACCATATCGAGTTCATCCGCCCCGTTTTCCATAGTAGTGCGGGCTTCGGCTACTTTCACGTTGGTCGGGGAATAGCCGTAGGGGAACCCGATTACCGTGACCAGGTTTACTTCGGTGCCTTCCAGCAGCTTATGGGCATGTGGCACAAAATACGTGGGTACACAGGCTCCGATAAACCGGTGATCGATAGCATCCCGGCAAAGTGTTTCTATTTCCTCCAGACGGGCATCGGGCCGGAGGAGGGTATGCTCAATTTTCCGGGCAATGCCAAGAGCTGATTCCTCTGTATTTTCAAATATAATATCCATGGCGGTTGGAGATTGACTGCAAGTTTATAAACCTTATGGATTTACCCGGGTGGGCGCTCCATGGCATTTTTTATATTTTTTCCCGCTGCCGCAGGGGCAGGGGTCATTGCGCCCCACTTTTTCCACGCGCACGGGTTCCTGTTTTCTGGGTTGCCCGGCATTCATGGCAGCCTGCCGGGTCGGGTCTGCCAGCACATCTTCCCGGCTGGTCTTCAGGCCGGCTGTGGGGTCGTGGCGCTCCTCGCGGGCCTGTTCCACCCGGGCCCCCTGCTGTATCGGGATATTGCCTTTGAAGAGAAAGCTCGTGATGTCTTTATTCAGCTCGTGGAGCATGGTTTTAAACAATTCGAAGGCTTCAAACTTGTAAATGAGCAGAGGATCTTTTTGTTCGTACACCGCTGCCTGAACCGATTGTTTTAAATCGTCCATTTGCCGGAGGTGATCTTTCCAGGCTTCATCAATCATGGCCAGCACTATGGTTTTTTCAAAACTTCTGACCACTTCTTCACCCCGGGTCTCATGAGCCAGTTGCAGGCTGGTTTTGGTGTTGATCATACGTTTGCCGTCCGTAAAGGGGATAGCCACGTATTCCACTGTGTCGCGCCTGGTTTGGTAGATGTTTTCCAACACCGGGAAAGCCATTTTCCGAATAGCTTCGCATTTGCGGGCATAAAATTCCGTAGCCCGGTCGTACAGTGCCTGGGCAAGGTCGTAGGGATTCCCTTTGAGGAATTCGGCTTCATCGAAAGGCAATTCCAGCGACAGGATCCGCAGGGCGTCCATCCGTAATCCTTCATAATCCTGGGCATCCTGCTGGTCCTGCACCAAGGCTTCAATCAGGTCATAGAAAGTATTCTGGATGTCCACGCTTAAGCGTTCGCCCAGCAAGGCATGCCGCCTACGCCTGTAAATCAGTTCACGCTGTGAGTTCATCACATCGTCATACTCGATCAGCCGCTTGCGGATACCGAAGTTGTTTTCTTCCACTTTCTTTTGCGCCCGCTCGATACTTTTGGTAATCATGGAATGCTGGATCACATCCCCTTCCTTGTATCCCATACGGTCCATTACCCTGGCGATGCGTTCGGAACCAAACAAACGCATCAGGTCATCTTCGAGCGATACGTAAAATTGTGAACTGCCCGGGTCTCCCTGCCTTCCGGCCCGCCCGCGCAACTGCCGGTCGATCCGCCTTGATTCATGGCGTTCCGTTCCGATAATGGCCAGGCCTCCTGCCTCCCTTACTTCCTGGCTGATCTTGATGTCCGTACCACGGCCGGCCATGTTGGTGGCAATGGTTACCTGGCCGGCTTGCCCCGCCTCAGCCACAATCTGGGCTTCCCGCTGGTGCTGCTTGGCGTTCAGCACATTGTGCGGAATGCCTTTCAACTTCAGCATGCGGCTCAGCAATTCAGAAACTTCCACTGAGGTGGTGCCCACCAATACAGGACGACCGGCATTACGCAATGATTCAATTTCATCAATCACCGATTTGTATTTCTCACGCTTGGTCCGGTACACCAAATCTTCCATATCCTTGCGGATGACCGGGACATTGGTGGGAATGACAACAACATCCAGTTTGTAAATTTCCCAGAATTCAGCCGCTTCGGTTTCAGCCGTACCGGTCATACCGGCCAGCTTGTGGTACATGCGGAAAAAATTCTGTAAGGTAACCGTGGCAAAGGTCTGGGTGGCAGCTTCTACCTTTACGTTTTCTTTGGCTTCAATAGCCTGGTGCAGCCCATCGGAATACCGCCTGCCTTCCATAATCCGGCCTGTCTGCTCGTCTACGATCTTTACCTGCCCGTCCATGACCACATATTCCACATCCTTTTCGAACAGGGTATAGGCTTTCAGAAGCTGCTGAATGCTGTGCACCCGTTCGGATTTGATGGCATAATCCTGAAACACCGCATCCTTTTTGGCGAGTTTTTCTTCATCGCTGAGGTCGGATTTTTCTATATCCGCAATCTGGTAACCTACATCCGGCAATACGAAAAAGTCTTTTTCCTCCCCGGCCTGGGTGATCAGGTCAAGCCCTTTATCGGTCAGTTCAACCTGGTTGTTTTTTTCGTCAATGGTGAAGTAAAGCTCTTCATCCACCAGGGGCATGTCTTTGGCTTGGTCCCTGAGGTAATAGGCTTCGGTTTTCAGCAAAATCTGTTTAATGCCTTCTTCACTCAGATACTTGATCAGCGCTTTGTTTTTGGGCAGGCCGCGGTGCGCGCGCAGGAGGTAGAGGCCCCCGTCTTTTTCACCGGCTTTTCCGGCCTCGATCAGTTTTTTAGCCTGCAGCAGGCAGTTGCTGACCACTTTGCGCTGGGCTTCCACCAGTTTTTCGATCCTCGGTTTCAGGTTGTAAAACTCCTGCTGCTCGCCTTTGGGCACCGGGCCGGAAATGATGAGCGGGGTCCGGGCATCGTCAATCAGCACCGAGTCCACCTCGTCCACCATAGCGTAGTGGAACTTGCGCAGCACCAGGTCTTCCGGTGAATGGGCCATGTTGTCCCGCAGGTAGTCGAAACCGAATTCATTATTGGTTCCGTAGGTGACATCGGCCTGGTAGGCAGCCTTGCGCTCCGGGGAATGCGGCTTGGATTTGTCGATGCAGTCGACCGTCAGGCCGAGGAAGTTCAGGATAGGCCCCATCCACTCGCTATCACGTTTGGCCAGGTAATCGTTTACGGTTACGATATGAACGCCTTCGCCTGCCAGGCCGTTCAGGTAAGACGGCAGGGTGGCCACCAGGGTTTTTCCTTCGCCCGTGGCCATTTCCGCAATCTTGCCCTGGTGCAGCACAATGCCACCGATTAACTGCACATCATAATGCACCATGTCCCAGGTCACCTGTATGCCTCCGGCATTCCATTTATTATCATAAATTACCTTATCACCCTGAATATGGATATGATCGAATTTGGCTGCCAGTTGCCGGTCCAGTTCAGTGGCTGTGGCTTCAAGGTGTTCGTTTTCCTTAAACCTGCGGGCCGTTTCCTTCACTACGGCAAATGCTTCGGGCAGGAGTTCATCCAGGATTTCTTCCAGCTTCTCATCCTTTTGTTCATCCAGCTTGTCCAGTTCTGCATAGATTTCTTCCTTTTCGGGAATGGTCAGTTCCGGATCTTCCCCGCGGGCTTTCAACTGATCAATTTCCGCCTGGACATCGCTAAGCCTTTCCCGGATGATTTTCCGGAATTCCTGGGTTTTTTGCCGCAGGGCATCGTTGCTGAGTTCTTTGAGCGATTTGTAATGCCGGTTTATAGCTTCCACCAACGGCATAATCTTCTTAATGTCCCTTTCCGATTTGCTGCCCCCGAAAAGTTTGCTGATTGCCCCTGTGATGATATTGGCCATAGAAATGTATCTTGCTTGGTAAATGTATTGCCCCCTGGCAACAAAAATAATACTAATTGCTGTTCAGGACCCCGAAATCATCGAATTTGCCCTTCGATATGCCAAAGTGTCAGCCCTGGGAGAATATGTGGATAACCTCTTTTACCGCCAGCCGGTTTCAATAGCTAACTGAATGTGTATTTTTAGCCCATCATCCCACGTGCGAAAGCCAGCCGGGAACGTTTGGTTCTGACAACAGACAAAATGAGTACAGCAATGAATATACTGATACTTGGCAGCGGAGGAAGGGAACATGCCCTGGCATGGCACATCAGCCGCAGCCCATTGTGCAAAAACCTGTATATCGCCCCGGGCAATGCCGGCACAGCTGAATGCGGTGAGAACATTGCCCTGGATCCGCTGGATTTTGACGCACTGGCGCGTTTTACCCTGGAAAAAAACATTGAAATGATCATTCCGGGGCCGGAAGCGCCCCTGGTCAGCGGGTTGTATGACTATTTTACCGGGCGCCCGGAACTTGAACATATCCGCGTATGTGGCCCATCGGCTGCTGCTGCCCGCCTCGAGGGAAGCAAGTCTTTTGCCAAGCAATTCATGCAGGAACTGGACATCCCCACGGCCCGGTACCAGGCTTTTTCCGTAGAAGAAATTGAAGAGGGGGTTCGCTACCTGGAAGGGCTGGAACCCCCGGTAGTCCTCAAGGCGGATGGTCTGGCGGCCGGAAAGGGGGTGCTGATTTGCCAGGACACCGGACAGGCCATTGAAGAATTCCGCGCTATGCTGCAGGGAAAATTCGGAGCGGCCGGGCATACGGTGGTCATCGAAGAATTCCTGCAGGGGATCGAAGTTTCAGTTTTTGCCATGACCGATGGGGTAAATTACCGGCTCCTGACGCCTGCCAAAGATTATAAGCGGATTGGCGAAGGGGATACCGGCCTGAACACCGGAGGCATGGGGGCCGTTACGCCTGTGCCTTTCGCGAATGAGGCTTTTATGCGCAAGATAACCGGACGCATCGTGGAGCCAACGATCCGGGGGCTGGCTGATCGCGGGCTGGTGTACAAAGGTATTCTCTATTTCGGGCTGATGAATGTGGCGGGCGATCCCCATGTAATAGAATATAACTGTCGCTTTGGCGACCCGGAAGCCGAAGTGCTGATTCCCTTGATCCGGTCCGACTTGGCGGAAGCCTTTATTAATATGGTGGATGGAACCCTTGACCAATACCGGCTGGAGCTCGATACGCTGGCTTGCACCACGGTAATGCTGGTCAGTGGTGGTTATCCCGGCAGCTATGAAAAGGGCAAAGTGATCAATGGTCTGGAAACGGTTGAGGGCAGTGTCATTTTTCATTCCGGAACCCGAAGAAATGATAAAAACCGCTTGCTTACCAACGGGGGCAGGGTGTTGGCTGTAACCAGCCTGGCCAAAACCCCGGAACAGGCGCTGGCACAAAGCCTGAAAAATGCGGAAAGAATCCAGTTTGAAGGAAAATATTACCGGAAAGATATTGGCTGGGATATTTTATAGCTTTGAACAATAATACACCAGTACACTGCGTATGTATTGCAAACTTTGCGAACAACCTAAAATCAAAAGACCATGAAAAAATCAACCATTGCCGTTTTAACCTTGCTACTGGTCGGAAGCGTTTTACTAAACAGCTGTAAGAAGTACCAGTACGGCCCCATGTTTAGCCTGAAATCCAAGACTGAACGGGTTGCCAATACCTGGACCATAGCTTCGGCCGTGGACAGTACAGGCCAGGATATGAGCAATAATTTCCAGAACTTCGAATTGTTTATGAGTAAGGAAGGCACCGCTCAACTTTCCTTTGTGATTGATGTTTTAGGCACACCCTTTACTATCAGTACTAATGGCACCTGGGAATTTATCAACAACAACACTCAGATCCGGTTCGATTACGATATGGACGATTTTGACGGGGTGGTTACTATTCTCAAATTAATGGAAGATGAACTGTGGTTTGAGGATGAAGATAAAAGTGAATTTCACCTGATTCCAAAGGTATAAGGATGATTAAGGATAACAATAAGGCCCGGGTTTTTACTTGCCCGGGCTTTTTTATGCCTCCTACATAGCGGGCAAGTCAATAAAATTTAGAAAATTTGCTACGGGATAGAATTATGTCTGAAACGCAACCTTATATAGTCAGTGCGCGGAAATACCGTCCGGTACGGTTTGCCGGGGTAGTGGGGCAGGAGCATGTAACCCGCACCCTGCAAAACGCGATAAAAAACAATCAGCTGGGGCAGGCATTTTTATTTTGCGGCCCGAGGGGGGTAGGCAAAACCACCTGCGCGCGCATCCTGGCCCGGGTGCTCAATTGTGAATCGCCCGAACCGGGACCGGAACCTTGCGGAAAGTGCGATTCCTGCCGCTCCTTCAACGAATCGGCTTCCTTCAATGTACATGAACTGGATGCGGCCTCCCACAATTCGGTGGATGAAATGCGCGGCCTGATTGAACAGGTCCGTTTCCTGCCGCAAAAAGGCCAGTACAAGATCTACATTATTGACGAGGTGCATATGCTCACCCAGCAGGCTTTTAATGCCTTTCTCAAGACTCTGGAAGAGCCTCCCGCCCACGCGGTCTTTATCCTGGCTACCACCGAAAAGCACAAGATCATTCCCACTATCCTGAGCCGCTGCCAGATCTTTGATTTTAACCGCATCAGCGTAAGCGATATCGTGGCCTACCTGCAAAAAGTGGCAGACAGCGAAGGGTTTGAGTATGAAACCGAAGCCCTGCACATTATTGCCCAAAAAGCAGATGGCGCGCTGCGGGACGCCCTGTCTGTTTTCGACAAAGTTGTCAGTTTCGGAGAAGGAAAGATCACCCGGGATGTGGTATCGGAAAACCTTCATGTGCTCGACTACGATTATTATTTCCGGCTCACCGAACTGGCATCGCAGGGTGACATTACAGGGTTAATGGTATTGCTCGATGAGATTATTCGCAGGGGGTTTGAGGGCGACCTGGTGATGGCCGGTTTGTCGCAACACCTGCGCGACCTTCTTATGAGCCGGACGGAAGTGACCCTTTCCCTGCTGGAAGTGCCGGAAACTCTAACCGGTCGCTACCGCGAGCAGGCCACCGCCCTGGAAGAGCGCCAGATATTTGCTTCCCTTGAATTGCTGAACCAGTTTGAGCAAACCTATAAAGCCAGCAACAACAAACGCCTTCATACCGAACTGGCCCTCCTCCGGATGGGTATGCTTTTTCGCCCGGGTAATGATCCCGTAAAAAAAAAGCCTGAAACCCCGGCCAGCCTGAGCCTGGAAAAAAATTGGGACCCGGAAACAGCATCCAAACCGGCCGTCACTGCGGAAACGCGGACAGTGCAGGAACCCAGGGAAGAAATCGCCCGAAAGTTTGATAAAACCGTTGTGGTGCCAGAAGGCAAAAAGCCGGAGACTGTTCCCGTGACTCCCAGCGGTCCTTCCTTTTTTGGAGGCGATTTGATCCGGGGAGCAGCCAAAACCCATGAAAAAAAGTCTTCCGAAACAGGCACAGCACCGGAAGCGGCTTCTGCTGAATCTGTAAAAAATGTTAACGACCTTCCGGCTCCCGGCTTGTCAGGTTATCTTCACGCCTGGAAACAGTGCGCTGCCAAAATGGACAGCATCGGGAAACCTTCCCTGGCTTCCATAATGAGACGCTTCGAACCAGCGGTGGAAGAAGACAAAAACCGCATCCGATTCCCGGTTCTGAATGACCTGGAAAAAATCCTGATGACTGAGAATATAAGCCGGGTGAAAAATTTTCTGGCTGAAAGCATGGGCATGACAACTTTTGAACTGGAAATCTTTGTGGATGAAAAGCTTCGCAAGTCCTATGACGCAGCCAAACCCTATACCCCGCAACAACGCTTTGAATTTCTTAAAAAGAAAAACCCCGCGATTCAACACCTGAAAGACACGCTGAATCTCGATCTTGAACTATAAAACCAGCCATTTAACCATGAAACAATTAATGTTGAAAGCAGGTCTGGCCCTGATGCTGGCAGCCGGTACAGTGGCTCACCTGGCCGCACAATCGATCCCTTACCAATCTTTTGAAAACGATCCCATGCATGTGCGGATCTATACGCTCGACAATGGTCTTAAAGTGTATATATCGGTGAATCATGACGAGCCGCGCATTCAAACCCTGATCGCTGTCAGGGCAGGCTCCACCTATGACCCGGATGATGCCACCGGGCTGGCCCACTACCTGGAGCACATGATGTTCAAGGGCACCAGCCAAATTGCCACCGTAAACTGGCCGGAAGAACAAAAACTGCTGCAACAGATTTCTAACCTCTACGAGCAACACCGGAACGAAAAAAACGAGGCAAAGAAAAAAGCCATTTACCACCAGATTGACAGCTTATCCGGTGTGGCCGCGCAATATGCCTGCCCCAACGAGTACGATAAAATGGTTTCATCCATAGGAGCTACCGGCACCAATGCCTACACCAGCGATGAGCGCACGGTGTACATCAACGATATCCCGTCCAATGAACTGGAGAAATGGGCTTTCCTCGAAAGTGAACGCTTCAGCCAGTTGGTGCTGCGTCTTTTCCATACAGAGCTGGAAACGGTATTTGAAGAGTTTAACCGCGGCCAGGACAATGATATGACCCAGCTCTGGCAGACATTGTTTAAAACAGCTTTTAAAAAGCATGGTTATGGTACGCACACGACCATCGGCCGGGGGGAAGACCTGAAAAATCCTTCCATGGTCAAGATCCATGAGTTTTTCGATAAATACTACGTTCCGAACAATATGGCTATCTGCCTGGCCGGAGACCTGAACCCCGATGAAGCCATCCAGGTAATCAATAAATATTTTGGGAAGCTCAAACCAGGTGAAGTAAGCGAACGCACATTCCCGAAAGAAAAGAAGATCAAAAAACCCATTAAAGCGGAAGTTTGGGGTCCGCAGGCGCCCCAGGTGGTGCTGGCCTGGAGAATGGATGGGTTTAATTCAAAAGAATCCCAAATGATAGATTTGATTAATGCCATATTGAACAACGGGCAGGCCGGGCTGGTGGATATTGATCTTTTGCAGGACCAGAAGGTACTCAATGCCTGGACCTATGCCTACCGTCTGCGCGATTATTCCCTCCACATTTTCAGTGGTTCGCCCCGCGAAGGACAAACCCTGGACGATGTGCGCGACCTCCTGCTGGCCGAAATAGAAAAACTCAAAAACGGTGATTTTGAGGAATGGCTGGTAAAAGCGGCTGTCAACAACCTGAAGCTCGATCTTATGCGCCAAATGGAAAGTAACAGTGCGCGCGCTTCCATGATGGTCGATGCCTTCATTATGGGAACTCCCTGGCCTGACTACATCAACGAGATCAATGAACTGGAAAAAATCACTAAACAGGATATCGTGGATTTCGCCAAAAAGCACTATGGAAATAATTACGTGATCGTGTACAAACGGCAGGGCGAAAACAAGAATAAACTGTTGCTGGAGAAACCCGAAATCACCCCGTTGATGCTCAACCGCGATCAGCAATCCGATTTTGCCACCCGGTTCTATCAAATGACTTCCCAGCGGTTAAGCCCGGTGTTTGTGGATTACCGGAAAGATCTTCAGCGTTATCCGCTTAACTCAGGTATGGAGTTTTACTATATCCCGAACACGACCAACCAGCTTTTCGAGTTGTATTATGTGCTTGACCTGGGAAAGGATAATGACAAAAAATTGGCCCTGGCCGTGGAATACCTGCCCTACCTCGGTACGGATAAGTATACCGCCCGGCAATTGCAGGAAGAATTTTTCAAACTGGGCCTGAGCATGGATGTAAGCACCGGGCGAGACCGGATTTATGTTTCCCTTTCCGGCCTGGAGGAAAACATGGAAAAAGGCATTGAATTGCTTGAACATGTCCTACGCCATGTACAGCCAAACCAACAGGCCTACGAGGACATGGTGGACGGCAAACTCAAGGAACGGGAAAACAACAAACATAACAAGAATCAGATACTCTATGGGGCACTTTTCAACTATGCCCAGCATGTAGAGGATTCCCCCTTCCGGGACATTATTTCTGAAAAGGAATTAAGGTCTATTGACCCGCAGGAACTGGTTGACCTCATCCATAACCTGGTAAATTACAAGCACCGGATTCTTTACTATGGCACCCGCAGCCCGGAACAGGTACGCAATGTCCTTGACCGTTTCCATACCGTACCGGTCCGTTTCAAACAGGCTCCGCCACGTAAGAAATACCCTGAACCGCCCATTGTTAAAAACAAAGTACTGTTTGTGAACTATGATATGGTGCAGGTGGAGTTGTTGCTGGTCGCCCGGGACGAGCTGTTTGATGTGAGCAACATACCTTATGCCCGGTTGTTCAACAATTATTTTGGCAGCGGGTTGAGCAGCATATTTTTCCAGGACATCCGTGAAGCCCGGGCACTGGCTTATGCCGCTTATTGCGCATTTATCTCACCGGGTGAACCCGGAAAGCATCATTATTTCTTTAGCTACGTGGGAACCCAGAACGACAAGCTCCCCGATGCGATGCCGGCAGTCCTGGAGTTGTTAAACAATATGCCCCATGCCGATCAGCAGTTCGAGTCAGCCCGCGAATCGGTTATGAAAAACATTGAAACCAACCGTATTACCAAGACCGATATTTTCTGGGATTACCTGAAAGCGGAAAAAATGGGTATTGACCATGATATCCGTCAGGATATTTACAAACTGGCCGGACAGGCGACCCTGGACGACCTGCAGGCTTTCTTCGACAAGCACATCAAGGGTAAAAAATATGTCTATTGTGTGATCGGCAACCGCGATCTCGTGGATATGGATTATCTGAAATCCCTGGGCGATTTCGAAGAGGTTGACCTGGAGACTTTGTTTAATTATTAAACGGTCAGTGTGTATTTTGGGGTCCTGGTTTCATGGCGGGGGATTCCGATCCCACAAAAAAATCCCGTAATTTTGCACGGCCGGAAAAAATAGGGAACCCGTTGCAGTCCTGTCCCGATTAATATTATAAGCCCTTAAAACACAGGTAAATGGCTGAAGTAATCCGTATGCCCCGCATGAGCGACACCATGGAGGAAGGGGTGATCGTGAAGTGGCACGTCAAGGTTGGCGATAAAGTTGAGAGCGGAGACCTGCTCGCTGAAATTGAGACCGACAAAGCCACCATGGAATTTGAAAGTTTCCAGGAAGGGACCATTCTTTATATAGGGGTGGCGGAAGGCGAAGCCGTGCCCGTGGAAGCCGTTCTGGCTGTTATCGGGGAGGCGGGGGAAGATTATCAGGCAGCTCTTGCGGAAGCCCGTGCCACCGAACCGGTTAAGGCAGAAAAAGCAGCCGAATCAGGGGATGAGCCGGCCGCCAAAGAAGAAACTACGGCAGCTTCGCCTGCTCCGGCTCCTGCTCCGGCCGGGCAGCGCATAAAAGCCTCTCCGCTGGCCCGGAAACTGGCTGCTGAAAAAGGTATAGACCTCAACCGCATCAATGGCAGCGGAGACCAGGGCCGGATCATTAAACGCGATGTAGAACAATTTGAGCCGGCCACTCAGCCAGCCACCCAGCCTGCTGCCCCGGTGTATCGACCAGTTCCTTCAGGTAAGGAGTCGTGGCAGGACGTACCGGTAAGCCAAATGCGTAAAACCATTGCCCGCAGGCTGGCCGAAAGCAAATTCGGGGCGCCCCATTACTACCTTTCCATGGATATCTGCATGGATCGCGTTATGGAAGCGCGCCAACAGATCAACGAAAACGCGGAAGTCCGGATTTCGGTCAACGATTTCCTGGTTAAAGCCGCAGCCCTGGCTTTGCTTCGACACCCGGCTGTCAACAGCAGCTGGCTGGGCGATGCCATTCGTTACAATCATCATGTCCATATTGGCATTGCCGTGGCGGTGGAAGAAGGCCTCATCGTCCCGGTTATCCGCTTTGCCGACCAGAAAACCCTGACCCAGATCAGCTCCGAGGCCCTGGACCTTGCCCAGCGCGCCCGCGACCGTAAGCTTGACCCTGAAGAATATTCCGGGAATACTTTCAGCATTTCCAACCTCGGGATGTTTGACATTGATGAATTCACTGCCATCATCAATCCGCCCGATGCGTGTATTATGGCCGTTGGCAAGATCCGCGAAGTGCCGGCCCTGGAAGACGGACAGCTGGTTAACCGCCACATGATGAAGGTAACGCTCTCGTGTGACCACCGGCTGGTGGATGGCGTTACAGGGGCCCGCTTTCTCCAGACCTTCAAATCCATGCTCGAAGAACCGGTCACCATGCTGGCATGACAGAAACCTTCCGTTGCGTTTTCCCGTTAAACAAGAAGGTTTTTCGATAGAATCCGGAAAGAACTGCCCAATGAATGATTTCAAAACTGTTGTTATCGGTGCGTCTACCAACCCCGAGCGCTACTCCCACCAAGCCGTCCTGCGGTTGAAGGAATACGGATTCCCCATAGTGGCAATAGGCCTGCACGAGGGTAGCATAGGCGAGGTTCCTATTCTGACCGGACAACCGGCTCTGGACAATGTCCATACGGTAAGCCTTTACGTCCGGCCCGACCGCCAGCCGCCTCTTTACGATTATATTCTTTCGCTGAAGCCCAGGCGTGTTATTTTTAACCCCGGGACGGAAAACAAAGTACTGGAAGACCTGGTGCGCGCTAACGGGATTGAAGTGGTGGAAGCCTGCACCCTGGTTTTGCTTTCCATCGGCCGCTTTGCAGCCTGACAATGGCCGGCCTCGCTGGCCGGATTGCTGACCGGGGTCAGCCCTTTGGCACAATCCTCTTAACTTTGCCTCCCTGAAAAACCGGAGATGTACACGCATTTTCAACCGGGCGACCGGAAGACCATTACAGTAACCGTAAGCAAGGACGACACTGCAGCTTTTGCTACGGAGGAGGTGCACCCCGTGTACGCTACCTTTGCCCTGGCCCGGGATGTAGAGTGGGCCTGCCGCCAGTTTGCCCTTGATATGAAAGAACCCGATGAAGAAGGGATCGGCACCATGCTCCATATCGAGCATTTGGCGCCTGCCCTGGTGGGCCAAGAAATACGGATTACGGCAATCATCGAATCCATTGAAGGAACCCGTATCCGCTGCCGTTTTGAAGCACTGGCCGGAACCCGGCTCATTGCCCGCGGCCTGCAGGATCAACGCATATTAAAGAAAACTGAGCTGAACCAGCTGTTCGACAGCCTGAAATCCTGATTCCCAATGGCCGAAAAAAACATACAAATCAAAAACAGGCGCGCTGCCTACGATTTCGAGTGGGTGGAGCGCTATACGGCCGGCATTGTCCTGACCGGTACCGAAATTAAATCGGTCCGGGCCGGGAAAGCCAGCATTGGGGAAGGGTATTGCTATTTCAAAAACGGTGAGCTGTGGGTTAAAAACATCCACATCGCGGAGTACCCGCAAGCTTCGCACAATAATCATGAGCCAGGCCGCGAACGGAAACTGTTGCTCAAAAAGAAAGAGCTCCGCAAACTCGAGCTGAAAAACCGGGAAAAAGGTTATACCATCATCCCCATGCGGTTGTTTATCAGCGAACGGGGCTGGGCCAAAATGGAAATTGCCCTGGCACGGGGAAAGCGCAAATACGATAAGCGGCAAAGCATCCGCGAACGCGAAGAAAAACGTAACCTCGACCGGCTCCGCAAATCAGGGTAGGGCTACATTACCTTGCCGTGCTGGAAAGGCACAAACTTGAAATGATCGAAACGCTCTTCCTCGAAGCCTTCCTCCAGGCGGGTGACCCGCACCATAACCTGAAGCTTGTCAGTACCAACGGGGATTACCAGCTTGCCCCCGGGTTTTAGCTGTCCCTTCAGCGCATCGGGGATATAGGAAGCCGCTGCGGTCACCAGGATCTTATCGTAAGGGGCAAAGGCAGGCAGACCCTGGTAGCCGTCACCGTGAAAGGTCTTGATATTCTTGTATCCGAGGTCCTTGATTATGTTCTTGGCCTGCGTGTAAAGCTTGCGCAGCCGTTCCACGGAATACACCTTGCTGCATATTTCGGCCAGCACGCACGCTTGGTAACCCGAACCGGTGCCGATTTCCAACACGATGTCATCAGGCTGCGGGTCCAGCAACTGGGTTTGATAGGCCACTGTGTACGGCTGGCTGATGGTCTGCCCTTCCCCGATGGGAAAGGCGTTGTCTTCATAAGCGAATTTCAAAAAAGCTTTGTCCATGAAGACATGGCGGGGTACGGCATTGATGGCTTCC
The DNA here is from genome assembly GCA_964422925.1 of uncultured Chitinophagales bacterium. Classification (GTDB taxonomy): domain Bacteria; phylum Bacteroidota; class Bacteroidia; order Chitinophagales; family S012-47; genus CAYRDC01. The sequence continues at coordinate 114,931 of CAYRDC010000006.1, read as the reverse complement.
AGTACCTTTTTATTGCTGATTCCTTTCTCTTCAAGTAGCTGCACCAGTTTTCTGCGCAGACCCTTATGGCGGTAGTCGTCTTTCATAAGCGTTCTCCCTGCGAAAATAGACAATCAGCGAATGGAAATGGCTGATTCCGTTGCCGCGGGTGCCTGCTTTTTCCCACCGTGTTTGGCAATTGTAGCCTTCACTGCACAGGGTTTTTCCTGTGGCCCGGCACACAATCAGTTTTTCATTAATTTTATTGCGGCTAAATCCTGTGCTTATGATACGGTTGTTAATGGTATTTCTGTCGTGGACGGCTACTCTGCCCTTGCAGGCATTGAATCCCCAGCGCGGCTACGATTTTACCCCGGAGGACTTCGGGATGGAATATGAGGAAGTGAAAATCAAGACTGAAGACGATCTTACCCTTACCGGCTGGTGGCTGAAACCCCTGGACAAAAAATCCAAAAAAGCGGTTGTCTTCAGCCATGCCGGGGATGGCAATATGCAGGATTACCTGGAATATGTTTCCAATTTCGTATCCCTCGGTTATTATGTGCTGATGTACGATTACCGGGGCTACGGCACCAGCGATGAGTTCCATATTAGCAACCGTTTTTACATTTATGCCCAGTTTGCGCGCGACATCACCGCGGCCCTCGACTGGATGCGCAAGTACAAAGCCACTTTCTCGGTTGATATGTACGGTGTAGGCATCGGGGCCGGGCTGAGCCTGGCCGTGGCGGCCAACCGCGAGGAAGTGGGTTACGTGATCGCTGACGGGCCCTATGCTACCTTAACCAAAGTGCAAACCCGCTGGCAGGAGGTTAAGAATGAAAAAATCCTGATCCCGCTGGGATATGACAAGGTATATATGGAACCCGAATTTGCCCTGGCCCAGAGAGGCGATCACCTGAAAGGCATCCTGCTGATTGCCAGCACGGGCGACCCCGTCATTACCCTGGCCGATGTGCAGGCCCTGGCCCAGATCAAAAAACGCAAAACCCGGCTGTACACCGTGTCGTCCGAAACCAATACCGGCAACCTCGAAGCAGACAAGGACGCCTATTTCAGCCAGATCAAGGATTTTCTCGGGATTAAATAAAAAGGTATCCGGACAGTTCAGGCCCTCCCCACCGGGTATTGTAACGCCCGTTACAGGGCAGCAAGAATAAAATCTGTTCGCGAAGCCGGTGGAATAACTTTTTTTTGTATATTTAGAGCAGCATTACCTAAAACAGGTTAGCCATGAAACGGATTAATTTGTTTTTCCTCGCAATGTTACTGTCAATTTGCGCTTTTTCTTCCACTAAAGTTTTGGCGCATATTTTAGGAGTTAAAGGTGATAAATACGTTGTGTTGGTATATGTGGCTGATGTGGATGATTCAGGGAAGATTGTTAATGTATGGTCAGTGCAGACCATCTCAATGGAGCGCGGTGTTATTACCGGTGATATTCCTCCTCTCGCATCAGGAGAATCAATTGATCTTAATGAAGCGCTGAAGAACACGACCATTAACAAAGCAGTGACCGATTATCTGAACCAGTGCGTGAAAACAGAGCTTCACCCTGTACGTGAGTCTTCCGTGTATGTCTTTCCAAATCCCGGGCATGGATTCATTCGGGTGGAACTGGAAATGACAGAAGAGGCACCCTTGAGTATTTTATTGTTCGATAATAGCGGAAAGTTTATCGATCTCAGAAACTATGGTAAATTTTCGGGAGGGAACCTTGATTACAAACTACCGTCTGATCTGAAAGCCGGAAACTATTTTCTCATAATCCAGTCAGGTGATCAAAGCATTTCGAAGCAAATTTCAGTGAACTAAACATTTGCGTAATAGTTTAATTTAAATGGCGCGTGGAAAGTCCATGCGCCATTTTTACAGGTTCAGCCAGTAATTCACTTTCAGCACCAGTGCGCGGTTTCTCGGGCCCAACCCCGGCACGTAGTAATTGTCGGTATACACCAGGTAAATGTCGGACATGGGCCGGAAGCGCCACTGGAACCGGCTGTTGATGTTGAAATTGCCTTCCTGTGTATTGTATTGCAGGAAAGTGGTCCAGTAAATGTTCTTGGAAAAAGTCAGTGCAATGCGCGACCCGATGAGCAATACCATGGCATCTCCTATAGAATCCGGGAAATCGATTTTGTTCTGGTCCCAGCTCAGCGAGAAGGTGCCCCAGGGTTGGAGTTTGTAATTCAACTGCCCTTTCAGCCGCAGGCGGGTTCCGCTGTAAAAGGAACCATAGGAAATATTGCCATTCCCTGAAAGAGGCAGGGCGGTGTTGGTCCCGAAGTTTAAGCTGACTCCCTGGTAATGGTAAGCCCCTGCCGGCAGGTAACCGATCTGGCTGCCGGTTATGTCGGTAGGGAAAAGCAACGTAGTAAGCGTGCGCTCATAATTCAGGGAAACCCGACTCCGGTTATTGAACCAGACATACCATTTCAGGTTTATGTTATAATCGGTCAGGCGCAGTTCTGGATCCCAGTTGTAGAACCCATTGTATTCCGGACCGGTCATATAGAGCCATGAAGCCCCGGGGTAGAGTTTCAGGGAAAGCAACTGGAAGGACGCGTAATATCCGACCCGGTACACGGAATCCTCCAACGGATTATATCGCTGGGTTTGGGGCACAAACCCCATATCCGCGATAAAGTTTTCCCCGATATATTCCCAGGTAACCACCGCCCGGTAGTGGTCTGTATTGGCCCGTGTGATCAGGCCTGTACTGGCGGCATCCCGGAAGTTTTCAGGCGTAAAAGCCCGGTTGTAATAGGTTTTGGCCGTGTATTCTCCATTTATGGACACGAAATTGAATTCCAGGCCGCCCACCCGGTTAAAATCCAAAGCCGATACACCGCTTGAATCGAAAGCCTGCCGGTTGACCAGGAATGCCGTAACCCGCGACCGTTCCAGCACCTGCCGCTCCAGGGCAGCGGCAAAATAATTCTGCGACAACAGGTTCAGGCTGTCTTTCCGGGCCGTCTGCATGCTCAGGGCATTGATGCGCCAGTTTTCGTTAAAGTTTCCGCTCAAACGGGCCCCTGCCAGGATCGGTACGGTTTCACCCCGGTACAAACCGATCCGCCTGGAAAAGAAAGGCCGGGCTGGGAGTATGCCCAATCCTTCGAGCAGATCGGAATTCTCCAGGAAAAAGGTTCGCTTTTCCGGGTAAAACAGTTCAAAACGGGTCAGGTCCACCTGCTGCTCATCCACTTCTATCTGTGAAAAATCCGGGTTCAGGGTAAGGTCCAGGTTCAGCGATGGCGTTACGGCAATTTTGGCATCCAAGCCCGTATTTCCCTTCAGGGTTGTGCCGGTGTTATTTTCAAAATCAGCGCTGAGCGAGCCCAGTCCGTAGGGGATCAGAGCAATGTTGGCTTTGGTTTTTTGCGGCATTTGCTCCCAGCGCATTTGCCCGGTATAGGTCAGGTTCTCCACGGCCTGGCTGGTGGGTATGAATGACCAGTTGCTCATTTCGTTCAGCCCGATATCATTGCGTACGAAATTCACCAGCCACTCATCCGAGCTGCCGTCAAACCGCAGGGTGCTGAACGGAATGGCCATCTCGGCAGACCAGTGGTCCGGGTAGCGCCTGGTGGCGCTGTACCATTTATCGTCCCAGTTTTTATTGGCTTTGTCCGGGCGGCTGCCGCCACCGCTGATCAACGCTTCCATTTCGGCTCCATAGGCGTTTACCGAAAACAGGAACGCGTTGGTCTGGGTACGGAACGGGTCCAGCAACACGAAAAAAGCATCGTTTGCCCGGAAGTTGAAGTCCCGTTTCAGGGTTTCGATATAGTATTTGATGTCCGGATCGCGGTAGCAGGTAACCCCGATGTATAGCATTTCATCATCGTGCGTAATCCGGACTTCCGTTGGGTAATTGGCCAGGCCGGTGTCGCTGGGATAGCTTTGAAAAAACGAATTGGCTACCGCAGCATCCTTCCAGGCCGGCTCATCCAGTAATCCATCTATCTGAATATCCGATACAGCCGGCCGGATGATGATTTGCTTTTGCTGGGCTTCGGCCGTCAGGAAAATCGGTAACAGGATGGTCAACAAACATATTTTCCGCACTTCCCGCTCTTTTTAAGAGCAGCAAAACTAATTAATTGGGACAGTACCCTCTTTGAAGAAATGTTAAATCCCGGAGAAGGATAGAATAGGTAGCTTTCCCTTTATCCTTAAATTTGGAGCCAAAATATCCACGTTATGGCTAAAATCAGGTTTGGTACGGACGGTTGGCGGGCTATCATTGCCGATGATTTTACGACAGCCAATGTGGCCCGCGTGGCCGAAGCCACGGCCTTGTGGCAGTTGGAGCAATCGGACAGTCCTTCGGTGGTGGTGGGGCACGACTGCCGTTTCGGGGGTAAGCTGTTTACGGACGTTACGGCCCGGGTGCTGTGTGCCAGGGGTGTGAAGGTGTACCTGACCCGGGGATTTGTCAGCACCCCAATGATTTCGCTGGGTGCCCGGGAATTGGGTTGCGGAGCGGGGGTAATCATAACTGCCAGCCACAATCCGCCTGCCTATAATGGCTTTAAGCTGAAATCAGGCTTCGGTGGGCCTTCTGTGCCGGCTGATGTGCAAAGAGTGGAGTCCCTGATACCGGAACATACAGAAATTCCAACCCGGACTGTGGCCGATTTCGAAACCAGCGGCATGTTGCAATTCGTGGATCTTGAAGATATGTACCTGAAGCAGGTACAATCGCATTTTGACCTGGATTTAATCCGGGAGGCCGGAATCGGTATTGCCTACGATGCCATGTACGGAGCAGGGCAGCGTATATTCCAGCGTATTTTACCGGAGGCTACCTTGCTGCATTGTGAGGAAAACCCGTCTTTCAGGGGGCAGGCTCCCGAACCCCTGGAAAAAAACCTGCGGGAACTGGCCCGGACTGTACGAGATAACCCGGATCTTACCTGCGGCATCGCCACAGACGGGGATGCCGACCGCCTCGGAATGTTTGATGAAAACGGCCGGTTCGTGGATTCGCACCATGTCATGCTGCTGCTGATCCATTATTTGCGCCATTACAAGAAAATGGACGGGAAAGTTATTGCCGCCTTCTCGCTTACTGAAAAAGTGAAGAAACTTTGCCGGCACTACGGGTTGGACTATGAAATCACGAAAATTGGGTTCAAATACATTACCGAACGCATGATCCGGGAAGATGTGCTGGTGGGCGGTGAAGAATCGGGCGGCATCGCCCTGAAAGGCCACCTGCCGGAACGGGACGGCATTTGGGATGCCCTGACCCTGCTGGAGTTTATGGCCATTACCGGTAAAAAACTATCCGAACTGGTGCAAGAAGTTTATGACATAGTCGGACCGTTTAAATATACCCGCGATGACCTGCACCTGGATGAGGCTGCCAAGCAGGCAGTGATTGCCCGCTGTGCCGAAGGAGGCTACCAGTGGTTCGGTCCTTACGAGATCCTGCGCGTGGAAACCATTGACGGCTTCAAATTTCACTTGCCGCATGAAAGCTGGGTGATGGTCCGGCCTTCGGGAACCGAGCCCGTATTGCGCATGTATGCCGAGGGTCCGGATATGGACACGGCCCGGGATATCCTGGCGGAAACCCAAAAAGCCCTGCTCGGCTGACCTATGAAATCCATCCGTTTCTGGACGGCCTTATGTTTTGCCGGGTTGCTGGTGGGCCCGATCCCGGGCCAATCGCAAGACACCAGCGGTTTCTGGCATATCCCGGAACAGACAAACCCGAAACGTTTATGGCTGGTTTCCGGAAGCGTGGGGGGCGGCTTTGCGGGCTCCATGGTGCTGCTCAGCCAGTACTGGTACGCAGGGTTTGACAAAAGCTCCTTTCATTTTTTTGACGATTCCAGGGAATGGCTGCAAATCGACAAAGCCGGCCATCTGCTGAACAGTTACTACATCAGCAATTGGGCACGCGGTATGTTCCGCTGGACCGGCCTGCCGGAACGCAAGGCCGCCTGGATAGGGTTTGGCGCTTCCATGGTGTTGATGAGTTCCATCGAGGTCTTTGATGGTTTCTCCGCCAAATGGGGCGCTTCCTGGGGCGATTTGGGATTTAACCTGTTGGGCAGCGGCCTTAGCCTGGGACAGCAACTGTTATGGCAACAACAACGCATCCGTGTAAAGCTTTCAGTACAACCCCACCGCTATCCTCCCGATTTACAGCCCCGGGTCGATGAACTGTACGGCACCACCGTGGCAGAATTGGTGTTGAAAGACTACAACGCCACTGCCATTTGGTTGTCGGTGAATCCGGGTAGTTTCTTGCCGGAATCCAGCCGTTTCCCCAAATGGCTGAACCTGGCCTTGGGATACGGGGCCGAAGGCCTGTACGGAGGCTTGGAAAATAAATGGATTGATCCGCAATCCGGCCTTATCATCGACCGGACCGATATTCCACGCTACCGCCAGTGGTTCCTTTCGCCTGATATTGACCTGACGCGGATAAGGACGCGCAAACCCTGGCAGCGGACCCTGTTGGAAGTGCTCAGTATCGTTAAAGTGCCAGCTCCAGCCCTGGAATTTAACCCGCAGGATGGTCTGCGCTGGCATTGGCTGATGTTTTAAGCCGGCAGGATCCGGCTGTTTATGCGGGTTTCCGGAACACCATCAGCACATAGCGGAAAACAGGGCCGTTTTTTAAGACAACATGCTTCACAAGCGGCAATCCCCTCGAGATGAACATTTCCGAATACTCCTTTGCGCTGTATTGGTGCGGGTGTAGGCGGTCTGCCGGGATCCACCGGAGCAGGTATTTGGGCAGGGCAAAACGGTGGGCATCCACTGATACCACAAGCCGGCCGCCTGCCATGGTGAGCCGGCAGAGTTTCCGCACACTTTTTTCCAGATCGCGAAAGTGGTTGATGGCGTTCATGGCAAAGACCAGGTCGAAATCCTGCTCAGTGTCGAAGTCTTCAAAAGCCCGGTTAACGAACTCCACCCAGGGATAGGCTTCGGGCCGGAAATGGCTGAGGTGGCGGGCATATTCCTCCAGCAGGGGATCTTCCGCGGTCACCCGGCAGCCGGGGAGCGCCATGAAAATTCCGGCCGGGCCGCAACCGGCATCCAGCACATTCAAACCATTCAATTCCCCGAGTTCCGCTTCCGATAATACTTTTTTCCAGTAAGCAAGTTTCCAGTCCAGATAATCGGAAGGATCCTTGCGCTTCAGGTAACGCTTCCACCAGTTCAACTCGCCCCGCTGGGCGCGTTGCCATTTTTTGTGCGTGACCGGCTCCATAGGGCTGCAAATTACTCATTCAGCGGCATTGGCAGGGGAAAGGTAAAATTTGGAACTTTGAGCAAAATGGCCAATACAGCAGGCGGACATATCATTCTGGTGTTCCTGCCGCAAACCTCGGAGGAAGGGGCACCTTATGCCTGGCAGGTATGGCTGCTGAACCACAGCCCCCAGACCATTGAAGCGGAAATCACCTGCCTGGTGGGCAGTGAAACCGTGATATCCGGCCGGCTCTCCCTGGCCCCGGGCGTTGAACAGGACCTGGGAACCCTGCTGCATGACGACCTGAATTTCACCCCGAAATTTGACTGCCGTTTCCGGCTGGCGGAACCTGTCCCGGGGCTTCAACCTGCTTTTGAGAAGCAGCTGAAGCTGCGGGTGGATTCTTTTGCCAAAAAAATAAGGCCCTCCGTTCTTTCCGGCCGGGAAGCGGTCCGCTATGTGCTGTATGATCATTTGCCGCGTGCCCACCGGATCACCCCTGATGAAAAATCAGGGCTCAAATTAAAAAGTGATGCCAACTTTGGCAAAAAACGGGAATCAATAGTCAGCAGGCGGGCTCATTTCAACCCGGAGTTCGACCTCCACATTGAAAAACTGGTGAAAGACCCTTCCAGACTGCAGCCCGGGGAAATTCTGCCGTTGCAGCTCAGCCGTTTTGAACGTTTTCTCAACGAGGCTTTGCAGGTGGGCGTACCTTCCGTGTTTGTCATTCACGGGGAAGGAAAGGGGATTTTGCGGGATAAGATTCATGAAATCCTGGATGAAACCTACCCGGACCTGCCTTACCGGAACGAATATCACCCGAAATACGGCTTTGGGGCCACGGAAATTTTCCTTCAGTGACCACTTTTTGATACAATGGTCGTAATTTAGCACGTTTAAGATCTTTGACTGCAAGCCGCCCTGTCGTCTGCCGTAAGGCGGAAGGAAAGTCCGGGCAACGCAGAGCACCGCACTCCGGGCAACCGGAGGATCCGCTTTTTTGCGGAGACAGCCAGTGCCACAGAAAATAACCGTCCCGCCTTTGGCGGGATAAGGGTGAAAACGTGGGATAAGAGCCCACGGGACCGGCTGGTGACAGCCGGTCCGGGTAAACCTTGCGGGTTGCAAGGCCAAGTAAGTTGCGTTTGCTGCCGGAAAGGCAGCAGGAGAATGGCTCGTTCAACTCCTGAACCGGAGACGCAACGGGTAGGCCGCGAGCAGCAGCGGGCAACCGCTGCTCCAGATAAATGACAGGGATTCCGCCCCAGGGCGGAATACAGAACCCGGCTTACAGGCTTGCAGTCTTTTTTCTTGACATTGTATGGTTTCACCAAAATAAACTGATGGCTATGAAGGGAAAATTACTGATGATTACATTGATCGGGTTCTCATTTATCAATGCCAAAGCCCAGCCCACGGTGGCGCGCGACACCATCCGCCAGACCGATCCGCACGATCCGGCCGTGATATACCAGGACTTGTATAACGATGCCGGGATGCTCATAGCCCACCAGGAATTTAAAAACGGAGTGAAGAACGGTTCCTGGGTGGAGTACAACACCAACGGGGCTCCCGTGCAATACACCACCTATCGCGAGGGCAAGCTGGACGGACTCTTGCTGAAAGTGAACCAAAGGGGCATCATAACCCGTGAAGAACATTACCGCAATGACCAACTGAACGGATGGGTCCGGAAATACGATTCCAACGGGCGCCTGAAAGGCATTGAATATTACAAGGACGGCCAACTGAACGGAATAAAAACGGATTACTATACCAACGGCAAACCCCAGCAAACTTTTCATTACCTCAACGGGGTGAAAAACGGCATAGCCAAGTGGTTCTATCAAAACGGGAATGTGACGGCCGAATATATTTTCATGAACGGACTACCTAACGGCCCTTTTACCACATGGTATGAAACCGGGGAAAAAATGAGCGAAGGCACCTTCGTTATGGGCAAATACCAAGGTGAATACAAAGAATACTGGCAGAACGGGAACCTGAAGACCAGGGGCAAGTATGTCGATGGGAATAAATCCGGCACCTGGATTTATTATGATGAAGACGGCAAAAAGTCCGGCAGCGAGAAATTTTAATCTTTTTTAAACCGATCACATGCCAAAGATCCTGATCATAGATGATGAATCCAGCATACGCAGGACCCTGCGCGAGATACTGGAATACGAAAAATACGAAGTGGATGAAGCCACGGACGGCAAACAGGGGCTTTCGAAGCTGAAAGATGAGCCTTTTGATGTCGTTTTGCTGGATATCAAAATGCCCAAAATGGACGGGCTGGAAGTGCTGACCAGGGCCCAGGAGATGGTGCCGGATGTACCCATCATCATGATTTCGGGTCACGGCACCATTGATACAGCTGTGGAAGCTGTGAAAAACGGGGCTTACGATTTCCTGTCCAAGCCGCCTGACCTGAACCGACTGCTGATTACCATTCGCAATGCCCTGGATAAAAGCCGCCTGGTAACGGAAACCCGTGTATTGAGGCGCAAGGTCAGCAAAACGCGCGAGATAATCGGGGAGTCACCGGCCATTGCCCAGATCAAGGAAACCATTGAGCGGGTGGCGCCCACCGATGCCCGGGTGCTGATTACGGGAGATAACGGTACCGGGAAGGAACTGGTCGCCCGCTGGATTCATGAAAAAAGTATGCGAGCCAACGGACCGCTGGTAGAGGTGAACTGCGCTGCTATCCCAACCGAACTGATTGAAAGTGAGTTGTTCGGGCATGAGAAAGGCGCCTTCACCTCAGCCATCAAGCAACGCATCGGTAAATTTGAACAAGCCAATGGCGGTACGCTTTTCCTGGATGAAATCGGGGATATGAGCCTGTCGGCCCAGTCAAAAGTGCTTAGAGCCTTGCAGGAAAACAAAATCATGCGTGTTGGTGGGGATAAGGAGATACCGATCGATGTACGGGTAATCGCGGCCACCAACAAAGACCTGCTGGCCGAAATAGATGCCGGGCGTTTTCGCATGGACCTGTATCACCGGATCAGCGTGATCCTGATTCATGTACCTTCCCTGAATGAACGGAAAGACGACATACCCCTGCTGGCCGACCGCTTTGTGAAGGAAATCTGCGAGGATAACGGGATCCCCTACAAAGTTATCACGCCTAAAGCCCTGGCCGCCCTGCAGGAATTCCAATGGACCGGGAACATCCGGGAGTTGCGCAATATCATCGAGCGCCTGGTTATTTTAAGCGATGACAAAATCACGGAAGAAGAGGTGAAGAAATACGTTACCGCGCCCATGGCCAATGAGAGCCCGGTGCGCCTGTTTGACCGCTTTCACCGTTTTCAGGATTTCAAGGATTATATTGAAAAAGAGTTCATTGAGCATAAGCTCAAACGAAACGGCTGGAATGTTTCCCGTACCGCGGAGGAACTGGATATCCAGCGCAGCCATCTTTACAACAAGATTGAGAAGTTCGACCTGAAGCGTAAGAATTAGACCGTGTAGGTTTTTCCTTCAATGGCCAGTTCCGTTTCCGGAAACACTTCGCGTGCTTCATACAGCAGGGGTTGCAGGTCCCGGTATTTGGCCGAATAATGGCCGATGAGCAGCTGCTTTACCCCCGCGTCCTGGGCGATGGCGGCCGCTTCTTCCGCGGTGCTGTGATGGGTTTCACCGGCCCGGTGCGCGGATTCCTGCAAAAATGTGGCTTCGTGGTATAAAAGGTCAGCTGAACGGATTACCGGTACAATGGAAGCCAGGGGAGCGGTATCCGTAACATAAGCATATTTACGCGGAGGCGTAGGGTCTTCCGTCAGCCATTCATTTTTCACCCTGGTGCCATCCGGAGCAATAAAATCGGCTCCCTGCTTGATGGCAGGAATTTGTTCCACCGGTATATCATAAGGGGCCGCTTTCTCCGGTACAAATTTTCTTAACTTTGGTTTCTCCTCGAACAGGAAACCCTGGCAGGCGATTTTATGATCCAGCGGAAAAGTGATGACCCGCAGTATGTCTGTTTCATGGATTATGGATACTTTGTCCGGCTCTATCGGGTGAAACTGCAGGGGATACTTTAAAATGGTACCGGCTGCCTGCAGCTGGGCATAAATAAGGTCGCGCAGGGGTTCATGCGCGTAAAGATGCAGAGGTTTGTAATGACCCAGCAGGTTGTTGGTGGTAAGCAAACCAATCAGGCCAAAAAAATGATCCCCATGCAGGTGGCTGATAAAGATATGGCCTATCCGGCTTCTCCTGAAGCCAAAATCACCCAGCCGCATCTGCGTGCCTTCCCCGCAGTCAATCAGGTAAAGCGACTCATTATAATTTAGGATTTGGGCTGTGGGATGCCGGCCGTAGGCAGGTATGGCAGAATTGCTGCCAAGAATCGTCACTTCAAATTTCATTCATCTTCTTTCAGGTCACGTTCCAGTTCTTCCATCAGGATATAATCCGCAGCCTCCAGGGGCGTGGGAATTACTTTCAATACATGTTGCAATTGGGAAATCCGTATCAGGCGACTGATATTGTCATTCACATTGGTCAGGATAAAGGTACCGTTGGCTTCTTTGGAAAGGCGGTTACCCACCAAAATAGCGCTCAACCCGGAAGAATCAATGAATTCCACTTCTTCCAGGTCAACAATTATATTTCGAATGCCTTCCGCATTCAGCAAAACCATTTCGGATTTCATCTTGGGCGCTACGAGGGAATTTAACCGGTTTTCATGCAGCTTGAAAATGCAATATTTGTCTTTTTTGTCGATAGTAAATTTCATAGCCAAGATGATTTGGTCAATGCTTCAGTAAAGATAACTGTTAATTCCAAAAGTAACTTATAGCATTCTTACCCGTTCATACTGTTGACAATTAATTATTTTACACTTTTTTTAGTCAATGGAATTTGTAGAGCGGGTTTCCCGTTGTAATTTTAGAGGTTAATTTTAAAACAGCCGGCTACTACTGATACGGGATTGAACATATGGAACGTTTTTAACTGACAGGTATAATCTATGGATGCGAAATTTTCACAAGAGGTAAAAGATGTCATTTCCAATAGCCGGGAAGAAGCCTTGCGACTCAGGCATCCCCATATTGGTATCGAGCACCTGGTTCTGGGTTTGATCCGGGAAGGGGAGGGGATGGCTATCCGGGTGTTGAAATCCATGAATATTGATACGGTACTGATGCGTAAGGCAATTGAAGATGCTGTAAAGGACAACGCTACAGTAGATGAATACCGTAGCAACACCCTTCCGCTCACTCCGCAGGCTGAAAAAGTCCTGAAAATTACCATACTGGAAGCCAAGCTGCATAAAAGCGATGTGGTGGGTACCGAGCATTTGATGCTGTCTATCCTCAAAAACAAGGATAATGTTGCCACCCGTGTGCTGAACCGCTTTGAAGTGGATTATGATTCCTTTAAAGCGGAATTACAGTATCTGCAAAATCAGCCGGGCGCTGAACTGACCAATGATCCGGAGGAAGAGTTCGAGGAAGAAAAGGGACGCAGTTACGGTGAAGTTCGCAGACGGCCTGGTAACGTGAAATCCAAGACCCCGGTACTGGATAATTTCGGCAGGGATATCACCCGCCTGGCAGAGGAAGACAAGCTGGACCCGATCGTTGGCCGCGAAGTGGAGATCGAAAGGGTTTCACAAATATTGAGCAGGCGCAAGAAAAACAACCCGATTTTAATTGGTGAGCCCGGTGTCGGGAAAACGGCCATTGTGGAAGGCCTGGCACTGCGCATTACCCAGCGGAAGGTGTCGCGGGTTCTGTTCGACAAGCGGATCGTAATGCTTGATCTGGCCGCCCTCGTGGCCGGAACAAAATACCGCGGCCAGTTTGAGGAACGGATGAAAGCCATCATGAATGAGCTGGAGAAAAACCGCGATGTAATCCTGTTTATCGATGAAATCCATACCATTGTAGGCGCTGGGGGAGCCACCGGTTCACTGGATGCCTCCAACATCTTCAAACCCGCCCTGGCCAGGGGTGAACTGCAATGTATTGGGGCTTCCACCCTGGATGAATACCGGCAGTATATCGAAAAAGATGGTGCCCTCGACCGCAGGTTCCAGAAAGTGCTGGTTGACCCGCCTTCCCCGGAAGAAACCATTGATATCCTGGAGAAGATCAAGAGTAAATACGAGGAATACCACAATGTAGACTATGCGGACGATGCCATCCAGGCTTGTGTCAAATTGAGCAACCGGTATATCACGGACCGCTTGTTGCCGGACAAAGCCATTGACGTGATGGATGAGGTAGGCGCACGGGTACATTTGAAAAATATTCACGTGCCGGAAAATGTCCTGGAGCTCGAAGCCCGGATTGAAGAAATCAAGGAAGAGAAAAACCGGGTGGTCAAGAGCCAGCGGTATGAAGAGGCAGCACAGCTCCGCGATACGGAAAAGAAACTCCTGGAAGAGCTGGAAAGGGCTAAACAGGAATGGGAAGAACAGGTAAAGACCGAACGGTATCCCGTCACGGAAGAAGACATTGCTGAAGTGGTGGCCATGATGACCGGAATTCCGGTGAAACGGATAGCCCAGAGCGAAAGCAATCGCCTGGTGCATATGAAAGAAGACCTTCAGAAAGACATTATCGGGCAGGATGAGGCCATAGCGATCATTACCAAAGCAATCCAGAGAAACCGGGTGGGATTGAAAGACCCGAGGAAACCGATCGGCTCTTTCATTTTCCTTGGACCTACTGGTGTGGGGAAAACCGAACTGGCCAAAGCCCTGGCCCGGTATCTGTTCGACACGGAGGACGCGCTGGTGCGGATCGATATGAGTGAGTATATGGAAAAATTTTCGGTAAGTCGCCTGATCGGGGCGCCTCCGGGATATGTAGGTTATGAAGAAGGAGGTCAGTTAACCGAAAAAGTAAGGAGGAAACCGTATTCCGTGATCTTACTGGATGAAATTGAAAAGGCGCATCCGGATGTATTCAATATCCTGTTGCAGGTGCTGGATGATGGGGTATTGACAGATGGTTTGGGCCGGAAGGTGGATTTCAAGAACACCCTGATCATCATGACCTCTAATATCGGAGTCCGGCAACTGAAAGATTTCGGACGGGGTGTGGGATTTGCCACCGCAGCCCGCGAAAAAGGAGCCGAGCAATATACCCGGAGCGTTATTGAAAATTCCCTGAAACGCACCTTCTCTCCGGAATTCCTGAACCGGATCGATGATGTCGTTATCTTCAATTCCCTGAACCGGGAGCATATCCTGCAAATCGTGGACATTGCCATGAAAGACGTGCTGGACCGGGTGGAAAACCTCGGTTACAAACTGGAACTCAAAAAAGCTGCCCGCGAATTCCTGGCCGAGAAAGGATATGACCCGCAGTTTGGGGCTAGGCCACTGCACCGGGCTATTCAGAAATACCTGGAAGATCCGCTGGCGGAGGAAATCCTGAATGCCAAACTGAAAGAAGGGGATACCATTGTCATTGAGAAAGACCCCAAGGAAGACAAGTTGAAAATGCATTTTCGCAAAGCGAAAGCAGCAGCCAGTGAAGTCAAAAAAGAATCACGGGATTCAGGGAAAATCAATGAGAAACCTGAAGAAGAAGAAATACAATAACTTGTATCAATCCGAAAGGGGAGTTGTTTGCGGGGCTTTAACGCCCCGTTTTTTATTTTAGCAAGGTGATATTCCCGGATTTCCTTATAGGCGTCCCGTCCGGGGCAGTGCCTTTTAATACGTACAGGTAGGAGCCAATCGGCTGGGCATGTCCCATGAAAGTGCCATCCCATCCTTGCTGCGCATCGGTGGTGGAAAAGACGAGTTCGCCCCAACGGTTGAAGATCATAAGCTGTTCGAGCGTAAACCCTTCACTGTACCCGATATGGAATATATCGTTAAGCCCGTCTCCGTTGGGGGAAAAGGCATTGGGAATGATGACCAGGCTTTGCGGGACAACGAAGATGGTCAGTTCATCCGAGTTTTCGCAACCATAGGCGTCCTTTCCGATCACGGTGTAGGTAACCGTATCTTCCGGAACAGCCACCGGATCGGCAATGTACGGATCGTCAAGCCAGTATTCCGGGCTCCAGTAGTATTGTACCCCTCCGGTGGCATGAAGGCGAACCGCTTCCCCTTTCTTCAGGGTAATGTCTTCCCCGGCTTCAATGACAGGTAAATCCCTGACCTGAACCAAAACACTGTCCGCATTCCGGCAGCCGTTGATATCGGTAATCGTAACGGTATACATGGTGTTCTGCTCGGGGTTGGCCAGCGGAGCGGAGCATTGGCTGCAGTCCAAAGAAATTGCCGGAGCCCACTCATAGCTAATGCCGTTGAAAGCCGCCAGCACCGCGGTGGATCCCCTGCACAGCACCGTATCTCCGATGGCACCGGGATCAGCGGGTTCGATCAGGCTGACAGACACCGTCCCGGTATCGGAACATCCGGTTCCATTGCTAACAATCACTGTGTAGGTTGTATTTACCTGCGGACTGGCCACCGGGTTGGGGATATTATCCTGGTTCAGTCCGGCCGGAGGTATCCATTGATAGGAGTTGCCTCCCCCTGCTATCAGGTTCACCGGGACGCCCCGGCAAACCGTGGTATCTGATGAAGTGACAGCCACCGGCATTTTATTGACCTGTATGGTTGTGAAGGCTGAATCGCGGCAACCGTTTATTCCGGTTACGATAACGGTATAGGTAGTGGTAGATGTGGGCGATGCAAGCGGTTGATCATCATTGGGATTGCTCAATCCCGCGGAGGGGAACCAATGATATTGCACACCGCCACCGGCCCATAACCCTGTGGAAGCGCCCTCACAAATTGCCTGGTCAGGCGATGCGGCTGCGGCCGGCAGGGGATTAACCGTCACTTTTACCGTACCTGTACCCGGACATCCGAATGGGTCGGACACGGATACGGTGTAAAGCGTAGAGGTTTGCGGTGTGGCCACCGGGTCAGGACATTGCGTGCAACTTAAACCCGTTGATGGCGACCAACTGTACTGGGTTCCGCCACTGGCATGCAGGGTGATGCTTTCTCCCAGGCAAATTGCCGTGTCGGAACTGGTTTGAATGGTCGGCCCGTTTTGCACATACACCGTTACGGTGCTTGTACCCTCGCATCCCCAGGCATTGGTACCGGTTACGGTGAAGGTAGTGGTAACCGTGGGGTACACTACAGCTGTTTGCAGGCCGGTTTGAACGACCATGTTCAGGGGCGTCCAGGTGTAGGACTGTGCCCCGGAGGCCTGCAGCACGAGGTTGTTGCCCAGGCAAACCGTGTCGTCCGGGCTTACTGAAATGACCGGTGCGGGATGCATGCCGATATGCACCGAATCGGTTGTGGTACAGCCGTTACTGCCGATGGCGGTCACCTGGTATGTGACCGGGCCGGTAATGATGGCTACCGGATCGGGGCAGTTGCTGCAACTCAGCCCGGAAGCTGGCGACCATTGGTAAGTGCTGCCGCCTGAGGCAAAAAGTTGAATGGAAGAACCAGAACAAGCCGCGGTGTCCGGTGTGACGGACAGGGTGGGAGCCGGTTTTACCTGGATAGTTACCGGCAGGGTGGTTTGGCATTCGTTGCTGCCGGTGGCATTTACGGTATAGGTGGTAGTTTGTGTTGGTGTAAATACCGGGTCCGGACAGTTTGTGCAGCTAATGCCTGCGGCCGGGGTCCAGGAATAATTTGATGCCCCGGTAAGCTGGAGTTGTGTACTGCCTCCTTCGCAAAGTTCCGGGGTGCCGGTATAGCTTATTGTAGGTTTGGGTTTCAGGTTAATTTTTACGGTGGCTTTATTCTGGCATCCGAACGCATCGGATACGGTAACTGTGTATAGGGTCGAAACCACCGGGCTGGCCATAGGGCTGGAGCAGGTGGCGCAACTTAATTGTGACATGGGTGCCCACTGGTACGACTGACCGCCCGTTGCGCTCAACTGCACCGATTCACCCGGGCAAATACTTGTGTCAGCGGGAACACTGACCACGGGCGCGGGGCGAACCTTCACAAATACAGAGTCCCTGGCGGTGCAGCCATTCACACCGCTTACGGTCACGTAATAGTATTGGTCAGCTACCGGGCTGGCCACCGGGTTGCTGCAATTCAGGCAGCTAAGGCCTGGTGCCGGATCCCATGTAAAGAATCCGCTCCCGCTCGCCTGCAGTTGCAGGCTCTCGCCCTGGCAAACAAAAGTATCTTTCCCGGCCTCCACGGTAAGCGGATTGAATACACTTACCTCCACTGAATCTGTGGCCACGCAGCCATTGGCGTTGGTCAGGGTTACGGTGAATACGGTATTCTGTGAAACGGTTGCTGTGGGATTGGCAATATGCGGATTGTCAAGAAGTGAAGCCGGTTTCCAGTCCCAGGAGCCTATTGTACTGCCAATAGCCTGAAGCTGTACCGAAGAGCCGGGGCAAACCGTTACCGGCTGTCCCGCATCCACCGAAAGCTGGTCTCTTGTAAATTGAACCGTATCGCTGGCAGAACATCCCAGGGTGTTGGTGGCCGTCAGCACATAAGCCGTGCTGGCTGCCGGGTTGGCAAACGGATCCGGAATAGTCGTACTGGACAATCCCTGGGAAGGAGTCCAAAGGTAAGAAGCGATTCCGCTGGTATCGCTGGCGCTGCCCTGTAATTGCACGCTGGTTCCGGCACAGGCCTGTACATCAGGTCCGGCTGAAACGACCGGCAAGGCCGCTACATGAACGGTAAATAAACCTTCCCGCTGGCATCCGAAAGAGTTTGTGTAGGTCACGGTGTAGATGGTAGTCGCCTGGGGCATTGCCTCTATCTGCTGGCAAGTGTCGCAATTTACCCAGGCCTGCGGGGTCCATTGATAAGAGTTTGCAGGGGGTGCGTTCAGCAGAGCGGTATCTCCCAAACAAATGCTGGTCTCCACCGGAAGCATGTAATTCGGTAAGGGATAAACATGAACCAGCACAGTGGCTGTACCGGTGCATTGATTGACATCTGTACCGGTAACGGTGTATTGTGTGCTGTAAGCGGGAGAAGCTACCGGATCAGCTATAGCCGGATCGCTCAGGGAAGAAGCCGGCTGCCACTGGTAGCTCTGGGCACCGCTCACATGCAATTGAACGCTTTGGTTTTTACAAATAGCCGTGTCTTTGCTCACCTGGAGTATGACCGGTGGCAAAACGGTTATTTGCACGGTATCGGAAGCAACGCAGCCGTTGGCAGTAGTCACTTCCACCCAGTAGGTTCCGGAAGTATTGACTTGGATAGCTTGCACTGAATCACCCGTGGACCAGGTGTATAAGGCCCCGGGATTCCCCGCGTTGAGTATAATGGTTGTCGTGGCGCAAATGGTGGTGTCATTTCCGAAATTTACCTGCGGGATCGGTTCAATATAAATGTCTGAGGTGGCGGTTGTCGTCCCACCGTTATGGTAAACCTGGACAGTCACCGTGAAATGGCCGGTATCAGAATATGTATGAACCGCTGACAAGCTGGCAGAAGTGTTTTGGGAAGAAGCTGTGTCTCCAAAATTCCAGAGCACTGAATCCACCTGGCTGGTGTCGGTCAGCTGGAACTGGGTGAGGCTTCCGAAGCAGAAACTACTGGCCAAAATGCCCGGTTGGAAATAGTTAGGTATAAACGCGGGCAATCCGATTTTCGAACGTTTTCCCCCCAGGAACACGGCATTGGACTGGTAATTACACGAGCTTCCCGGAAGATTGGGGCTTTCAATCCTGCTCAGGTAAAAGCTGTTGTTGAATGCCACATATATTTTTCCATCGGGAGCCAGCTGCAGGGCAAACGGGTTATTTCCGTTGTAAACCGTTACGGCTGAATTGATAATAGCCTGCTGTGACCCGGCATTCAGGGTGTATTGAGTGATTTTTCCGGGCATTCGCGAGGATACGTACAATTTGGTCCCGTCCGGAGAAAATTCAATTCCATAAGGATTGTCCACATTGGGAATGGTAATCAGGTTGCTCAGGGTGCCGTTTTGTGTATCGAAGCTGAATATTTCCACTTTATCAGCCAGGATGGAAATAGCTGCTGCCAGTTTGGTACCGTCAGGGGAGGCTTTCAGGTATCCCTGGAAGTTCATCGTGCCTTGCACGGATCCGATATGGCTTACCACCGCATTGGTATCAACCCCTGATGGGCTAACCCGGTAAGCCAGGTAAGCGTCAGAATTAAACTCATGCGCGATAACCCAGATGTCTTGGTTATTAGCGTGTTTTACGGCAATGAGTTTCTCCGTAACCGGGGTATACAGTAAAATATTTTTTTGAATCACGGCTCCGAGCCCGCCTTGCTGGCCCATGTCAACCAAGGAGTAACGAAGTCCGTTTTGCCCTCCTGAATTGTCGGTAGTGAATATGTAATACAAACTGGGAGAACCCGGTGCCGGCACAATGGCCGCTGCCTGGGTGGAACTGAAACCACCCAGCAGCCCGTTTCCGTTGGCCATAGTATCGTGGTTGGCATTGTATACTTTCCGGCCATCGGTATAAAACAACAGGTTACCGGTAGCATCACTAATGGTGGCACATCCTTCATAAGTGTTCAGGGCGCCATTCGTAAGTACGGTAGGGGAAGCTCCGCTAAAATGCAACCCGGCATTTTCACCAAAATACCAGTAATCTCCTTCGTGCTGCGCATTGAGGGAAGGCAGGAGCAAGAAGCTGCAAACGGCAAATATGAGGTATTTTGCGCGCATCAGGACACCTGGTTAATCAATCTTCAGGAATAAAACTTTACTAAAATACTGGATTTCAGGCAAAAATCCAAGTCGAATGCAGCTGCCGGAAGGGTCATTTTCCTTTATTCCACCAAGAACAGCAGCATTTTTCAACTAACATAGTGTATAAAAAACAGGCTGCCCGAAAATTTTTTCCGGGCAGCGCTGTTATGATGCAAAATCAATTTACGGAACGTTTTGAATCAGGGAATTTTACTTGGCTTTGTTCACGGTAATTGATTTTGTACTCTTATCCGTAACCAGACGGATCATGTACACACCAGCACCCACGTTTTCATTTTTGGCATTCCAGGTAAGGGTATTATTGCCTTCATGAAGATTGGATGCGTCAAAGCGGTACACTACCTGGCCGGCCATGTTGTAAACCTCGAGCATTTCAGGGGTTTCACCTTTGGCGATATTAATGCTCAGGGTCATTTCATCCATTACCGGAACAGGATAAACGTCCAGGCTGGTTTCAGCATCTGGTGTTTCATTACCAGTCCATTTCAGGTCAATATTCGAATACTCGCTTGATTTGTAGGCGATAGACTGAGCGTTTTCGTCATAGAACGTATAGAATGTTTGACCAATGGCGGAATGGTTACCTGAAACAGCGATGCGATACTGATCACCCATCAGGTCAAAGTTCACGATGGAGTAATCGGGATACAAGGGTGTGCCGTCCCAGGCCAGTTGGCGGACAATCACTTCCTTGGTACCGCTGATCAGCGCGCAGGCGCCATCGGCATAAGTCCAGGCAGTGATAATGGCATTGCCAACATAGCTTACCACCGGATCGCCATTACCACACATGGTAATATCGTTGGGGTTTGCATTCAGTTCCGTGTAATTCAATTGATCAAACCCGGCTGTGGCGAGGTGGTGTGTAATGGCCCACAGATGATCACTGCTGCCATCGTTAACACGTACCACAACGGTGAAATCATAAGGACTCAGGGCCGGATTGTCTGCCGGAGCGGCAATGCGCGGAGCGCCCAGTGTTTGGCCGGGATCAGCGCTGAACAATTGTTTGGTAAAACCATAGCCATAGTTCTTCACGCCTTTGCCACCTGAAGTAATTTCATCCAGGGTAACCCGTTGGAGCCATACAGATTTTTTGCCGTTGTATTCCTTAATAAACACAAAGTCTACCATGTAGGAAGGAACCAGTGAACCAGGAATACGGGCAATGGCCACATCCGGAGATGAGCAAAGACCTGAAGGAGATAATGGATCACCATTCACCTTTAAGGTGTGGGGATACAGCCCGGACACGAAATTAAACCTGCGGGCAAAAATGTCACCATTTTCTTCCCAGGTGATCACTACATCGCCCGTGGCAGATACGTCCACATTGGGGCTGTTGCAGAAGCCTGTTGTCGGGTTTACCATTTTAGGAGGCGATACCTGGGCTCCGCCTATATCGTTATATTCAAAGAGCTCCAGGTAAATCTGGTCATCCTGACCTTTGTAGACAACCAGCATTCTGCCTGATCCGTTGGGATCAATAACCACATCAGGATCCGTGATTAATCCAACACCGGCTGGCCCGCCCTGTCCAAGAGCAAACATACCGGTTACGGCTCCATCCTTATAGTCAAATGCCAAAGTCGGCACATCACCATCCCATACCATAGCCTTAAGTTCACCATTTTTAAAGGTGACTACATCGTTGGCTACGTTCATGGGTGGAAGGATGGGTTGGCCGTTAGAAATTTGTGCATCGGGTGTAGAAGCAGGTATGAACTGCGCGTGCACTGTGCTTGAACTGACCATCAGGATAAGACCTGATATCAATCCGATCAAAGGGGTTTTTAAAGCTTTCATGATTAAGGGGTTTTGTTAAACAATTTGTTATTTAAAAACTGAAAGTTGCCTTTGCCATTTTTGTCTGTGAGAAAGCTTTGTATCGTCTTCTGCTTTGGCTCATTCCAGTTGATTCAATGACAGCTTCCTCGAAAAATTCGGTGTGTTCTACGTACACACTTTTGGTTTGTTACAAAAAGAATGTATGCAAACACTATTTTTGTTCAGGGCACTGTAAATTCAGCAGATTCCTACAAAAGGCAGGATGAAAGAAATGAATCTTTTGAGGAGAGCTAAATCAGATTGAATTGAAGCAGAGGAGTTTATCTTTATTTTTTCAGAAAGTCCATTAAATCTTCGCTAAACCCCACTGAAGAGAAACCTCCGTCATGATACAGGTTTTGCATGGTTACTTTCCGGGTATAATCTGAAAACATCATCACGCAATACCTGGCGCAGTCCTCTGCATCGGCATTGCCCAATGGAGACATTTTATCGGCAAAACGGATAAAAGCATTAAAGCCCTGCACTTTGGAACCGGCCGTGGTAATAGTCGGAGACTGTGAAATGGTATTAATCCTGACTTTTTTCATTCTGCCATAATGGTACCCGAAGCTGCGGGCAATTGATTCGAGCAAGGCCTTGGCTTCGGCCATTTCATGATATCCCGGGAAGGTCCGTTGGGCGGCAATATAGGTCAATGCCAGTACAGAGCCCCATTTTTTAATGGCATCCAGTTTCATGGCCGTTTGAAGAATCCGGTGAAAGGACAGGGCTGATATATCCAGGGTGCGCAGGAAAAAGTCATAATTAATATCGGTATAGGGAATGTTTTTGCGGACGTTCATTCCCATGCCAATGCTGTGCAGCACAAAATCTACCGGTCCTTCCAGCACTTCCATACTTCTTTTAAAAAGATTATCGAGATCGTACATATTGGTCGCATCGGCCGGAATGACTTCCGTATTGTGTTTTTTGGCCAGTTCGTTAATTTGACCAAAGCGGATGGCAGAGGGCGCATTGGTGAGGGTAAACCGGGCTCCTTCCCGTGCGCACAGGTCGGCTACTTTCCAGGCAATGGATTGCTCATCCAGCGCTCCGAAAATAATTCCGGTTTTTCCTTGCAGTATTTGATTATTCATTGCAGGTTGCTTTGTCTTGGTTATGTTACAGAGAATAACCCTTTGGGCTTCGGGGTTACGGGGTTAGGTCCATAAGTGAAGGCTCAAAATTAAGACTTTCCGGTAAATATGTAAGATCTCACCTGGTGCCAGCCTGTTTACAAAGAGTGATAAAGGTCATAACCTATTTAGGTGCACTTCTCTTATTTTTATGCGCATTCCCTATTATTGGCCTATAGAAAACCCGTTTATGAAAGGATTACATCTGATTGTACTGGCTAAACAAGTGCCGGATACACGTCATGTGGGCAAGGACAGTATGAAGTCGGACGGTACCATAAACCGGGCGGCTCTGCCAGCCATCTTTAACCCTGACGACCTGAAAGGGCTGGAACAGGCGCTTCGCATCAAAGACCGGTACCCGGACACAAAGATTACAGTAATTACCATGGGCCCTCCCCGTGCGGCTTCCATACTGCGCGAAAGCCTTTACCGGGGAGCCGACCGCGGCATATTGATAACCGACAAGCGATTTGCCGGATCGGACACGCTGGCCACTTCCTATTCCCTTGCCCTGGCGATCCGGAAGGCGGCTCCTTTCGATATTGTTTTTGCCGGGCGGCAGGCGATTGACGGAGATACAGCCCAGGTTGGCCCCCAAACGGCTGAAAAACTGGGGATTCCCCAGGTGACCTACGCGGAATCAATACAGGAAATTCAGGATGGAAAAGTAATCGTTCACCGCAGGCTGGAACAGGGTCTCGAAATACTGTCTGCGCCCATGCCGGTTTTAATAACGGTACATGGAATCGCCCCTGAATGCCGGCCGCGGAATGCCAAACGGCTTATGAAATACAAGTATGCCCGGACTGCCACTGAGTTAAAAAGAGAAAGTGATGATATCCTGGCGCTTCATGAAAAACGCCATTACCTGGAGATAGAAGAATGGAGTGTTGAAGATATCGGGGCGGATATTCAGTGGCTTGGACTGGCCGGATCTCCCACCAAGGTGAAAAAAGTCGAAAATGTGGTGCTCCAGGCAAAAGATTCCAAAGTGCTGGAAGCCACTGATGAAGCCATCGAATCGTTGGTGAAAGAACTTATTGATCAACATACTATTGGTTAAATACACTACCCGTGAAAAATATTTTTGTCTACTGTGAACTGGAGGATGGAAAAATATCCGATGTAAGCCTTGAACTGATGACCAAAGGGCGCCACCTGGCAGACGACCTGGGTTGTTTGCTGGAAGCGGTGGTGATCGGATATGACCTGCAGGGCATCGAAAACCAGTTATTCCCTTATGGGGCAGATATCGTTCATATAGCCGATGATAAAAAGCTGAAGGAATACCTGACACTGCCTCATGCGAAGATCCTGATAGAATTATTCAGGCGGGAAAACCCGCAGATTGTTTTGTTTGGCGGAACGCCCATCGGGCGGGATGTCAGCCCGCGGGTGGCTTCGGCCCTGAAGTGCGGTCTGACAGCCGACTGCACCGAGCTGATTATCGGGGATTATACCGATCCCAAAACCAAAAAAGAATACAAAAACCTGCTGTACCAGATCCGTCCTGCCTTTGGGGGCAATATCCTGGCTACCATTATTAACCCGGATATGCATCCACAGATGGCAACGGTGCGGGAGGGGGTCATGAAAAAAGCCGTCTACGATACCGGGCATACAGGAAAGGTTGTACCGGTTGACCTGGAAGAATGGCTGAGCGAACAGGAGTTTGCTGTTAAGATACTGGACCGGAAAATCACCCGGAAAAAGATCAATCTTACGGGCGCACCCATTATTGTGGCCGGTGGCTATGGGGTCGGGTCGAAGGAAAATTTTGAACCCTTGTTTGAACTGGCCCGCCTGCTGGGCGGGGAAGTGGCCGGAACACGTGCCGCGGTGGACGCTGGCTTTATCGAGCATGAAAGGCAGGTGGGACAAACAGGCGTTACGGTTCGGCCCAAACTCTACATTGCCTGCGGCATTTCCGGGGCGGTACAGCACCGGGCCGGTATGGACCAGTCGGCCCAGATCATTTCTATCAACACGGATCCTGACGCTCCGTTGAACCAAATCGCGGACTATACCATTGTGGGCGACCTGATGGAAGTGGTGCCGAAAATGATTGAATTCTATGCCAAAAACACCAAGTAATGAGCAATTTCTACACCGACAATCCTGACCTGAAATTTCATCTGACCCATCCGCTGATGGAAAAAATCGTGCGGATGCGCGAGAATGACTTTTCGAAGAAGGACCAGTATGATTATGCCCCGCAGGATTTTGCGGATGCCATGGACAGCTATGACCAGGTACTGGAAATTGTAGGGGATATCTGCGCGAATATCTGTGCGCCCAATGCTGATGAGGTGGATCGTGAAGGCCCCTGCGTGGAGGACAACCATGTGCGGTATGCGCGGGGAACCAAAGAAAACCTCGATGCCATGGTGAATGCCGGCCTGATGGGCATGTCGCTGCCCCGGAAATATGGCGGCCTGAATTTTCCGCTGACTCCTTATGTGATTTCCAATGAAATTGTTTCCCGGGCTGATGGGGCTTTTGCCAATATCTGGGGTTTGCAGGATTGCGCGGAAACCCTCCGGGAATTCGGTTCGGAAGAACTGGCCGAAGAATACCTCCCCCGGTTTACCCGCGGAGCGACCGGGGCCATGGCGCTTACGGAACCGGACGCGGGATCCGACCTGCAGGCCGTGCAGCTGAAAGCCTCCTGGGATGAAGAAAAAGGCACCTGGCTGCTGAATGGTGTGAAACGGTTTATTACCAACGGGGATGCGGATATGGCCCTGGTGCTGGCCCGTTCAGAAGAAGGCACTACCGATGGCCGCGGCCTGTCCCTGTTTGTGTATGACCGGAACTCAGAAGCGGTTACTGTCCGCAGGATTGAGCATAAACTGGGCATCAAAGGTTCGCCCACTTGCGAGCTGGTGTATAAAAATGCCCCGGCCAAACTGGTGGGAGAAAGGCGTTTGGGGCTGATCAAATATGTCATGTCGCTGATGAATGCCGCGCGCCTGGGAATTGGCGCCCAATCCGTGGGTATTTCTGAAGCCGCTTACCGCGAAGCCCTGAAATATGCCCACGAAAGAGCACAGTTCGGCAAGCCGGTTATGCAGTTCCCGGCTGTGTACGAGATGCTTACCGACATGCAGGTACTGATCCATGCCGAACGCGCTCTGCTCTATGAGACCACCCGGTTTGTGGATATGTACAAGGGATATGCCTTTGTGCAGAAACACCGCAATCTCGAACCGGAAGAACGCCAGGAAATGAAAAAATATATGCGCCTCGCGGATATGTACACCCCCTTGCTAAAACTCATGTCCAGCGAGTATTGCAACAAAATAGCTTATGACGCCATTCAAATCCATGGCGGAACCGGCTATATGCAGGATTTCCGGGTGGAACGCCTTTACCGCGATGCGCGGATTACTTCCATTTATGAAGGCACTTCCCAGATGCAGGTTGTTGCCGCTATACGGGGCGTTACCACAGGCGCTTTCCTGAAAAGGATCCGCGAATACGAAGCCATGGATATCCATGATTCCCGTCAGGAGCTGAAGGATATGCTGAAGGCCATGACCAATGAATATGAAGAAGCCGTTTCGCGGGTTATGGCCGTGGAAGACAGTGAATATCATGATTTTCATGCCCGGAGGCTGGTGGAAATGGCGGGCAATATCATCATGGGCCATCTTCTGCTGCTGGATGCTGAAAGAGACGAGCGTTTTGCCCGCTCAGCGGAATTATTTATCGTAAGGGCTGAAGCTGAGAACGAGGCAAAATCCAAATATATTAACCTGTTCAAACCGGAAGAATTGGATATGTACCGGATCAGTGATTGACCATCCGGTTTACGCGTTGATCAGCTCACGGGCGTTTTCCAGGGCAGCGGCTGAGATTTTCTCCCCGCTCAGCATACGGGCAATTTCCTGAATTCTTTCTTCCTTGCGCAAGGGCCGGAGCCGGGCGGTGGATTTTGGCCCGGTGCTTTCTTTATAGATATATAGGTGGAGATCGGCCTGGCCGGCTATCTGTGGCAGGTGGGTAATGCAAACGACCTGGTGCGCTTTGCTCAATTGTTTCAGGAGCCGTCCTACCTTCAGGCCGGTTTCTCCGGATATCCCACTGTCGATTTCATCAAATATCAGGGTGGGCAGGGCCATGGATGCCGCAATAAAGGATTTGATGACGAGCATCAGCCGCGACAATTCCCCGCCCGAGGCCACTTTCCGGATTTCCCGGGGTTCCCTTCCCTTATTGGCTGAAAAAAGAAACCGGACATTGTCCTTCCCGTCCGGCCCGGGTTCATCCAAAGGCTGCATATCCACGCGGAAAACGGCAGCGGGCATTCCCACTTCTTTGAGCCGGGCCGTTACCTGCTCCGCGAAACTGCCCGCCACCCGGGTTCTCCCTTTGGTGAGTTCCCCGGCCAGCCGGTTTACTTCGAGACTGGTCGCTTCATATGATTTTTTCAATTTTTCAATCTGCTCATCCAGGCCCTGGATATGCGCCAGCCGGTTCCTGTATTCCTCCCGCAGGTCAATCAAACCGGACAAATCCGGCTGATGATGTTTGTGCATCAGGCGGTAAAGCGTATCGAGCCGGTTTTGCAGTTCTTCGATATTCCGGGGCTCGGATTCCATGAAACGGTTTAATGCCTGCAGCTCCCCGGCAATGTCTTCTATTTCCAGGCGTACTGAATCCAGGCGTGCCGCCAGGGGTTTGGCCCGGTCGTCCATGCTGTCCAGATGCTCGAGTTTCTCTATGACTTCCAGCAGGATATTCCTCGCGGAACGGCTGTCTTCATCCAGCATTTCCATGGCATGCTTCAGTGTTTCGCGGATCATTCCTGCGTTTTCCAGGAGTTTCACTTCTTTTTCCAGGGTTTCGAGCTCAGACGCATCGTTCAGATCCGCTGAGTCGAGTTCATTGAGCTGGAACTGCAGGTAATCCTGCTCTTCCTTTGCCCGGAGGTTGTCTTGTTCAAGCTGCCGGATTTCATTACCCAGTTCCAGCAGGTTTTGATAGGTTCGGTGGTATTTGTCCAGCAGTTCGCGGTGTCCGGCCAGCGCGTCAATCACCTGCAGCTGGAAACGGTCGTCCCTGAGTTCCAGGGTTTCATACTGCTTGTGCAGGTCCACCAGGTTGCTGCCCAGTGCCTTTAAAATGTCCAGCTTTACGGGTGTGTCGTTCACAAAGGCCCTGGATTTCCCGTTGGGATTGATTTCCCTCCGGATGATGGTCACGGGATCGTAATCCAGTTCATGCATTTGAAAGAAAGGCTCCAGGTTGTAATGAGCAATATGGAAAGTACCTTCCACGATGCACTTCCTGGTGGGGTCATTCAAAATGCCGGTTTCCGCCCGTTCGCCCAGGATCAGGGCCAGGGCCCCGATCAGGATAGATTTCCCGGCACCGGTTTCCCCGGTAATGATGGTCAGCCCCTGGGATAATTCCAGTTCTGCCTCATCAATGATGGTATAATTCCGTATGGAAAGCTGGCGGAGCATACAGCAAAAGTAAAACGGGAAATTACGGATTATTTAAGAACCTCGCGGTACCTGGCCGTATTGGCGGCATCGAGTTTTGTCAGGAGGTTCACAGCCCGAATTTTATCAGTCTGTGGAGCCCCCCGGAGTATGTCTACCAGTTCATCCGCTTTGGCATTGAAAAACAATTGCAGAATCATAATATTCGGATACCGGTCGTACACTTTTTCGAGATCTTTCAGGCATTCCAGGATTACTTTGGTGGCCGAGGACCGGTTGTCGTACATGTGATCGAGCCCCTTGAGGTGGTATTTGTAAAAAGCCTGCCGGTACATGTCGTATTTGGTATTGGTCAGGTTTTCAATCAGCCAATACCGGTTCCGGGTGCCGTCATAGGCTTTCCAGCCTCTTTCCGGCACGTTTTGCGCGTTGTTGACAATGGTTTGCGCTTTCAGGAAGTAAGGAGTGCCTCCCAGGGGCGAAAAGGAGTCATAATCCATCCCGATAATCACATAGGCGTAAAAGGCCAGCAGGGAAGTCAGGTTCGACAGGTGGGCATTTTCGTTAAACTCCAGAGGCTGGTAAGCCGAATAGCGAAACTCCCAGTCTTTGTCCGAATAATTGAAAATAACGGTTTTGTAATCGCTGTTGTAAACCGGCCGGCTGCTTTGAATATTTACCTGCGCCTTGAAATGGTCGTTGCTAATTTCATCGGTAATGGTAATCAGGATCTGGCATTCAATGCGTTCGAAAGGCTGGAAAACATCATCGGTCCATTTCCGGTTGTTCATGAACTCATTGATCGAAGTTTCCAGGGTTTTGAATATGGCCGGGTCGGTAAGCTGAAGTTTGGGGGTGATGATTTGAACCTTGCAGTTCAGTTCCTGGGCCAGTAAGGGAAAACTCAGTAAGCCAACAAGGAGAGTCGCGATGTATTTACGCATTCAGCAGACGGGTTGTATATTCCACAATATCTTCGGCTACCCCGGACTTGGGTTTTAACTCAAATTTAGTGATTTTATTGTTCCTGTCGATGAAGGTGACGCGGTTGGTATCCGATCCGAAGCCCGCGCCCGGTTCCCGTATGGAATTGGCAATGATCAGGTCCAGGTTTTTTCCCTTAAGCTTGCGCGCGGCTTCCTCGAGCAGGTCACCGGTTTCCATGGCAAAACCTACCAGCAACTGGCCGGGTTTTTTGGATTTCGACAGGGTTTTCAGAATATCAGTGGTGGGTTTCAGTTCCAGATTCAGGGAGGCCTTGCCTTTTTTGGTTTTTTCCGGTGATTTCCTGGCCGGTGTGAAGTCGGCTACCGCGGCAGCTGATACAAAGATGTCGGCACCGGGGAAATATTTCCTGCACGCGTGGAACATTTCTTCAGCGGTTGTGACGCGGACGGTTTGAATGCCCGGTACGGCCGGTTGCAATGGAGTGGGACCGAGGATCAGGGTCACGGAACAACCATGCCGGGCGTACGCTTCGGCTATGGCTATGCCCATTTTTCCGGTGGAGCGGTTGCTGATAAACCGGACCGCGTCAATGGCTTCCACCGTGGGGCCGGCAGTGACCACTACCTTTTTATCGAGGCTTTTTTTTTTCGGGCCGGACAGGAATTGATTGACCCAGTCCAGCAAACGCTCGGGTTCAGCCATACGGCCTTCCCCGGTTAATCCGCTGACCAGTTCCCCGGTGTCAACTTCTATCACTTCCACTCCGTGCTGGCGCAGAATTTCAAGATTTTTCTGCGTGGCCGGATGATGCCACATATCGTGGTCCATGGCCGGGGCGACCGCCACCGGGGCCCGGCAAGAGAGATATACTGTCAGCAAAAGGTTATCGGCCAGCCCACGGGCCATTTTGGCAAGGGTGTTGGCTGATGCCGGTGCAATCAGCATCAGGTCAGCCCACAGGCCGAGCTCCACGTGATTGTTCCATTGCAGTTTGCCCGGTGGGGTAAATTCCACCAAGGCCTGCCTCCCGGAAAGGGTGGCAAAAGTCAGGGGCGTTACGAATTCAGCGGCTGCCCGGGTCAGAACCGGCTGCACCGCATATCCTTCCTTAACCAGCAGCCGGGTAAGATATGCTGATTTGTAGGCCGCAATGCTGCCGCATACCCCCAGGATGATATTTTTCTGATCAGCCATTTTCGGCTTCCTGCTCCTCGGTTTCTTCTTCAGCCGGGTCGCGGTAATAAGTCCTGTCGTTCAGAAACTCTTCCGTAGCCAGGATGGTCGGGTTCGGCATCCGCTCGTAATATTTGGAAATTTCTATCTGCTCGCGGTTTTCCTGGATTTCTTCCAGACTTTCGGTATTGGTGGCAAATTCCGCCAGCTTGGCGTTCAACTCTTCCTTCAGTTCCAGGCTGATCTGGTTGGCCCTCTTGGCAATGATCATCAGCGATTTGTAAATATTTCCGGTTTTATCCTGGATAACATTCAAATCCCTTACCTGGATATAAGGAGAGATTCCGGCTGAGATTGATTCTTTAAGTTTGTCCATGTTCAGTTATTATTGGTTAGTTGTTTTATGGCTTTCAATGATGCTTCATAAATAGCTTCCGCCTGTTTTAAGTTCCGGCTGTCAGGATATTTCCTTGTAAAATCCCGGTACGCCTGAATTGCCTGTCTGTACCGTTCTACCTGTTTGCTGTGAACACTGTTTTCCGCCAGGTAAAAATACGATTTCAGCATCAGCAAATATACCTGTTCGGCTTCCGGGCTGTCCGGGTAATCTTCCAGCAGGTTCCTGAATGACGTGGCCGCGGCTTTCCAGGTGCCCATATCGTAATACAATTTGGACGACAGGAATGCTTTCATTTCCAGCTTGCGCCTGAGCTTGTTAATCAGTTGATTGGCCTCTTCCACCCGGTCGCTGTTGGGATAAGCGTTTACAAACAACTGGAAAGCTTCTATAGCTTTATAAGTGTACGTTTGGTCGAGCTCCGGCTGCGGGGAAATCTGGTAATAGCTGTAGGCGTGCATAAACTGGCATTCCTCGGCCCGGTCGCTGTTCGGAAATGAATTCACGTAGTTCTTGAAGTTATAGGCGGCAATGATGTAATTCTCCTGGGCGTAATAGCAATAGCAATAGTAGTAGTACAAGTCTTCGAGTTCGTCTGAACCCCGGTAAAGGCTCAGCAACTCCTCGAACAGGGGAAGCGCTTTGTAATACTTGCCTTTGTTGTAATATTCCTTGGCTTTTTCCTTTTTCAGCTCCGGGTCATTGCTTTTTAGCACCTGGTTGTAGTGATCGCACGATGAAAGAAAAAAGCCGGAAACCAACAGGATAAAAATAATTCCAGACCGCATTTTTGACATGGCGTGCAAAATTACATAATTTCACTTGAAATACCGTTGAAACGTATGGAATATAGCGATATTGGATATTGATTGCTATATTTCGGGAAAACCGGGCAGAAGTGTAACTTTGTGCCCTGATAATAAACCTATTTCTATGGATTTGTTTGAAAAGTTACTGGTAGATAAAGGGCCGCTCGGCAGGTTTTCAGGCCAGTCGCACGGTTATTTCACCTTTCCCAAGCTGGAAGGTGAGATCAGCAGCCGTATGATGTTTAACGGCAAGGAACGCATTGTGTGGAGCCTGAACAACTATCTGGGCCTGGCCAATCATCCGGAAATCCGGAAAACGGATGCCGAAGCTGCCAAACAATGGGGCCTTGGAACCCCAATGGGTGCCCGCATCATGTCGGGAGAAACCAAATATCATGAACAACTTGAAAATGAACTGGCAGAATTTGTACATAAAGAAGCCGGTTTGTTGCTGAACTATGGCTACCAGGGTATGTCGAGCGCGATTGATGCGCTGGTTGACCGCAGGGATGTGATTGTTTATGACGCGGAAGCCCATGCCTGTATTGTCGATGGGGTCCGCATGCACCAGGGAAAACGGTTTGTGTACGCCCACAACGATATGGCCGCCCTTGAAAAGCAGCTGAACCATGCCGCTGCGCTGGTTAAAAACACGGATGGCGGCATACTGGTCATCACGGAAGGCGTGTTTGGCATGGGGGGTGACATGGGCAAGATCAAGGAAATCGTGGCCCTGAAGAAAAAATATAACTTCCGCCTGCTGGTTGACGATGCCCACGGTTTCGGCACCATGGGCCCAACCGGGGCCGGCACCGGAGAACACCAGGGCGTACAGGATGAAATTGATATCTATTTCAGCACTTTTGCCAAATCCATGGCCAGCGTGGGCGCCTTTATGGCCAGCACACCGGAGGTAATCAATTACCTGCGTTATAATATCCGTTCCCAAATATTCGCCAAGTCAGTTCCCATGCCGCTGGTTATCGGTAACCTGAAGCGCCTGGAATTGCTGCGCGAGCATCCCGAATTGCGGGAAAAACTCTGGAAAAATGTAAACAAGCTGCAGGACGGGCTGCGCAGCAGGGGCTTTGACCTGGGTGCTACCAATACACCGGTTACCCCGGTTTACCTGCACGGGGGCGTAAAACAATCAGCACAACTGATATTTGATCTGCGCGAGAATTACGGGATCTTCTGCAGCGCAGTGATGTACCCGGTAATCCCCAAGGGGCAGCTGATGCTGCGGCTTATCCCAACAGCCATGCACACCGATAAGGATATCCAGCAAACACTGGAAGCCTTCTCTGCCGTGGCGCACAAGCTGGAAACCGGAGTGTATGACAAGGAAACCTACGTGGAAGTTGAATCCACTTCGCTGGATTGACGGTTCGGGCGGGGTGAACAGAGATATTGCTGCCGCTTCGCGAAAGAAGCGGCAGTTTTTTATGGCCCGGTCAGGGTACTGAGCTCGCGACCTATGGCTTCCCGCAGGGAGTCACTTACCGGGTATAAAGGCAGCCGCATATGTTCTTCACAAATGCCCATGTGCTTCAGGGCGGCTTTTACACCGGCCGGGTTGCCTTCGCGGAACAGCAGGTCCATCATGTTCAACATGGAATAATGGAATATCTGGGCATCGCGCCATTCACCCTGACGGGCCAGCCGGATCATCTTTGAAAACCGACCCGGGAAAATGTTGGCAGCCACTGAAATAACCCCGTCCATGCCAATGGTTATCATAGGCAGGGTCAGCGCGTCATCGCCCGACAATACCAGGAATCCTTCCGGCCTTCCGCGAACGATTTCCATGCACTGAACCAAATTGCCTGATGCTTCCTTGACCGCGATAATGTTCTTACAGTCTGAAGCCAGCTGCAATACGGTTTCCGGCAGGATATTGCTGGAGGTGCGGCCCGGGACATTGTACAGAATAATCGGCTTGTCCGTGGCTTCGCTCAGTGCCTTGTAATGCCGGTAAATCCCTTCCTGGCTGGGTTTGTTGTAGTAAGGGCTCACGGACAGGAAAGCGGCCACCCCGTCCAGGTTCAGCTGGTGCATTTCATGAATGACATGGGCCGTGTTATTGCCTCCGGCTCCCGCCACTACAGGTACTTTGCCGGCAGCTTTTTTAATGGTGAATTCCAGCACCGCCTGTTTCTCGGAAAAGGAAAGCGTGGCCGATTCCCCGGTGGTGCCCAGGGAAACCAAGAAATCCACCCCGTTGCTGACGGTGTATTCCACCAGACGCCCCAGGGCTTCAAAATCCACTTCATGCCGGTCGTTGAAAGGGGTTACCAGGGCTACTCCGGTGCCGCTCAGATCAGTTGTCATGGGTTTGGATCATTTTGGCATAATAAAATATTTGCTCCGCCAGCTCCTGCAGGCCTTTGGTTCCTTCCAGGGCAATCATCACCTCATTGCAATGCTCATAACCCGGAATATGCGCTCCGATCCGGAACCGGGCATTGCTTAAAGCCGATATGTATTCCAGCGGAGGCAGTGGTTCGGAAAAAATGTTCATGAGTATGTCAAACGAAGCGTCCATGAAATCGCGTACCTGGTATATATCCGCGGGCCTGCCATACCAGTTCAAATCCTTTTTGCAGAAATAGGGATGCCCGGGGTTGCCTTCCACAAATTTGAAATGAAAGTACCCCAGCACCATGGTTTTTTTGCCCAGTTCCTGCATTTTTTTCTCCAGGTTGTGCACTACCACATAGTTCCCCGGTTCCGTGGCATCGAACAGGATGCCGATCTGGGCGGCTTTCTCCAGGGAAATGCTATGCCTCGGGGTTACCTTCGATTTCAGCAGTTTTTTCAACTGCCTTTTAAACATCCAGTTTTTCAAAGCGGAAGGCAGCCACATAGGGCATTATTTTTCAGAACCGTTTGGTGAAGTGGATTTTTTCGAACCGCGCGCCCTTTTCGAAGCTTTTCCGTTTGAAGTGGTTTTGGACCGGCCCGTGTTGAAATGCCCGATAGAGGCATATTTTTCAATGCGCTGGCTGATTCGTTTATCCGGGTCAATTTTTTGAAGGCTTTTCACAGTTTTCAGGATATGGGCCTTCAGGATATCAGCCATGGCTTCGGAATTCTGATGGGCTCCGCCCAGCGGTTCTTCAATGATTTCATCGATCAATCCGAATTTCAACATGTGGTCGGGAGTCAGCTTGAGGGCTTCGGCAGCCTGTTCCTTGTAATCCCAGCTTCTCCAGAGGATGGTGGAGCAGTTTTCAGGCGATATCACTGAGTACCAGGTGTTTTCCAGCATGAAAATGCGGTCGCCAATGCCAATGCCCAGCGCCCCTCCGGAGGCACCTTCCCCAATGATATAGCAGGCCACGGGAACCCGAAGGTTGAACATTTCAAACAGGTTGCGGGCAATGGCCTCCGCCTGGCCGTGTTCTTCGGCTTCCAGGCCGGGATACGCCCCGGGGGTGTCAATGAATATGACAATGGGTTTGTTGAATTTTTCCGCTTGTTTCATCAGGCGGAGGGCTTTCCGGTAGCCTTCCGGGTTTGCCATACCGAAATTGCGGTATTGCCTCATCTTGGTGTTCACGCCTTTTTGATGCCCGATGAACATGATGGTTTTTCCGTTCACACTGCCCATGCCCCCGACTATGGCCTTGTCGTCCCGGTGGCCGCGGTCACCATGCTGTTCAATGAAAATGTCGCTGATCTGTTCGATATAATACAGGCTGTAAGGCCTTTCGGGATGGCGGGAAAGCTGCACGCGCTGCCAGCCGGTCAGGTTGGAATAAATTTCCTTTTTCCGGAGGGCAATTTTCTCTTCCAGTTCCCGGATGGCACCTTCCACATTCACTTCCCCCTTTTCAGCCACCTGCTGCATTTTTTCCAGCTGTTCCTGCAGTTCGGCAATGGGTTCCTCAAAGTCAAGGTAAATCATGAAAAAACTGCGTTGGTTTATGAAGCAATTAAAGCAAATATCGACTATTTTTTGAAAAATCTGTTCTATTGCATCCTTATTCCGAAAAGTGGTATATTTGCTGCGCTTTTTTCAGCAAAAGCATTGACGTAATTTACTAGTCCGGTAGTTCAGTTGGTCCCGAATCCCGCTGGTGGCGGGATTCGAGGATGCTCGCAGGGAAGCTGCGACATTAGAATGCTTGTCCCGCCAGAGGCGGGAAGGTCACGAGTTACCCGGCAATAGTTCTTTTTAAAAATAAAATGGTCCGGTAGTTCAGTTGGTCCCGAATCCCGCAGGGGCGGGATTCGAGGATGCTCGCAGGGAAGCTGCGGCATTAGAATGCCTGTCCCACCAGAGGCGGGAAGGTCGCGAGTTACCCGGCAATAGTTCTTTTTGAAAATAAATGGTCCGGTAGTTCAGTTGGTTAGAATGCCTGCCTGTCACGCAGGAGGTCGCGAGTTCGAGTCTCGTCCGGACCGCCAACAATGAAAAAGCCCGCAACAATGCGGGCTTTTGTTGTGTTATTTCTCTTCCTGTTTCTACCCTTTTCCACCAAATTGTTTGTGCTGGCTATTCGATCGATATCAGCATCCTTACCAATGTCACTTTCTCTACAGGTCCAGGAGACTTTTGAAGCGGAGGGAAGTTCCTTGATGATTAAAAACCAAATGCAGACAGCAATCAAAGATTCGGCACTTTTACTATGATGCTGCCGTTTCTTTGAATTTCGTATCTTTGAAAAAAATGTAATCACGCGTAAATCTTTACATATAGATAAGCTGAAAACCCACTTCAAGGACAGAGGCAGGTTTCATGTCTCTGAAATAATCGCTTTTTATCAGCAGTTTGAAAAAAACCTCAAACGCTCCACCATTGACTGGCGGATCTTCGAGCTGAGAAGAAAGGCAATATTGCAAAGGGTAGGCAGGGGATGGTACTCTCTGGAAAAAGGAACGTCTTATCAACCGGAGATAGATAACTCTTTAAAATCCCTGTACCGTAAAGCGCACAAGAAATTTCCCTACCTCAAATTATGTCTCTGGAATACCAAATGGCTCAATGAATTTATGATTCACCAACCCGGCCGATTTTATCAATTGGTAGAAACTGAAAAAGATGCTACAGAATCCATTTTCTATTTTTTGAAAGAGTCGGAAAAAGATGTGTTTCTCCGCCCTTCTGAGGAAACACTGAACCAATACGCCATCGACAAAAAAGAAATTACCATCGTTACGCATCTTGTAACTGAAGCCCCCGTGCAAACGATAGATAACGTTCCCACCGCAACGCTTGAAAAAATATTGGTAGATGTATTTTGTGATAACATATTGTTTGGCGCGCAGCAAGGCAGGGAATTGAAAAACATTTTCAGCAATACCTTTGAAAAATACATAGTGGATGAGCCTAAATTGTTGCGATATGCGGCCCGAAGAAAACGAAAAGAAGATTTACAGAAATTTATTGCACCATTTTCAAAGAAAGGGCACTAAAGTACATTTACTGCCAAATCTTGGAGAAAATGATACACCCCGACACGCTTAAAAAGGATTGGATTGAAAAAGTTGCCAAAGACAACCGGAACGCAGACACTATATTAGTTGAGAAAGCTGTCCGTGCGCTTTATCTTCTGGAACAATTGCAGAAAAACAAACTAAATTTCATTTTTAAAGGTGGCACTTCCTTATTACTACTCTTACCCGAATTGAAGCGCCTTTCCATTGACATAGACATTATTATACAGGATAAGTCGGACAACATAAAGGTCCTGTTTGATAAAATTATTGAGCAAACCGATTTTTTGGAATACAAGAAAGATGAACGGGAAGCAAAATCCAATATTGAGAAAGCCCATTACAAGTTCTACTATGAACCTGTAACACAAGCGCGACCAAAGCAGGAGTATATTTTACTGGATATTCTTTATGAAGCATCGCCCTATAGCGAACACGTTCAACAAACGGCAATCGATTCATCTTTTCTCAAATCGACCGGTGACCCGGTAACGATAATGTTGCCCACCTGTGAGGCAATCCTGGGCGACAAGCTCACGGCATTTGCACCCAATACCACAGGAGTGCCTTACGGGAAAGGCAAAGAAATAGAAATCATCAAGCAGCTTTATGACATAGGCAACCTGTTCAATGTAGTGGAGAATATATCAGCAATACATGAAGTATTCAATCGGGTTGCTGAAATGGAATTGAATTACCGGGATATAGAGGATAAAAAGCCTACCGATGTTTTGGAAGATATACTGCAAACTTGCCTTTGCATAGCCACAAGGGGCAAAGTTGGAAATGGCAATTTTCAGGAATTACAAACAGGCATACAAAATATCGGGAATTTTATCTTTTCCGAATCCTTCCACCTTGAAAGAGCCATGCTTCCGTCAGCCAAAGTAGCTTACCTGTCCGCTTTATTGAAATCAGGCGCTAAGGACATTGAGCGATTTTCCGATTCTACGGATATGACGGATTGGAAAATTGAACAAGTCCTTACCAACCGCCTGAACCGATTCAAAAAAACCAATCCGGAAGCATTTTTCTACTGGTATCAGACCGAACGTTTATTAATGGCCCCTTAAAAATTGCTTGCAGACTTCACACTACCCCTCCAGGGGGAACCACTATCCAACGCGGGTGTAGAAGCGGCAAGGCTGGAGAAAAAGCTGAAAAACCATAGCAGGCTGCGTTTGCTGACCGTCAGAGTCAGCATCCGGACCGCTAGTTACAGGAAAAAAGCCCGCGGGAAACTACGGGCTTTATTATTTTCATTAACGATGGAAGTATGTTTCAAAGAGCAGATACTTTTACTCTTATATTTCGGAAAAGAGATCGGGATACATCTATATAGTCTTGAAGACTGATGCTGTTCACTCCATAATAAAAATCGCCATTGAGATATCCAATAACTTTTATGGTGATCCTTTTATCTATCGCATCTATGGGAATGTAAAGGTTTCCTTCGGAGAATTTGGCTTCGGGTAAACCATGAATCAAAGCATATACATTTTCATCTTCTATGAAAAATGCATTTGGTGTAATGGCGTCTAATTTTATTTTATAATAAGCTCGTGTTGATATATTCGTTTGTACATCAAGCTTTGTAGTTAAAGGTAGTGTTTGAGTTGAATCTTCAACTTCAATTGCAACTAAATGTTTGGTTACTGAGTAATCAAGGGGAAGGAAGAAAACATATTTAATGATCGTGGTTTCCGGAATAAGTAATACCGAATCCTACAAAAGTACCCGGTTTAGAAATTTATAATATTGATTTTTTGGGATTGCATCGCCTGAATAAAATAGGATTTCATTTGCGGAAAGGTTTCTTAAGAGTTCTCCGTTTGTGTATATGTACAAATTCGGTTTTACATAAAAAGTCTTCGAACTTGTATTCTGTATTTCAACCCTAAAAATAGAATAATACTTATCATCTGTTTTTAAGATGGGCAAACCTTTTTGATTATTGTCATGATTAAAATTGATGGATGTATTCTGAGTTAGAATTAATGCATAAAAGCGTCTGTATTCACTGGAGTCAATTCTCCCGGAAGAGAGAAGCATTTCTAAAAATTCACCAAGTTGATTGTTGCTTGAAGAGGGGGAATTTTGCTTTTTACGGGGTTTAACTTCAGACAAACTATATTCTTTCAGATTGTAATGTAGCACACCGTTAAGATTATTGAGAATAGAGTATGTTTTATCCAGGGAAGTTGGATCAATTGCGTGAATATTAATTTCATAATCAGGGAAAGTAAATGTTAGAGGCATTTTATTTTGAAAAATCACCTTATAGTTGACCTCTTTTATAGTTTCTACCACCTTTCGCTTTTCTGAATAGGTGGTTAATTGAGAATCGGAGTAACAACTGCTTAACATAAAAAGTAGTACTAAAGCATAAAAAATATTGTTTTTCATTAGCATTGGGTTTAGTACATTAAAAGTACAAAATAGTTACTTAATTCAAGAAGGTGAAAAATTTCCTTAAAGTAAAATTTAGGTATCTGTAAAGGGGCTTCAGATAAGAAATATCAAAATGTAATGAGCAAGTTTTTAGTCTAAATTAATACCTTTCAAGATCACACGAATAGAAAAAAGCAAACACAGTGGCGGGTCGCATTTAGCCAGACTTCATCATGTTCAATGAATCTATAATTTTTCATAGATTTATGCAGCCCTAAAAATTATAACTAATGGCTGTAACCAACAAGGAAGAACCCCTGGAATCCAAGTTGTGGAAAGCAGCTGATAAGCTCCGTAAAAACCTGGATGCTGCCGAGTATAAACACATCGTGCTCGGGCTGATTTTCCTGAAATACATTTCTGATTCTTTTGAAGAATTATATGCCAAACTGAAAGCCGGGGAAGGAGAATATGCCGGTGCCGACCCGGAGGACCGGGATGAATACCGGGCCGAGCATGTGTTTTACGTGCCGCCACAGGCGCGCTGGTCTTACCTGCAGTCAAGGGCCAAACTTCCGGAAATCGGCAATGACCTGGACCATGCCATGGAAGCCATCGAAAAAGACAATCCTTCCCTGAAAGGCGTACTCCCCAAAGTATACGCCCGCGAAAACCTGGACAAGCAAAGCCTGGGCGGTTTGATTGACCTGATCAGTTCCATTGACCTGGGCAGTGCGGAAAGCGTTAAACAGGACCTTTTGGGGAAAGTATATGAATTCTTCCTGGGCCAGTTTGCCCTGGCGGAAGGCAAGAAGGGGGGACAGTTCTACACCCCCCGCTCCGTGGTACAGTTGCTGGTGGAAATGATTGAGCCCTACAAAGGGCGGGTCTTCGACCCCTGCTGCGGCTCGGGGGGCATGTTCGTGCAGAGTGAGAAATTTATCAAAGCCCATCAGGGCCGCATTGACGACATATCCATATTCGGGCAGGAAAGCAACCAGACGACCTGGCGCCTGTGCATTATGAACCTGGCCATCCGGGGTATTGACAGCAGCAATGTGAAATGGAACAATGAAGGCAGCTTTCTGCGTGACGCGCACCCTGACCTCAAGGCAGATTACATCCTGGCCAATCCCCCGTTTAACGACAGCGACTGGAGCGGTGAACTCCTGCGTAATGACGCCCGCTGGCAGTATGGCGTGCCCCCGGCCGGCAATGCCAACTTCGCCTGGATACAGCACTTTGTGTACCACCTGGCGCCCAGCGGCATTGCGGGTTTTGTGATGGCCAAGGGCTCGCTTACCTCCAAAACAGGCAATGAAGGGGAAATCCGCAAAAACCTCGTGGAAGCCAACCTGGTGGATTGCATAGTGAATTTGCCTGCCAAACTGTTCCTGAACACCCAGATCCCGGCCAGCCTGTGGTTCCTTTCGCGTGCCCGGGCCAACGGCAAACATCCGGAACGTTCAGGCGAAATACTGTTCATTGACGCACGGAACATGGGTCACCTCATCAACCGCAGGACCCGCGAATTCTCGGATGAGGACATTCAGCACATTGCCGCCACATACCATAAGTGGCGAAACCGGGACGGCAGCTATGAAGACGTACCCGGCTTCTGCAAAGCCGCTACGCTGGACGAAGTGCGTGAAAAGGACTATGTGCTCACCCCCGGCCGCTACGTGGGCCTGGCGGCCGAGGAAGACGACTTTGACTTTAACGAACGCTTTACCAAACTGAAAGCTGAATTTGAAGAACAGCTGAAAGAAGAAGCC
Source organism: uncultured Chitinophagales bacterium (assembly GCA_964422925.1). GTDB lineage: Bacteria > Bacteroidota > Bacteroidia > Chitinophagales > S012-47 > CAYRDC01. Next base: position 73,648 of record CAYRDC010000006.1, on the reverse strand, counting down.
GCGCTCAATAAACGTATCCTGGAAAACCTGGCCAAGATTAGGTTGAAAGATGAATAATCAAAACCGGATCATAGCGGTATCTGATATTCAAAACCGCATTTTCACCATGCGCGGGGTTCAGGTCATGCTGGACCGCGATTTGGCGGAAATGTACGGTGTTGGCACCAAAGTGTTAAACCAGGCAGTAAAAAGAAACCTGGAACGCTTCCCGGAAGTCTTTAGATTTCAGTTGGATGACAGGGAAAAGCACGAACTGGTCACAATTTGTGACCGGTTCAAAAACCTGAAGCATTCCTCTGTGAATCCCTATGCTTTCACAGAACAAGGCGTTGCCATGCTTTCTGCTGTTTTACGCAGCGAAACGGCTGTAAAGGTGAGTATCCGCATAATGGAAGCTTTTGTGGAAATGCGAAGGTTTTTAGCGGTCAATGCCACTTTGTTTCAGCGTTTGGAAAATGTGGAACGGAAACAGCTGGAAACCGACCGGAAAATTGAGGAAATACTGGATGCGCTGGGAAGCAAAAGCATTGAGCCAAAACAGGGCATTTTTTATGACGGGCAGGTTTTCGATGCGCACGTGTTTGTGTCCGGCCTGATCCGCACTGCTGAGAAATCCATCCTGCTGATTGACAATTACATTGATGAGCGTGTCCTGGCCCTGCTTGCCAAACGAAGGGATGGGGTGAAAGCCACCATCCTTACCCGGAAGATCAGCCCTCAACTAAAACTTGACCTGGAAAAACACAATGCGCAATATCCCCCCATTGAGATAAAGGAGTTTGACAGGGCCCACGACCGCTTTTTAATAATAGACGACAAAGACGTTTACCATTTTGGCGCCTCGCTGAAGGATTTGGGCAAAAAATGGTTCGCTTTTTCTAAAATAGACATAGCTGCTTTAGATATATTGAACCGAATAAAGGGAAATGATAATGAATGAGTGGAAAAAAGCAAAAGAATTGGGAAGTTATATTGTTCGCTATAATATTTGGTTGTATTGCAGATAGTTGAAGGCTTCACTTTCTGTCATTTTATCTGGTAATGTGGTTCTTATCATCGTTGGGTACTTCAATAAAAAATTACTCCCTCCCGGATTCTTATTTTTGCCCCCCATGCGCTGGTGGCTCAAAGCAATTACCCAGAAAACCATTTCCTTTCTGCCGGGGAAATTCCGGATCAATGCCTTTTTTCAGAAGTACGTAACCAAAGGCCTGCGGTTGACGGATGCTTTTTTTGAAGACCGGCTGCGCCATGCCGCCAATCACTGGCACGCCTGGGAAAAGTACGGTGCGGGAGGTCCTCCGCAGCGGGTGCTTGAACTCGGCAGCGGCTGGTATCCGGTGGTGCCTTTGAGTTTATTCCTGGCCGGTGCGGGGGAGATTATCACCACTGACCTGCATAATCATTTCAAGCTGTCCAGGATACGGGAAACCGTACTGAAACTGGTGCAATACATCAGGACGGATAGGTTTCCTTTGCCAGTAATACCTGAACGCCTGGAAACCCTGAAACAGTGGCTGGCGCTGCCGGATTCCGGTTTGTCCGCGTTCTACCGTGAAACCTGTATTCGCCAACTGACCGGTAGTTCCGGCCGGCTGCCCGTGGAAGATAACAGCGTTCATTTGATCACCTCTAACAACACGCTGGAGCATATCTATCCGGATGACCTGTATGCCATATTCCGGGAATTCAGCCGGCTGATCTCTCCGCAGGGGATTATGAGCCATTTTATTGACATGACTGACCATTACGCGCACCTGGACCCCCGGATCACCGTATTGCATTTCCTGAAATATTCCCCGCGAGCCTGGCGCTGGATCGACAATTCCATTCAGCCCATGAACCGCTGGCGCCTGCCGGATTACCGCGCTCTGATCCGAGGCAGCGGGTTTAAAATCCTGGACGAAGCCGTACAAAGGGCTCCTGAAGAAATTTTGGAAAAAACACCGGTTCACGCTTCTTTCCAGCGCATTCCCGCGGATGAAATCCTCGCTACGTATGTACATTTCGCAGCGGTTTCAAACCATGATTGACCGGATTAACCTTCAGCGGGGGTTGCATTCTTAACAAAATTCATTTTTATGTACGGGAGAATTTCCCTAATATTACAATCCTGTCTGTTAAATACCGTGTGGGATTCTTTTAAAGTTTGGTACATGAGGATTATTTACGCAATCGCCCTGTGGCTGGCTATTGGAATGACCTACAACGGCTACAGCCAGAATATCCAACTCTTTGCGGAAACCTTCGACCAGGGCGGCAGTACATTCACCCTGAACAGCGGTTCAGTCGGTACTTCCATTGGCAATAATCAGTGGGTAATCAATAACGAGTATATCGGGGCCCCCCTGTATTCCAATACCATTTCCCAGGACAGCACGGTAAGCGGCACCATTGCCAACGCACCTTTTTCCCAGTATCTGCACATCCATGACGTGGTGGCGGCTCAGAACAATTCCATCGCCAATGCCAATTATGACCCAACTTCCCCTTCCGACCGGTTTGTGGAACTAACTTCCGGTATTTGCACCAAGGCCATTTACGATGTGAAACTTACTTTTTTCTTTCTGTGCGAGGGAAATCCCAATGCCTACGGGGAAGTGTATTACAGCGTTAACGGAGGTCCCTGGACCAAAACCGGGGCCAACAAGTATTTCAACCAGGATCACTGGAAGTATGAAGTGATCCAGAACCCGGCTTTTGACAATGTGGAAGACCTCCGTTTCGGGTTTCGCTGGGTAAATACCGGTGTGGGGGGGCAGGCCAGCACTTCCTTTTCCATTGACGATATCATTGTAGTCGGTTCCTACGACCCGGTGAACCACCCGGTGGACATTACCATTACCAACGTGTCGCCCAACCCGGTGTGCCGCGGCAGCAACCTGATTGTGTTTTTCAATATATCCGACACGCTTTGCTACGGAACCTACGAATATGAATTATCCGGCCCGGGCGGCTCTTTCAGCAACCCAACCAACCTCGGGGTCATTACTTTTAACACGTACCTGACCAGCGGGGCTGTGCTGGTTGGCATCCCCTCCACAGTGGTAGCCGATACCTGCTACAAAATCCGGATGAACCGGGTGTCTCCGCCTCCGGCTATTTTCGGCATTGAGAGCGCCTGTTTCGAAGTTATTGATTGCCCGAATATCATCACCACCCACCAGCCGGTGGTCACCATGATCGGGACGGATTCTGTCTGTATCCACAGTGTGATTGACGTGCCGTTTAATTCCACGGGTGTGTACAATGCCAATAATGTTTATACAGCCGAACTGTCTGACTCTTCAGGGAGTTTCGCGAACCCATACATTATCGGGAGTGTGCCGGATCCGAATGCTTACCCTGGCATGCCGCCCGGAAGCGTCAGCGGCCTGATTCCGGTGGTTCCGCCCGGTTGCAATTATTATATCCGGGTGGTTTCTTCCAGTCCGCCTGCCATTGGTTCGGTCTGGGGCCCGTTCTGCATCAAGGAATGTGATATCACCACCAACAAAATGCAGGATATCCACTTGTGTATCAATGAATCCAACGGAGACTCGGCTACGATTGATGTGGATATTAACACCTGGAATAACAACGCCCAGTATTACCAGGGCAACCAGTTCAGCGTAGAAGTGCATAACAGCCAGACCTTCGCAGTGGTGAATACAGGCGGTCTGGGCGCCACGTTCGACACGGCTTCCACCAGTTTCACTGTTTACGCGCCTCCGCTGCCGCAATTGCTGGCTATGGGCATTGTCCCGGGCATGTATTATATCCGTATCATAGCCGACAGTTCTTCCATGCCCTTCGACCTGCTCGGGTCCCTTGTGCGCCTGACCATAGGGGCCCCGAGCGAAAACCCGCCAATACTCATTCCTTCGGATTCAGCGCTGTGTTCCGGGGATATCGGAAACATATTATTCCTGCCATACAATAACCAGTCGCAGTATGAATGGCAGTTCAATAACAATAACCCGTTCATCTGGCCGTCTGACCCGATATACATAGATTTCACGGGGTATGCCGGGCCGTTTACCGCCAAGGTACGGGAGATCAATTTCGGCTGTTACGGGCCGTGGTCCGATGCGGTCACCATCGATATCCTGACCCCGCCCAATGTGAATATCATCGGTCCGATACGGGTTTGCGTGGGGGATACTATAAATTTCCACGTCCCCTTCCAGGATGAAACCTATTATCAATGGGATGCCGGTGGCGGTACCCTGGCCGATACGTCCAACAATGTGGCCTCCATGGTTTGGGATACCGCGGGAACCTATATCATCAGCATTACCGCCCTGAACCAGTGCGGGTTGGACAACGGGTACAAGGAAATTACCGTGTATGATTTTCCACTGGTGGATGCCGGCAATGACACCACCATTTGCGTGGGCGATGAAATTACGCTGCATACCATTCCCGGACAGGGCTTTTACCAATGGTCGAGCGGTGGGTTCACACTGGGGCTGAAGGACAGTCTCGTGGTGCATCCGGACCAGACGACTACTTACCATATCAATGTCAACAACCAGGGAAATTGCCGCAGCCGCGACACGGTTACCGTTTTTGTGGAGTACCCGCAAATCCTGGAGGATACCCTGGAGATCTGCCCCGGGGAAAGTGTTCAGCTGGATGCCGGACCGGAAAACCTGGATTATTTATGGAGCACCGGGGAAACCACACGGATCATTACCGTCAGCGACACCGGGTTTTACACGGTTACTATCCTGGATCCGTCTAAAATTTGCAATGATGAGCATCATTTCGATGTCAATGGAAAGGAATGCGGTGTGTGGGTTGAGGTGCCCAATGCCTTCACACCCAACGGGGACGGCCTGAATGATGTGTTGAACATTTTTGGTTCCGGCAATATCGTAACCCTGGAAGTGCATATCTACAACCGCTGGGGCGAAGAAATATACTATTCTGATGACCCGTCCATCTTAAACGACCTGCAGCAGGGTTGGGATGGCACTTACAAAGGCGAGCCCCAGGTCATGGGCAGCTACACTTTTTATGTCCGGGGGGCATCGCTGGACGGGCAGGTAGTACAGAAATACGGCAATGTTACGCTGATCAGATAAGCACGACACCCTGATGAGATTTTTGGCCCTTTCCATATGTTTCCTGTTGCCGGCCGCGACAGGTTTTGCGCAGCAAAGCCTGTCGGATTACGACTATAATTTCTGGTACTTTGAACCGGAAGAACCCGCCCGCATCACGCCTGAATTAAATGAACTGACGCCCAGGGATTTTCAGAGTCACCCGGAATACGGGAAAAAGCCCTGGAATGCCCAATGCAGCGATTGCAGCGAGCTGATCCAGAAAAGAACCGCGGACAGCCGGTATTTTATTAAAAACGGCACGGGGGGAAAGGTTTTTTATGTGCAGAAGTCCTACGGTCCCATGCATTACCTGAACCATGCGGGGCAGTGGATAACCATTGATCCCCACCTTCGGCCCGTGCCCGGGCAGTCGGGTGTTTTTGCCGCGCCCAATCAACCGGTTCCCGTAAAAATCGATTTGAACCGGGGATACACTGCTATGGTGTTGCAGGATGGGCATGAATTCCGGTTTAACCAGGATACACAACTGTATTTTGAATGGGAAACCGGCCGGAAGGATTTCGGTCCTGCCGACCTTTCCAGTTACCACGCGGGGACGGACGGGCTGGTGAATGTATCGGCCTGGGACGGGATTTACCGGAGGGAACTGGTGCAACAGGGCGAGGTGGAAACCGATTACATTATTAGCAAACCGCTGAAACTTCCTGCCGGGCAGGGGTGGCTTGTCTGGGAAGAAACCCTTGAAGTACCGGCCGGTTACACCCTGGAAAAGGATAGCAGCAACGGGTTTTACACGATGGACGACACCTGGAACGGGGACCTGCTGCTCCGGGACAGCCACCGGAAGACCTGGCTTACCATTAAGGCGCCTGACCTGCGCGACAGCCTCTTCGACCACGGGCCGAACCATATCGGATACGAACTTATCCGGGCAGATGCACGGCATTACCGGTTCCGGCTGAAAGTGAATACGGCCTGGATGAATGAACCGGACCGGGCGTACCCGGTTACGGTAGATCCGCTGGTGATCGGCACGGACACTTTTTCATCCGGCAACATGGGATTCAGATTCAATACCACATGCTATAATCTCACCAATTATTGCCCGTACACGCTGGTGGTTACTGTGCCGGGCAAATCGACCCTGACCAATGCTTATTTTGATGCCCGGTTTGTCAGTAAGATCAACGGCTGCGGGTTTAATGCCAATTGTATAAAGAAAGAAGCCTGGTTCCGGATCGTAGGCCCCTGCGGAACCAGTCCGAGCGCCACGGGTTACTGGTCGTGCACCACGCCACCGCAAAGCGACCTGCCGGGCACCTGCTATGGCGATACCATTCCCATGTTCAATACCATCAACTGCCTGCCGCCCAGTTGCCCGGACCATGTCATCAGTTTTGAGATGCGCAACGCGCATTGCTCCTGCAACCTGACGGGTTGCGACACGGCCTGCCATGTGATGCGCATCGGTACCTGGCGGATTACCATTGAGGCACGCACCATCGAAAGCAATGTAACGGGTTCCACCTCTGTGTGCCTGGGCGACAGTGCCACGCTGACGGCTTTCGGCTACTGGGGCGTACCGCCCTATACCTATTCCTGGGCGCCCGGAGGGCAGACCACGAAATCCATTACCGTTTCTCCGTCATCCACCACTACCTACACTTGCACCGTAACCGACACCTGCGGGGAATCTTCCCAGTCAACCGGGACAATTACCGTAAACCCGCTCCCGGTGTTGTTCCTGTCAGCGGTGAATGCTTTCTGTACGGGAGGCTCCGATGGGTCGGCCACCGTATCTGTGAGCGGGGGGCTGCCCCCATATACTTATGAGTGGGATACCAACCCCCTGCAGTTTACCCCCACTGCCACCAACCTGTCGTCCGGCTGGTACAAGGTGATTGTCACGGATGCGAACGGCTGCATCAGCAGGGATTCAGTGTTTGTCGGGGTGGACAATGTCCTGGCGCTTTCTGCCACGCCTCACAATGCCACCTGCCCCGGGGCGGGGGACGGCTGGATCGACCTGAACGTGGATACAGGACAGCCTCCGTATACTTTCAATTGGTCCAACGGGGCCACCGTGGAAGATCCACAGAACCTCGGTCCGGGAACCTATACGGTAACCGTGACCGATAACCTGGGCTGCGTGAATACCCTGACCGTCACCGTGGCGGAAGACCCCGCAGTGGTCATAGATGCCGGAACGCAGCAGGTCATTATCATCGGATCTTCGGTGAACCTGAATGTCAACGTTTCGCCCCCGGGCAGCTATACCTACACCTGGTCACCGCCAACAGGGTTGGACAATCCGAATTCTCCCTCACCCGTGGCCACGCCCGATACCACCACTACCTACACGGTGGTTGTGGTGTCCACGAAAAATGCCGGTTGCGCGGATACCGATACGGTAACCATCATCGTGCTGCCTGACCTGGATTTGCCGGTGCCCAACGCGTTCAGTCCCAATGGGGACGGGAGAAATGATGTGTTTTTTGTTCCCTCCGGCCCGTACGAAATATTACGGCTGCAGATATTCAACCGCTGGGGAGAGTTGTTGTATGACGGAACCGGTCCCTGGGACGGTACCCTAAACGGAAAACCCCAGCCCGTGGGCACTTACGCTTTTACGCTGACCATACGGTTTCCACTAAATAACGAGGAAGTTCAGAAGAAAGGCAATGTAACCCTGCTGCGCTGAACCGGGGCGTTCTACAGTCCGAAAGCCTTCCGGATTTCATCCACCATATCCAGTTTTTCCCAGGTAAACAGTTCAACCTGTTTCTGCACGGTCTGGCCGTTTACGTGGAAGGTCATTTCGGCCATGCGGGGCTGGCGCCCCATGTGACCGTAGGAAGCGGTCCGGAAATAAATGGGTTCTTTGAGCTTAAGCCGTTCAATAATGGCAGCGGGCCGCATATCGAAAAGCCCTTTGAGGATGTTTTCGATTTCTTCATCGCTATGGCCTGTGTGGCAGGAGCCGTAGGTGTTGACATAAAATCCCACGGGTTCGGGATAACCGATAGCGTAAGCAACCTGCACAAGTGCCTCGTCTGCTACACCTGAAGCCACCAGGTTTTTGGCGATGTGCCGGGCCGCGTACGCAGCGGAGCGGTCCACTTTGGAGGGGTCTTTACCGGAAAACGCTCCCCCGCCATGGGCGCCCTTGCCCCCGTAGGTGTCTACAATGATTTTCCGGCCTGTTAGCCCGGTGTCAGCGCCCGGTCCGCCTTCCACAAAGCGACCGGTAGGGTTGACCAGCAGGTTCCCGTAATTCTCAAATACAGGCTGCAGGCGTTCCGGCAGCTGATTAAGGATGCGCGGGAAAATGATCTGCTCGATGTCTTCCCGGATTTTTTCCCGTGTCCGGTCGTCATCCCCCTTGTAAATTTCTTCATGCTGGGTGGAGATGACGATGTTTTCAATACCTTCGGCTTGTCCCTGTCCGTTGTAGCGAACCGTAACCTGCGACTTGGCATCCGGGCCAAGATATGGCATCAGATCAGTTTCTTTCCTTACCCGGGCCAGTTCCAGGAGGATGAGGTGAGCCATATCGAGCGTCAGGGGCATGTAATTTTCCGTTTCATTACAGGCGTAGCCGAACATCATGCCCTGGTCTCCGGCCCCCTGCTCCTTATGCAAGCCTGTGCCTTTTTCCACTCCCTGCCGGATATCACTGGATTGTTCATGCAGCAGGTTCATAATGCTGCAGGTATCGGCATCAAAATCTTTCGTACCGTTGGTATAGCCGATTTTCCGGATCACTTCCCGGGCTATGGCCGGAATATCCACGTTGGCAGTGCTTTTGGTTTCACCGCTGATCACCACAAAATCCTTGGTAACCAAGGTTTCGCAGGCCACTTTCGCGTTGGGGTCCTGCACCAGGAAATGATCGAGTATGGCATCGGATATCTGGTCGGCCACCTTGTCCGGGTGCCCTTCAGAAACCGATTCGGATGTGAATGTTCGAGGCATGAAGTGTTCTTATCAAATAAAGGGTTAAAAATTTTTGCCGCTAAATTAATCATTGCCGGAAGAATACGGTTTAGTACTCCAGCAATTTTTGAATGGCTTCCCGGGTTTTTTTCACGCCCGGGAGCATGGTGTTTTCCAATTGTATATTCAACGGTACGGCCGGGACATTTTCCGAGCCCAGCACCTCGACCGGGGCATCCAGGCCCGTAAAACATTCCCGGCTGATGCGGCCGGCCAGGCTTTCAGCAAAACTGTTAAGCCAGGTGTCTTCGGTCAGTACCAGGCATTTGCCGTGCCGCCTGACGCTTTCATAAACCAATTCTTCATCGAGCGGGTTCAATGTGCGGAGGTCAACGATTTCCACCTGTCCGGGGAAGTCTTTGGAAGCATTCCGGGTCCAGTGCACACCCATCCCGTAAGTTATCACGCACAGGGTTTCCCCGTTCCCGGTTTTTTCCTTATCCGCCTGCTGGACAGTATTGGCTTTTCCCAGCGGGATGATATAATCCCTGCCGGGGTCCGGCATGCGGGCTTCCCGGGTTCCCGGCACCCTGGACCAGTACAGGCCTTTATGCTCCAGCATGATGACCGGGTTGGGATCGAGGAAGGCCGCTTTCATCAGACCTTTCATGTCAGCAGCGTTGGAGGGGTAAACGATTTTCAAACCCCGGATGGGCAGCAGGGAAGATTCCACACTGGCTGAATGGTACGGCCCGCCCCCGCCATAAGCACCGGTCGGGATTCTGATCAGCGCCTGCACCGGAAATTTGCCGGCTGTCAGGTAGCAGGATTTGGCCAGTTCCGTAACCAGCTGGTTAATGCCCGGCCAGATGTAATCCGCGAACTGAAGCTCTACGATTGGCTTAACGCCCACGGCTGACAATCCGGCCGTGCTGCCAATGATGTAGGCTTCCTGGATGGCTGTATTGAACACCCGTTCATCACCATATTTATCACCCAGGGTAGCCGCTTCGCGGAAAACCCCGCCCAGCCGTTTGCCTACATCCTGGCCGAAAAAAATTGCTTCCGGGTATTCCGCCAGGATTTCGTCCATGGCATGTAAGGCGGCATCCACCATGACCACTGGTTCGCCTCCACCGTTACGCTGACCTGCCTCGTGTGTGACGGGGGTCGGGGCAAATTCATGATCATAAAGGCTTTCCGGAGGTGGATCGGGTGCTTTCACTGCCCGTTGAAAATCTTCTTCCGCCTGGTTTTTTGCCTGGGTTTGCAAAGCCTGGAGTTCAGATTCGGGCACACCCGTTGACCGCAACAGCTGGTACAGTTTCGGTAAGGGGTCATCCTTTTGGTGGCGCTCCAGGTCTTCAGGGCTCCGGTACCATTCCTTGCGCACTCCGGAGGTATGGTGACCCAGCAAGGGAACCCGGGCATGCACAAGCACCGGTTTGCGTTTGGTGCGGACATAGTCAAAAGCTTCCTGCATGGTATTCCAGGATTCGGGGAACAGGCTGCCGTCCACGCGCATGCGCTTCATCCCCTTGAAACCAGCCGCGTATTCATAGGCATCCATGGCGCGGGCTTCCCCGGCTGTTACCGATATGCCCCAGCCGTTGTCCTGCACCAGGTAAATGATAGGCAGGCGGTGCAAAACGGCAAATTGCCAGGCTTCAGCCACTTCTCCTTCGGTCACCGAACCGTCTCCCAGCGAACATAAAACCACCGGGGGTTCCTTGGCCTGCAACAGGCCTTGTTTCTCCAGGTAGGCGATCCCTTGTGCCATACCCGTGGCGGAAATGGCCTGCATGCCCGTGGCGCTTGACTGATGGGGGATCAGGGGCATGTCCTCTCTGCGTACGCTCGGGTGGCTGTAATACAGGCGGCCACCGCTGAAGGGATCCTCCGCTTTGCCCAGCAGCTGCAGCATCAATTCATAAGGACTGAACCCCAGACCGATCAGCAGGGATTCATCGCGGTAATACAGGGAAGCGTAATCCCAGGGTTTCAGTTGGAAAGCCGCGGCCAGTTGTATGGCTTCATGCCCGCGACTGGTACTGTGCACGTAGCGGGTGATCTCCCGGTTTTCATCGTACAGACTGGCCATCCGGTTGGCTAATGCCATCAACCGGTAAGCCTTCAGCAATATGTCTTTTTTAGGAAGACGAATGCTGGCCTGTCCGGGCTTCTCGGTTTCGGTATTTTCTTTTTTGCTGCTCATCCGGGCTTCTTACCAGGCAAGTCATCATGCTGCGGGTTCCGATAAAGGCTTCCAAAACGTCTCCGCTTTTCACCGGGCCAACTCCCTCCGGGGTTCCGGTAAAGATAAGGTCGCCAATATTCAGGGTAAAATAGTTGGAAATATGGCTGATCAGCGCGTTGAAATCGTAAAGCATATCGGCCGTATTTCCTTCCTGCACAATTTCCCCGTTTTTTTTCAGGCTGAAGGGAAGATTAAAAATATCATCAAATTCATCCAGCGGGTACATGGGGCTCACGGGAGCCGAACCGTCAAAGGATTTGGCGATTTCCCAGGGCCATCCGTTTTCCTTGCATTTCTGCTGGATGTCGCGGGCCGTAAAGTCAATGCCAATGCCAATTTCATTGTAATATTTCGGGGCATCTTCCTTTTGGATGTGCCGGCCGTTGCGGCAAACCCGCAATACAATCTCCACTTCATATTCTACCTGTCGGGAATGGCTAGGCAGAATAAACGGCATTTTATTTTTTAACAGGGCAGTTTGCGGTTTAAAGAAAATCAATGGTTCGTCCGGAACCTGGTTGCCCATTTCTTCAGCGTGTGCTTTGTAGTTCCTTCCGATGGCAATGATCTTCATGAGGTTTTTGTTTTTGTGTTGAACTGATTCATGGTGCGCTCAATGCCCACCCATCCGAAATTTAAAACAATTTTTGCGGCTGTTTTAATTCCCGGTTGAATTTGTTCCCATTCTTCCGGAGTCCATTTGCCCAACACATAATCAACCTGTTGTCCCTTTGGAAAATCATTCCCAATACCAAATCGCAGCCTTGGATATTCCATAGTGCCCAGCAGGGCCTGGATATCTTTCAAACCGTTATGGCCCCCATCGCTGCCGCGCGGTTTCAGGCGCAGGTGGCCGAGCGGAAGGTTAACATCATCCACAATGACCAGGAGCCGGTCGGGGGTAAGTTTCAATTTGTTCAGCCAGTAACGCGTAGCCTTTCCGCTGAGGTTCATGTAAGTTGTAGGTTTGACCAGGTAAAACTGCCTTCCTTTGCTGCTGAAATGCGCGGTATATGCCAGCCGCCCGGCCGAAAACTGGAGCCCGTTCTCGCTGGCAAGGTGATCAAGAACTTCAAATCCTATGTTGTGCCGGGTATGTTCGTATTCCTGACCAATGTTGCCTAATCCTACGATCAGGTATTTCAACAGCCTGTGGTTTTAGGTTATTCCTGGCCTTCCGGTGCAGCTTCGCCACCTTTACTGCTTTCACCGCCTTCTTCAGCCGGAGCTTCACCAGCTTCTTCTTCACCCGTGCCTTCGAGGGCGGCTTCCAGCGCTTTGGCCGCACGCGTGGTGCCGACCGTGGCTACCGGGGTAGAGCCTTTTTGCAAAAAATCCATTTCAGGATACAAAGCCTTGAGATCACTGACCCGTACGCTCATATTGATTTGCAGGTGGCTTACGTCCACTTCCAGGAAATCAATCAAATGTTCAGGGGTCGCCTTAACGGTCACTTTCCGCATTTTGGTAAACAGCTTGCCCCCCATGGCTATCCCTGCCGGCCTTCCGGTAAGCGTCACGGGGATCTCAGTGGTTATTTTTTTGCCTGGTTCAAGCACCTCGAAATCTACATGCATCAGTCGGTCATTCACCGGGTGAAACTGAATTTCCTTTACAACAGCTTCGTATTGCTTGTCACCCAGTTTTATAACTGCTTTGTGCAGACCTGGCTTATAAATCAGATCGTTAAACGCGCTGATCGGGGCGCTGAAAGGTATATTGATATCCCTTCCGTACAATATGCAGGGTACCAGCCCTTCCCTTCTTAATTGCCTTGCTGAACCGGTTCCGTTCGTGCTTTTTTCCCGGGCTTCCAATGTTACGGTTTGCATTTCTCTTTCTTTTTTTTTAGATCAATCCTTCAATAAACAGTGAACTAATGGACTTTTGCTCATGGGTGTTGCGAATGGCCGTGGCGAACAATTCGGCTACCGAGAATACCCGGATTTTATCGGATTTTCTTTTAACCGGTATGGTATCGCATACCCAGATTTCATCCATTTTGGATGCTTCTATTTTTTCGATGGCATTACCGGACAAGACAGGATGGGTGACCATGCTCTTTACGGAGCGGGCCCCTTTTTCCATAATCTTATCCGCGGCCATGCACAGGGTGTTTGCCGTATCAATAATGTCATCCACAAGGATCACATCTTTATCTTCCACGTTGCCGATAACTGTCATTTCAGCCACCTCATTGGCTTTTTTCCGGTACTTGTCGCAGACTACCATCCCCGTATTGAAATACTGGGCATAGGCACGGGCCCTTTTGGTGCTTCCCACATCCGGAGCGGCAAAAACCAGGTTGGACGTATCGGTTTTCTGCAGTTCCGGGGCAAAGATAGCGGTACTGGTCAGGTGGTCGACCGGTATATCGAAAAATCCCTGTATCTGGTCAGCATGCAGATCCATGGTAACCACCCGGTTGGCGCCCGCGGCTGTCAGCAGGTTGGCAAACAGTTTGGCACCGATCGATACCCGGGGTTTGTCTTTCCGGTCCTGACGCGCGCCCCCGAAATATGGGATTACCGCGGCAATGTACCCGGCCGAAGCCCGCCTGGCTGCATCGATCAGCAACAGTAGTTCCATCATGTTGTCAAACGGTGCGTTGGTCGACTGGATCAGGAATACGTACTTTCCCCGAACGGATTCCTGAATGTTGGGTTGATATTCCCCGTCACTAAACCGTTGGATGGTTACTTTCCCAAGGGGCTGGCCATACAAGTCGGCTATTTTTTCCGCCAGGTATTGCGAATTGGTGCCCGATAAAATGGAAACTTCCTCGTTGATAATCACCTTTGCCGATTTGGAGGCACAAAATTAGAAAATAAAATGCGCATTGCCGAATGATCCACAGACCTTCATGAAAGGTTTTTTATTCTTTTTCAGGGAGATGCCCATGGGTTGTGGGGGAATGGTGCATTACGAATGCACCGGGACAGCTCCGGGGATCAATAAAATAAAAAAGGCTTCCATGAACGGGAAGCCTTTCAATAGCTGGCCTGGTGATTTTGGTTTTTTTCCTGAGTCACTACATAAAAAAAGGCCTCCCGAAACGGGAAGCCTTCAATAGCTGGCCGGCCAGGGCTCGAACCTGGACTCTTCTGAACCAAAATCAGATGTGTTGCCTGTTACACCACCGGCCAATCACAGTGGATGCAAAGTTAACGACTTCCTGTTTTCATTCCAAAACATCTATAGCCTGAATGCATATTCCGGGTTTTTGGTTTCCTCCGCGGGAATTATCGGTTCAGGCCTGTGCCCTGTCCCGATTTTCTTATTTTTGACCATTCATACCGGAAACCTAAAATATTGTCTGCATGAAGCAATTTAACAGGCTGAATAACCTGGCCGGACTGGGCGTGTTTCTCATCACGCTCATCGTTTACACCCTGACGCTGGAACCTACGGTGAGTTTTTGGGATTGCGGTGAATTTATTTCCGCTGCGGTGAACCAGGAAGTCGTCCACCCGCCAGGAGCTCCGCTTTTCCTTTTGCTGGGGCGTATTTTCAGTCTCTTTGCGGCAGATATTGCCCACAAGGCGGTGATGATCAACTTCCTTTCCGGGCTCACCAGCGCGCTGAGTATGTTGTTCCTGTATTGGAGCATTACCATGCTGGGATTGAAGCTGTACGAAAAGCGCCAGATTGAACTGAACCAGGGCAATATCATTGCCCTCTTAGGAGCCGGGATAGTCGGAGCGCTGAGCGGTGCTTTCCTGGATTCTTTTTGGTTTTCGGCCGTGGAAGGAGAAGTGTATGCCACAAGCAGTTTCTTTACCATACTGATTTTCTGGTGTATGCTGAAATGGGACCGCAGGGCCGATGACCTGCACAGTGACCGTTGGATCGTGTTGATTGCCCTGTTGGTCGGCCTGGGGACCGGGGTGCACCTGCTGCATTTACTGGCCCTGCCGGCTATGGCCTACATTTACTATTTCCGGAAATGGGAAAAAGTCACCTGGAAGGGAATGATCGTGACTTTTTTCGTTGGGTTTGGCCTGACGGCTTTTGTATTGTTTGGGGTGCTGGATTACCTGATCCGCATTGCCGCCTGGTTTGACCTGCAATTTGTCAACGGCATGGGCCTGCCTTTCTGGAGCGGGGTGATCTTTTTCGGAATATTACTGTCGGGCCTTCTGGTGCTGGCATGGCTTTATGCCGGCAATACCCGGAAATGGTGGATCCGGACCGCGGTGCTGTCCTTCGTAATGATCGTAATCGGGATTTCCTCTTTTGTCACGGTAATTATCCGGGCCAATGCCAATC
This sequence comes from uncultured Chitinophagales bacterium, assembly GCA_964422925.1. Taxonomy (GTDB): domain Bacteria; phylum Bacteroidota; class Bacteroidia; order Chitinophagales; family S012-47; genus CAYRDC01. Next base: position 58,135 of record CAYRDC010000006.1, on the reverse strand, counting down.
CGCCCATCAACATGAACGACCCCTCCGATATTTATACCCTGCACTCATATCTGAAGCGGGATCAGTATGGCCACCGTCCCCTGCTGTATGGCCCGTATTTCACCGCCCAGCCGATTGATACTAAGGTGATTCGGACCCGCTATATGAAAGGAACCGATGACAAGGGAAACCCGAAGTATATCGAAGCGGGCAAGCAAACCGAATACGTATTCACTTTTTCCCGCAAGCTGGAAGATATGTATCGCCAGCAGGGATATCCCGAAGCCCAAATTCAACAAATTAAAGCCGAAATTGCCCGGACAAACAAAATGACCCTCTTTCCAAGGATGGGTTCCATTGGCAACCCGGAACATGCGGATGCCTACCGGGCCTGGCTGAATATGAGCCAGAATGCCGTACCTGATTTTGGAGATAACCTGCGCTATTTCTTCAAATACCAGATCGGCTACATGTACTGGCGCTATTTCTTCTGGAATTTCAGCGGAAGACAAGATGATATGCAGGGCCATATTCAACGGGGGCGAAATAATGGAAACTGGCTGACCGGCATTCCTGCTATTGATGAAGCGCGCATAGGCCCGGAATACAACCGCAGTGAATCCCGCTACAACAAAGCCAGGAACCAAATGTACATGATCCCCTTCCTGCTCGGGCTGATCGGCTTGTTTTATCATTACAAAGAAGACAAAAAGGGAGCCTGGATCATTTTTATGCTTTTCTTCTGGACCGGGATCATGAATATTGTTAATGCCAATGAACCGCCTTTTGAACCGCGCGAACGGGATTATGCCCTGGCCATATCATTTTATTCCTATGCCATGTGGATCGGATTTGCGGTGTTGGCCATATATCAATGGTTGTCGCGGAAAATGCAAAAGCGCCTTGCGCTTTCGCTGGCGCTGGTGGCAGGACTGGTTAGTCCCGTGCTGCTGATTTCCCAGGAATGGGACGATCACGACCGTTCCGGCAGCTATATGGCCCTGGATTCAGCCCGCGATTACCTGGAATCCTGCGCCCCGAATGCCATCCTGTTTACGCAGGGCGATAACGATACCTATCCCCTCTGGTATGCCCAGGAAGTGGAAGGCATCCGGAATGATGTCCGCGTCATCAACCTCAGCCTGCTGGCGGTGGATTGGTATATCAATCAACTTACGTACAAAATCAACAACTCAGATCCCGTTAAGCTGCGCTTCAAGCTGAAGGATTACCTGGGCGACAAGCGGCAGGTTATTGATATCAAGGAAGACAAGAAATTTGTTGCCAGGTACGGGAATGATATCAATACCGTACTGGATTTCATCAAAAGCGACAATCCCAACACCAAGCTGAATATCCGGGGTTACGCCACGGATTACCTGCCCACGCGTACTATAACCATCCCGGTGGATACCGCCAAGGTGATTGCCAACGGTACGGTGGACCCGCGGTTTGCCAAAATGATAAAGCCCCGCATAACCATGAAACTGGGTAAGGGCAAGCGCAGCCTGATCCGGGATGAACTGATCATTATGGATATCATTGCCAGCAATAACTGGGAACGTCCGATTTACTTTGCCATCACGGTGCCCGAAAACAAACACCTCGGCCTGCATAAATACCTGCAGCGCGAAGGGCTGGCCTACCGCCTGGTTCCGGTGGAATTGCCTACCAATGAATGGACCAATACGGATATCATGTATGACAACATCATGAATAAGTGGCATTGGGGCGGGGCCGATACCAACCATATTTACCTGAATGAAACCGGTATGCGCACGGCCCAGATGCTGCGGTCTAACCTGTTGTTCCTGGCGCAGACCCTGGCCAACAATGGGGAATTCGACAAAGCGGTGGCGGTGCTCGAAAAATGCTTTGAGGCTTTCAAACAGGAGAATGTGCCTTTCTATGATCCGCAGCAATTGTACCCGGTGGTGGGAACCTATTACCGGTGCAAAGCGCCCGACAAGGCCGCACCCATTGTGATGCAGCTGATTGACCTGATTGAAGAGGATATGGAATTCTGGCTGGCCAGCGAGCGGGTCGACCGGATGCGCAAGGCTTCCGGCAACCGGCCGGATTTCCTGCGGGAATACCTGTCGAAAAACCCGGAACAGGTGCCGTACGCCATCCGGAACCTGTTCCAGGATTTCAGCATGTACGGATCACTGGTGAGCCTGGCAGGGCAGGGCGGTGACACGGCCATGGCCTCCGACATACAGCAGCGGCTGGAGCTGTTCCAGCAGCAGAACAATGTAACTGACCCGATGAGTTTCTTCGGGAACTAAACCCGCTGTGCGTGGCACAATCGGAGCTGATATACGGCCGGCATCCGGTAACGGAAGCACTCCGTCCGGGGGCCTCCATTGAAAAGGTTTACCTGCAGCGCGACCTGCGCGCTGACTGGGCCCGGGAAGTGGAATCGGCCTGCCGGGCCATGTCGGTGCCCCTGGCAAGGGTGCCCATCCAGCGGCTCAACCGCCTCACCCGCGGCAACCACCAGGGCGTGGTGGCCATCACAGCCGCGGTCAGCTATTACCTTCCGGAAGACGTATTGCCCGGCATTTTCGAAAAAGGCGAGGTGCCCCTGATTCTGGTGCTGGACGGCATCACCGATGTGCGCAACCTCGGGGCAATAGCCCGCACAGCCCTCGGAACCGGGGTGCATGCCCTGGTATGGGGCACGGCCGAATCGGCCCAGGTTACCCCAGCGGCCGTAAAATCTTCAGCGGGAGCGCTGAGGAAAATCACCCTCTGCCGCTCACAGAACCTGCCGGCCACCGTGAAATTCTTCAGGGAATCGGGCCTGCGCATTCTGGCAGCCGACAGCAGGGGAAACATATATCCCTCCGCCACGGACATGACAGTACCGTTGGCCCTTGTTATGGGTGCCGAGGACCGGGGCGTGTCTGACGCATTGCTCCGCCTGGCCGATGAGCTGGTGAAGCTGCCCATGCGGCCCGGCATTGAATCTTACAACGTTTCCGTGGCTGCTGCCATGCTGCTCTATGAAGCCATGCGGCAGCGGGGGTAGGCTCCTTCATCCGGGAGCTCCGGGTTTTACCTTATATTAGATTGATTTCCCGACCTGAAAACCATATTAATGGATCTGAACCAAAAAATTCAGGAGTTGCTGAATAACCCGGAAGACAGTGAAGAGTTTACCCGCCTGTTTTCACTGGTCGAAAACTGGGATGTGATTAACAAGGGAATCAAGGTACCACAGCATACCCTGATGAGCGAATTGGATTGCCCGGAATGCCCGCATTGCGGGGAACCTGTGCATTTTAGGGTTTCCTTCAGCGGCTATACGGCTGATTTGAATATTGATTACGGGGAATATAAAGGCCTTGCAGTTTAATCTCTGGCCACTGCCAGGTGTTCCAGCATATCGGCTGTCATTTTTTCGAGGATGTATTCGTGCTGCCAGTTCCAGTCGTGGCGGGCGGGAGTGTCGTCAATGCTGTCCGGCCAGGAGGCAGCCAGTTGCTGGCGGTAATCCGGGGCATAGTCCACCCGGAAGGAGGGAATATGCTGCCGGATGGCTGCGGCCAGCTCTTCCGGGGTGAAATCCAGGGCGGAGAAATTGTAGCTGGTGCGCACGGTGATCCTGTCGGCCGGGGCTTCCATCAGTTCTATGGTGCCGCGGATGGCATCGGGCATGTACATCATGGGCAGGCGCGTGTCTGCGGCCAGGAAACAGGTGTATTGCCCTTCTTTCAGGGCCTGGTGAAAAATATCCACCGCGTAGTCTGTGGTGCCCCCTCCGGGCGGGGTTTTGTAGCTGATGAGCCCGGGATAGCGCACGCTGCGCACGTCCAGCCCGTATTTTTCAAAATAATAGCGGCACCATCCTTCCCCGGCCAGCTTGCTGATGCCGTACACCGAGTTGGGATCCATAACCGTCCATTGCGGAGTGTGGTCTTTGGGGGAATGCGGCCCGAAGGCGGCTATGGAGCTGGGCCAGAATACCTTTTCCAGTTCCAGGTCGCGGGCAAGGTTCAGCACATTATGCAGGCCGTCCATGTTCAGGCGCCAGCCGGCCATGGGTTTTTGTTCCGCTGTGGCTGAAAGCAGGGCTGCCAGGTGGTAAATAACCCCCACATTGTAATGGCGCACCAGCGATTCCAGTTTCTGCGCATCCAGCACATCCAGTTGTTCGAAGGGGCCTGTGCCTTCAAGGCGGGGATTGGCTGGTTTGATATCGGTGGCCAGCACCTTATCGCTGCCGTACCGCTCCCGGAGGGCGGCCACCAGTTCAGTTCCGATCTGGCCGTTGGCTCCGATTACCATAATGCGCGGATCCTTGCTCATACCGTTTCGCTTGTAAAAGCCCAAAATTAAGACTTGCCCCGACATTTGAAAATGACCCCGTGCCGGGCAGGCGGGTTTCCCTAAATCCATTACTTTTGTGCCGCTTGCCCGAAAAGGCGCGTTTATGCAATACGACCCGATTAAAAGAGTGCTGGGCAGGGCGTTCAACCGCTCGCCTTTTTTGCGGAAATTGTTTTACCGTTTGCTGGACCTGCTGCTGCTGCGTGCCTGGCACGTGCACCGCGAGCTGCGCCAGTGGGCCAGGGGCCGCAGGTACCAGCCCGCCCGCATCCTGGACGCGGGCAGCGGTTTCGGCCAGTACACCTGGTACCTCAGCCGCATGAACCCCCGCTGGGAAATCCTGGCCGTGGATGTGAAGGAAGACCAGGTGGAAGACTGCAACCGGTTTTTCCGCAGCACCGGCCGCAGTAACGTGGAATTCCGCGTGGAAGACCTCACCCGCTTTGAGCAACCCGGCAGTTTCGACCTCATCCTTTCGGTGGATGTCATGGAGCACATCGAAGACGATGTCGGGGTGTTCCGCCATTTTGCCGCCTCGCTGAAACCCGGTGGCCGCCTTATTATCAGCACACCGTCCGACCAGGGCGGCAGCGATGTGCATGACGATCATGAAGAATCCTTCATCGGGGAGCATGTGCGTGACGGCTACGGGCGCGAAGAAATCCGCGACAAGCTGCTCAGGGCCGGCTTTTCCGATGTCAGGGTGCGTTACAGCTACGGCAGGCCGGGCCAGGTAAGCTGGCGCCTGTCCATGAAATATCCTTTGCTGATGCTCAACCGCTCCAAAGCCTTCTTCGTGGTGCTGCCCCTGTACTACCTGCTCACCTACCCGGTGGCATGGGTTCTCAACCGGTTTGACGTGCTGGGCAACCACCGCACGGGAACCGGTTTGATCGTGGTGGCCGAAACCCCGAACAAGGGGTCATAGCCGTGCCAATTTCTTTTTACTTTTACCTTCATCAAAACCTGACCTGATGAATCCTGTGAGCCGACTGAAAAAGGCCCTGCCGTACGTGGCGGCACTGGCCGTTTTTGTGCTGATTACCTTTTTTATGTTCCGCCCGCTGTTTGAGGGAAAATCGCTGAAGCAGCAGGACGTGAAGCAGAGCCGCGGCATGTCCAAGGAAATCGTGGACTACCGCCACGACACCGGCAAGGAAGCCCTCTGGACCAACCGGGCCTTTTCCGGTATGCCGGCCTACCAGATTTCCATGATCACGCATGGCAATCTCCTGCGCAATGTTCATAAGCTGGCTTCGCTCGGTTTTCTGCCGGGGCCGGCACGAACGCTGTTTATCGGTATGGTGTCCTTTTTTATCCTGATGCTGGCCTTCCGGGTAGATCCCTGGATAAGCCTGGTGGGGGCAGTGGCCTTTGCCTTGTCATCCTACGAGATAATCAATATTGAAGCGGGGCACAACACCAAGGCGGCCGCTATAGCTTATATGCCCCTGGTGCTGGCGGGCTTTGTGCTTACCTTCCGGGGGAACCGGTGGATCGGGGCATCCCTGGCCGCGCTGGCTATGGGCCTTCAATTATATACCAATCACCCGCAAATATTCTATTACACCATGATCATGCTGCTGGTGCTTGGCATTGCCGAACTGGTCAGAGCCTGGAACCAACGGCAGCTACCCGCTTTTGCCTACCGGGCCGGCTTGTTCGCGCTGGCTCTATTGCTGGCAGCCGGGGCCAATACAACCCGGCTGTGGACTACCTATGAATACAGCAAAGTGTCCATCCGTGGGGGCACCGAACTGAAAAACCCGGATAAGGAGAAAAAAGGCGGACTGGACAAGGATTATGCCCTGGCCTGGAGCTACGGCAAGGGCGAAACCATGACCCTCCTGGTGCCGAATTTCGCAGGCGGCTCGAGCATGCAGGCCTTGTATAAAGAAGGCAGCCGCACCCTGCAGGCATTGCGGCAGATTAATTTCGGAAAGGTACAGAAAGAAAACCCGCAGGCTGCCCAGGCGGTTATGCAAAACCTCGGAAGTTACTGGGGCCCCCAGCCCTTTACCAGCGGGCCCGTGTATTTCGGGGCGCTTGTCTGCTTCCTGTTCCTTTTCAGCCTGTTTGTCCTGCGCGACAATGCCCTGCGGTGGGGCATTCTGGCTGCCGTAATCCTTTCGATCATGCTGGCCTGGGGGAAAAACTTTGAGCCCCTCACGAACTTGTTTTTTGATTATTTCCCGCTGTACAAGAAATTCCGGACGGTGTCTATGATCCTGGTAATTGCCCAGTTGCTGTTCCCGCTGCTGGCCGCGCTGGGGCTGGCGGAACTGATCCATGGCCGGCTCGACCGGAAACGAGCACTGAAAGCCCTGAAAATAGCCGGTGGGGTGACAGGTGGCATCCTGCTGCTCCTCGTACTGTTTCCCGGCATCGCGGGAATAAAAACCGATGCGGATAATGTCATTTATTCGGCCCTGCCGCAGCAGGCCGATACCCTGCTCAATGCCATTCATGCCGACCGCGCGCGGCTTGTCCGTATAGACGCGTTAAGATCGCTGGTGTTTGTACTGCTGGGCGCGGGGGGATTGTTCCTGTACTTGAAGCAGAAAATCTCGCGCAAAATCATCCTGGCCCTGGCCGGAGCCCTCATCCTTATCGACCTGTGGGGCGTGGACAAACGGTTTTTGAATAATGACAGTTATGAAAAGGATTTCCTGGAAAAAGCCCTCGCACCTACCGGGGCTGATATGACCATCCTGAACGCGGAGTACACGCTGCATCCGGATCTGCAACCCGCCTTTAACGAAGCGGTGAAAGCCCGGCAGGAAGAATTGAAAGCTGAAAACCCGAGGCGTTACCGCCACGTGGCGCCCAGGTTAAGCGCGCGGGAACTTACTGATCTGAAATTTAAAGTGCTGAACATGCACACAGATTTCCGGGTGTATAACCTGTCGGTTAGCCCGTTTAACGATGCGACCACCTCTTATTACCACAAATCCATAGGCGGTTACCATGGTGCCAAAATGCAGCGTTACCAGGAGCTGTACGACCGCTGGGTAATCCCGGTGGTGAACCAGGCGAGCCGGTCAGAAACCGGGATAGACATGCTGCTCAATTCACCGGTGCTGCGCATGCTCAACACCAAATACCTCATATTCCAGGCATCGGAACAGGGCGTACTGCCCATGAGCCGGCACCTGGGCAATGCATGGTTTATCAGGGAATTGCTGCTGGTTGACGGCCCCGACCAGGCGCTCGACACCCTGGGTACGCTTCCCCTGGAGCGGGTGGCCGTGGTGGAACCCCCGTTTGCGGATTACTTGCAGGGCTGGACGTATCAGCCCGACAGCACGGCCTCTATCACCCTGAGCGATTATGCGCCCAACCGGCTCATTTACCAGAGCCGGGCTGCCACCGAGCAGTTTGCCGTATTTTCTGAAATTTATTACAACGACCACAAAGGCTGGAAAGCTTACTTAGACGGGAAACCTGTACCCCATATCCGGGTGAATTATGTGCTGCGGGCCATGCGTATCCCGGCCGGGGAACATACCATCGAGTTCCGGTTTGAGCCGGGTTCATACTACAAGGGCGAGAAGATATCCCTGGCTGCTTCCGTTTTGATCCTGTTGCTGTTTTTCGGGGTTATCGGCTGGAAAATCAGGCAATGCCGAATGCGGCCGGCCACGGAGCCTGAAGAAGCTGCGGAATGAAAAAAGTGCTCATCCTGACATATTACTGGCCTCCTGCCGGAGGGCCGGGCGTGCAGCGATTCCTGAAATTCTGCAAATACCTGCGCGGGTTTGGCTGGGAACCCGTGGTAATCACTCCGGCAAGGGGCTCTTATCCCTACCTCGACCCTACGCTCGAGGAGGATATCCCCGAAGGGGTGAATGTGATCAAAACCAAAACCTTTGAACCCTACACACTCTATAACCGCCTGACCGGGAAGAAGGGGAAATCGGTTTCGGTAGGTATGATAGGCTACCGCGACAGCCGTTCGCCCGTGCAATACCTTGCCCGGTATATCCGTGCGAATTTCTTTGTGCCGGACGCGCGGAAGGGTTGGATGCCCTATGCTTACCGGGCTGCCAAACGATTTATCCGGGAAAACGGGGCGGATGCTGTCATCACCACCGGGCCGCCCCACAGCACCCATCTGGCGGGCCTGCGCCTGAAGAAGCTGGGCATGCCATGGGTGGCCGATTTCCGCGATCCCTGGACCACCGTGTATTACAATGCCTATTTCCCGCGGTCTGAACGAACCCGGACGAAAGACCAGCGACTGGAAAACAGCGTGTTGGCCGGTGCGGATGCCGTTACTGTCATCAGCCCCGGCCTGCTGGAAGAATTCCATGGGCGGAGCCGGCAGGTCGAACTCATTTTTAACGGGTATGACGAAGCCGATTTTCAGCCGCCTGAAAAGAAACCTCATGAAAAATTCCGGATCACCTATACTGGCAATTACAAACCGAATCAGGACGTGCCGGTGTTGTGGGAAATCCTGGCCGGGGTGGCAAAGAAGGATCCGGAGTTTGCCGGAAAGCTGGAACTACGGTTTACGGGCATCGTAGACCCGGGCATTTTACAGTCCATTAATTCAGCCGGGCTCGGAAAATATGTTGTCACAGAACCTTTCGTGCCGCACCAGGAAGCGGTAGCCCGGATGCAGGCAGCAGATCTCTTGCTGTTTATCGTGCCGCAAGCGGAAAACAACCACCTTATTCTGACCGGAAAAATATTTGAGTATATGGCTTCCGGGAGCCGGATACTGGCCCTCGGCCCTTCGGGTGGCGATGCTGCCAGGCTGCTTGAGCAGGCTGGCTGCGACCCTATGATGGATTATTTTGGCCGGGAAGCCATCCGGGAATTTATACTCCGTAGTTTTGAACTCTGGAAAGCCAATGGGGGCCTGGTCCCGGCTTATGAAGGGGAAGGCTACCGGCAATTCAGCCGCAAAGCCATGACCGGAAAGCTGGCGGGCATACTGGATAAACTGTCCCGATGAATTCAACCAAGCATATCGATATTGCCACATTCCTTGAATCGCACGGCTTTTACGGCCGCATCGAGCTGATGCTGACCATAAAGAGTTTTGATTTGGAGGCTATCCGCGAGCGTTACCTGGCCAGCCGGGCCAATAAATCCGGTCGGGCGGGGAGCGTGGAACGCAGGCCTACTGCCACGGGGGGCATTGCCCGGGTGGTGCTGGAAAACGGCCGGCTCACGGAGCAGGAAGTGCTTTGCAAACTGCAGGAGCCTCGTGGTATCGATATCAGGGGAGGCTGGCTGGCCCTGGCCGCGGAAAACAAGGTGTATGTACTGGACGGGGAGCGAACCGAGACCATAGAACATCCCTGGTTCAGCTATATCCATACCGTGGCCATCAGCCGGGGCGGGCACCATATTCTCATTTCCTCTTCCGGTTTTGATGCCATTTTTGACTGGTCGATGGTGGAACACGCGGTTCGGCACGAATGGTTTGCCTGGGACTACGGATTCGACACGGCTGTGGACCCGGAGACCGGAGAACCGCTGAAGCTGACACGCAATCCGCTCCGGGCAAAACAGTTTGAGGAAGACGGCATAGCCTGCCGCTTGATCCAGGAACCGGAGAAACAGGTTCTTCCCACGGCCCAGCGGGCGGCTTTTATCAATTCCGTGGTATATGACGGGCATGACCCGGCTTACTGGCTGGCCACTTTCTTTCATGAAGGGGCGGTTTACCGTATCAATCCCGTGGCCGGAGTAGCCACTCCGCTGATCACCGGCCTGAAGAATCCCCACGGTGGCCGGGTTTACCTGGACGGGTATATGGCCACCAGCACGGCTTCCGGAGAAATAATGGTGCTGGGTTTGCAGGAAGAAACCCGGTATGATTTTTCTGCCTTACCCGGCAAACCGGAGGCATTGCAAGACATGGAATGGCTTCAGAATGCCATTCCCTTGGGCTCCCTGGTTCTGGCCATCGACACCAATCGTACGGCCTTCCACATTATCGATCCCAAACAGGGCCTGCGCGATACGATTTCCTTCCCGGAAAACTGGGCTATTCAGGATATGGCACATGGATCATTGACAAAGGAAGTGAGCGATCAGCTTCGCGCTTTGGGCTAAAGAATCCAGCGGATCACTTCAAAGGCCTCGGCATAGCGCACCCCGATCTGCGTACCGCGGGTACGGGCCAGGCCGAAAAAGAATTCTTCATCGTGGTATGACCGGAACTCCTGGGAATGATACTCCTTGAGAGCGGCCATTTTGGCTTCGATATGGCTTCGCTCCACTACGGAATGGCAGGTATTGGTAAATGTAAAGCTGTTCCAGGGCAATTCATACCCGAGTATCCGGGTTTGCTTGAAAGCCCGGATACCTTCCCGGCTGATCACCTGGTGGTCCTGGTGGATGTCCTTCGTATTCGGAAGCAACACCAGCCCGGGGTTTATCTGTTTGCGCAGGTTAATCAGGGTTTCGAGGATTTCCTGCCGGTGGGCGGGGAATTCCCTGACCGGGAACCGATAGGTTATGATTTGCTTTTCCGGGATACCCAGCCATTGGGTCGCTTTGTTAAGCTCGGTAAACAAAGTGTCTTCCGGCAGCCCTTCCGGGAGGGATTTGATGCAGGGCGAAAAGGCTGCGTAATGCACGGTTGTACCTTGGTCAGTAAGCTTTTTCAGGGTAGCCCCGCAGCCGAATTCCCCGTCATCCGGGTGGGGGGCCAGCAGCAATACATGGTTCAGGTCAGGCAGTTGCATACCGCTTAAAGTGTTTGCACAATGTTAATCAAATCCGGCTGATTATGAAAAGCTGTGCTTAAATCATTCCACTGCCGCAGCACTTTTGTGGTAAATTTGCCGCCATACCCTTGGCTTATGGGCATTGTAAAGCGGCAATCCATTCCTGCAACCATCATCCTGTACCTCGGGGTTGCCCTCGGTTACCTGAACGCGGTAATCTTCATGCCCATGGCGCTGAAGCCCGAACAATTCGGACTCGTGCGCTTCCTGTTGAGCACAGCCGCCCTCCTGGTTCCCTTCGCACAGATGGGCATGACCAATATCATTATCCGGTTCCATCCCTATTTCCAGGAGCAGGAAGCCGGCAGGAAATTCCTTTTTACCGTATTGTTTGTCCCACTCGTTTCCTTTGCCGTTTTATTCGGGCTGCTCTGGTTGTTCCGGGGGGAACTGCTGGAACTGTTCCGCGAAAAATCTCCACTGATCCTGCAATATTATCACTGGCTGGTTCCGCTGACTTTTTTTATGATGTACAACGCGGTGCTGGCCGCCTATGACCGTACGTTGCTGCGCATTGTGGTGCCCAACCTGCTCCGGGAGTTTTTCCTCCGCCTGTTCATCATGCTGGCGCTGCTGTTGTTCTATTTCTCGTTGATCGGCTTTGACCGCTTGCTGCTGCTGTATGCCGGAGCCTATGGCCTGATTACGGCATTACTGCTGGCATATACCCATGCTTCCCGGCCTTTGCGTTTTGCCTGGCCGCGTGGATTGGCTAAACCGTCCATGCGAAGGGATATGACGTGGTTCGGTTTGTTTTCCATGCTGTCCAGCACCGGCAATTTCATTGTGGGCACCATTGATACGGTAATGCTCAGCGCCCTGGCCGGACTGGCTAAAACCGGTATTTACAGCGTGGCTTTTTTCCTGGGCCTGGCCATTGAGCTGCCCCGCAGGTCCATCAGCCAGATCACGACACCCCTGATTGCCCGGGCTTGGGCTAAACAGGACCTCGCCACGATCCGAACCATCTATCAAAAAGCATCCCTGAACCAAACCGTGGCCGGGCTGCTGTTTTTCCTGGGCATCTGGTGCAATATAGACGCTATCTTTTCGCTGATTCCCAATGGGTCGGTATACATGGCCGGGAAATACGTGGTGTTATTCATTGCCCTGGGAAAACTGGTCAATATGATGGCAGGGAACAACAGTGAAATTATCGTGAACAGCCGGCATTACCGGTTCAACTTTTACGCGGTGCTGATGCTGGCCGGGGTGACCGTACTGACCAATTACCTTTTCATCCCGCGCTGGGGCATTACCGGGGCTGCCATGGCTTCCGCGCTTTCGATCAGCCTCTTTAATCTTGTGAAATTTCTTTTTATCCTGACCCGGTGGCGGATACAACCCTTCAGCCCGGGAACCCTGAAAGCCCTGCTGGTGGCCCTGGCCGCTTTTGCAGCTGCCACTGTTTTGCCCCGTTTCCATCCGGTAGTTCTCGATATATTCATCCGGTCGGTGGTCATCCTTTTGCTGTACGTGCCGGGGATATATTTCTGGAACGTGTCGGAAGATGTGAACCAGGTGGTGGACGGAGCCTTCCGCAAAATGCTGCGGTTCCTGAACAAGTAAGAATCAGACGGGGTGGTTCCCGCCCGGCTTATTTTTCCTTGATGAGCTTGTGCGTGGCATTGAACCGTTTGCCGGAGAACCGGAGCAGGTACATGCCGGCCGGCAGCATTGAAATATCCATCTGGCGGGTTCCAGCGGCCAGTTCAACAGGCGGAAGGACGGTTTCCCCGAGGGCATTGCAGACCTCCAGCCGGCAGGGCCGTCCGGTCCGGATGTACAGAAGGTTTTCAGCCGGGTTCGGATAAATGTCAAGCAGCGGGTTCAGGGCAGGGGTTTCCAGGCCGATGCAACGGTCAACCGTAATCACAATGGTATCGGAAGACGCGCAGCCGTTGGAGTCAATCACATCCACGTACACGGTGTAGGTGCCCAGCGTGTCCTGGAAGGTGATGGTCTGGGCCTGGCTTCCGTTTGACCAATGGTAGGCCGTGTAACCCGGCCCGGCATCCAGTACCAAAGAGGCATTATTGCAAATCGTGGTATCGGGGCCGAGGTCGACTTCATTCACTGTCAGAAAATGAATCAGGATACTGTCTGATGCCTCGCAGCCATTTGGATCGATGGCATGCACAGAATAGAAAGTGGTAGTTCCCCCCTGACCTGTAACGAGATGCTTTTGCCCGGTGGTCTGGTCATTCCAGACATAGGAGACAAACCCGGGTCCCGCGTTCAGGTAGAAGTGGGTGTTCTCACAAATGGTGGTGTCCGGTCCCAGGTGAATGGATAAGTAATCCATGAATTCCACCACAATGGTATCGGTTGACACGCATCCGTCCTGGGTAGTGGCGGTCACGTAATATGTGTTAATGGTTCCGGGCTGACCGTATGCGAGATGCGTTTGCCCGGTGGATTGATCCTCCCAGATGTAGGAAGCAAATCCAGGTCCGGCATCGAGCAGTAATTGAGCGTTTCCGCAAACGATTGTGTCCGGGCCCAGGTTAATCGGGATAGCGGTCAGGTAAGAAACAGTAATGGTGTCTGTGGACAGGCATCCGAAAGAGTCCAGTGCGGTTACATAATAAGTGCTGGTGGTGCCGTTTTGTCCTGACACGGTATGCGTTTGCCCGGTGGACTGGTGCTCCCATACGTAAGATACAAACCCGGGCCCCGCGTCCAATACCAGCTGCCCCAATGCACAGGCTGTTGTGTCGGGCCCGAGGTCAATTACAGGCGCCTGGTGGAAGCTGACCTGGATGGTGTCTGATGACTGGCATCCCACGGAATCTGTGGCTATCACGAAATAAACCATGGTGGTATCGCCTGTAACCGAGGCAATATGGGTTTGCCCGGTGGCCTGGTCTTCCCAGACATAAGAAGTAAACCCCGACCCGGCATCCAGCAGCAATTGTTCACCGGCACACAGCAGGGTATCATTCCCGAGATGAATGGCAGTAAGAAGATGGAAGTGAACTTCTATACTGTCGGCAGCGGTACAGCCGAGGCTGTCCATGGCGGTAACAAAATACAGGATGGAAGTGTCGCCAGTGGCCGTAGTTGTGAAAAACTGCCCGCTGGACTGATCCTGCCAGGTGTATTGGCTGAACCCCGGCCCGGCATCCAGCAGGATTTGACCACCATCGCACAATACGGTGTCGGGCCCGAGGTCGATTGACGGGGTATTGTGAAAGTGAATGCTGATGGAATCTGCAGATGTGCAGCCGAGGCTATCCGTGGCAGTCACATGATACAGAAGCACGGTGTCGGCTGTGCTGGACACCAGGTGTGTTTGCCCGGTTGACTGGTCTTCCCAAAGGTATGTGGTAAACCCGGGCCCGGCATCCAGCAGTATTGTGTCAGCCTGGCAAAGCAAAGTATCAGGCCCCAGGTTTATGGCGGGCGGAACGTGGAATCCAACCTGGATAGTATCCGAAGAAACGCATCCCTGCGTATCAGTACCGGTCACGTAATATAGCAGGGAGGTATCGTTTGACGCGGAAGCGATATGGGTTTGCCCGGTGGACTGGTCTTCCCAAACATATGAAGCGAACCCCGGCCCGGCATCCAGCAGCAATTGTTCACCGGCACAAAGCAGGGTGTCATTCCCGAGATGAATGGCTGTAAGAAGATGGAAGTAAACTTCAATACTGTCGGCAGAAGTACAGCCGAGACTATCCGTGGCAGTCACATAAAACAGGATGGTAGTGTCACCAGAGGCTGAAGCGGTGAAAAACTGCCCGCTGGACTGATCCTGCCAGGTGTATTGGCTGAACCCCGGCCCGGCATCCAGCAGGATTTGACCACCATCGCACAATACGGTGTCGGGCCCGAGGTCGATTGACGGGGTATTGTGAAAGTGAATGCTGATGGAATCTGCAGATGTGCAGCCGAGGCTATCCGTGGCAGTCACATGATACAGAAGCACGGTGTCGGCTGTGCTGGACACCAGGTGTGTTTGCCCGGTTGACTGGTCTTCCCAAAGGTATGTGGTAAACCCGGGCCCGGCATCCAGCAGTATTGTGTCAGCCTGGCAAAGCAAAGTATCAGGCCCCAGGTCTATGGCTGGCGGAACATGGAATCCAACCTGGATGGTATCCGAAGAAACGCATCCCTGCGAATCAGTACCGGTCACGTAATATAGCAGGGAAGTATCGTTGGATGCGGAAACGATATGGATTTGCCCGGTCGATTGGTCTTCCCACAGGTAGGAAACAAATCCCGGCCCGGCATCCAGCAACAGTTGTGCACCGGAACAAATCACCGTGTCGGGCCCGAGTTGGATGACAGGTGGCTTGTGAAAGGTGATCCAAACAGAATCGGAAGAAATACAACCTATATAATCCTTTCCGGTAACTGTGTATAAAATGGTCGTATCGTTCAGCGCGGAAGCCATGTAGGTCTGCCCGCTTGATTTATCCTGCCAGACATAGCTGGCAAACCCCGGTCCCGCATCCAGCAGATACTGAGTGCCCGCACACAGCAAGGTATCAGGCCCGAGGTCAATAACCGGTGGCTTGTCAAAAGTGACCAGTATGGTATCAGCGGAAGCACATCCGATGGAATCCGTAGCAGTTACATAAAACATCATTGTAGTATCACCGGACCACGACACGGTATGCGTCTGGGTGGTGGATGAGTCTTCCCAGAGGTAAGAGGAAAAACCCGTTCCGGCATCCAGTACGAGCTGGTCGTAAGAGCAAATGGTGGTGTCAGCCCCCAAGTTGATGGAAGGAGGCACGTGTACAAATACTGTGATGCTGTCCTGGGATTCGCAAACCTGCCCCTGGTCAAAGGTAACTGTGTAGGTGGTGGTGACATTTGGGCTGGCCACCGGGTTGGAGCAAGTGTTGCAACTTAATCCCGATGCAGGCGACCAATTGTAAGTTGTTCCTCCGGTAGCCTGCAAAGGAATGCTGTCTCCCTGGCAAATGGTGGTGTCGTTGGAGATTAAAGCAGAGGAAACCTGAAAACACGGACAAGAGGCTGTGTCGGATACTGTCGGAGAAGTATGTATTGTCAATGGATCATGAATTGCCCCTACATTGGTAAAAGAAGGACTTGCATTAATAGGTTGCACGGTCGGTGTTGTGCTTGTGACAAGTACTGTGTCGCACAAAGCATAAGCACTCGAATCTGACTTGAATACAAGGATATCCTTTCCGCCAAATCCACTGCTGTCAATAACCCATCCGGTGAAAATAAACCCTCCATCATTGGTTACATCGATTGCACCTTTGATTTTTACCAGGGATCCTGAACTACCACTTTGAATTATTTTATAGGATTTGCTCCAGGTAATATTGCCGGTAGTGTCGATGCTGATTAGCAAAATATCCTCACCGGGCCCATACGATTTTGAATATACTCTCAACAAGTACCCGCCCGAAGGTAGCTCCTGCAATCCATTCAGCCATTCGAGATTTGATCCACCATAGGTTTTTGCCCATTGAAGCGTACCGTCAATGCTAAGTTTGACAAGATAAATGTCGAAATTCCCGGAACCGTAGGAAGAAGTAATGCCTCCCAGCAATAATCCACCGTCAGAAGTCAGTATTCCTTCTGAAAAGTTATCAATTCCTGACCCTGCATAAACTTTCGCCCAGCCCAGATTTGCACTTGTATCTGTTCTAATAACCCAGGCATTGTTTGAGCCGTTGCCCCATGTGCCTGTATTACCGAAAAAGGCGTAATCGCCATTGGGTAATTCGATCACATCGTAGATGTGATCTACGTAAATACCGCCAATAATTTTCTTCCATATCAGATTGCCTGATGCAGTGAATTTCATGATTAAAGCATCTGAGAGTCCAAGAACTCCACTGTTGATTGAGCCAGTCAACAGCAGTTCTCCTGTGCTTAATTCTTTAATGCCCCGGAAGTAATCACCTCCTGAAGTTCCGGGTCCGGCATCGTATCTTGCATCCCAAAGTACATTGCCAACACTGTCAATTTTGATCAGATATGCATCATTTTGCGTGGCATTGAAGCTCTTGGTTTCACAGGCAACAGCCAGTCCGTGGTCTTGGGTTTCCGTGGCAAAAACACCATAGATTCCTCCTTCATTGTTCACACCGCCATAGGTTTTTTCCCATTCAATTACCCCGGATGTGTTTAATTTCAGAAC
The DNA here is from genome assembly GCA_964422925.1 of uncultured Chitinophagales bacterium. GTDB lineage: Bacteria > Bacteroidota > Bacteroidia > Chitinophagales > S012-47 > CAYRDC01. The sequence goes on along the minus strand of CAYRDC010000006.1, from coordinate 40,942 downwards.
AATGATATCCGTTCCACCAGCGCCAAAAGAATTAGTTCTGCCAACTACCCAATATCCGCCATCATAGGCCTGAATCACTCCATTGCCGATATCGGTTCCAGGTCCACCAAAAATTCGAATAAATGGAGTTTGCGAAAGGAGAAAATGAGGAAGCAACAGCAACGGAAGGATCAGGAATATTTTTTTCATATTAATGAGGTGCAGCTAGTTAGGGGTTGGAACTTAATGATTAAAAATAATAAAGATTTTGTTAATGGCACACTGAGTCAGTGTTGCTTTTTCGAGAAAAGGTGAAGCAGATCTAAAAAACCGAAAGTGTATTAAGTGTTTCATTGCTGTGGATATTCTGATGGCTGTCCGACAGGTAAAAACCAATTAAATATATAATAGGAGGTAAAAATCTGTTTATAGACAGACGGCAAAATATCCGCTAATTATTTGCGAAGGCCAGAGAATCTTATTTTTGATGGTATCGGAAGGTGATGTAGAAAATATATTGTTAGAAATGGTGAGGACTGAATTGCCACCGCCCCCATTACAATCAGTAATTCCATGAGACTAGAGAAATTCCTGCCTGTTATAACTCAAATTAGCCGTTTGTTACCCAAACGGCATCTTGTGCAAGCCCGTGATGAAGAATTATCGTGCCGTCCGTTTTTTATTTTGAGTTCAGGACGCAGTGGTACAACCTTGTTGGCAGCTTTGCTCGACCAGCACAGTCAATTATTGGTGCCTCCGGAACAATTTGTCTTGGCCAATACCATTGTCAAATACCGGTTGTATAATTACCTGGAATGGTTAGACCTGGTCAGTATTATTGTGGGAGAATTTAGCCGGACAAGTGCTACCATGGAATGGAATCTCAATGCCGGGGAAATAATAGAGGAGCTTTTCCGTCTTCCAAAAAACCAACGGAGTCTCCGGGTCATCCTGGATCATATTTATACCGCTTATGGTAAGCAGCATGGTTTTTCCTTCACTACATGGGGAGATAAAAGCCCTAAAAACACCGATTATTTCAAGTATATATTTCCTGTGTTCCCGGATGCCCGGTTTATCGCGCTGATCCGGGATGGGCGAGATGTGGCCGCTTCCATATTCAAAAAAAATGAACAGGCAGATACCCGTTATGTGCTCAGGAAATGGAATTACAGCCTGAAGATGATTGAAATGGTCCGGAGAAAAACTTCGGAAGACAGTTTTCTGCTCGTTAAGTACGAGGACCTTGTAAGCGAACCGGAGAAAACCCTTGATATCATTTGCCGCTTTTTAGATGTAAACCCTGAACCTGTATTGGATAAACAAGCAGAATACCTTGAAAAAATGGGCTCCCGCGGGAAAATGAAGGCCTTTGAGAACCTGAAAAACCCGGTTTCCACGGCTTCTGTCGGTAAATGGGAAACCGATCTGCCACAATACTACCGGCAGGTTATCCTGCGGGGCATGGAGAAGAATCTCAGAAAATACGGTTACATCAAGTAATTTCCGGTAAAGCTTTCCTATAAAGCTCCATAAACATCCTGCTTATAGCCTTGCATCCAAACCGTTGCTGCATGTCTTCGTGCATTTTGATCCGGGCGTATTTTTCGTAGTTGTCCAGCATGTAGTTGATGGCCCGGGCCAGGGCTTCTTCATCGCCCACGGAGATGACCAAACCGTTTTCTTCCGTAACAAAATCATCCGGGCCTCCGCAGCGGGTGGTAATAACCGGTAAGCCGCTACTGATAGCCTCGGCCGTAACCACGGAAAAACCCTCATAATTGCTGAACATCACGTACACATGACTGTCGCGGAGGAACCGCTGCTTTTCTTCTTCAGGCACGAAACCGTGGAAAAACACGATAGTGCCGAGCAGGCCGAGTTCCCGGGCCAGCTGTTTCCTCTGTTCCATCTCATCCCCGGAACCGAGAATATGCATTTCAAAATCGGTTCTGCCCTGCTGCACCAGGCGGTGTATGCCGCGCAACAGGCCGCTCACATTTTTCTGGTGGTCGCGCAGGGTGGAGATGTGCAGGAGCTGCTTTTTTTCTTTTTGACTGAAACCGGGGGAAGGGGGTGTTGCGAAATTGATGCTGTTCGGTACCACGCTGACTTCGCGTTTCACGCCAATCCATTCATAGGCTTTCTTCATGGAAGTGGAGCACACGGTCATGAAAGCGGCTTTTTCGGCCAGTTTTTTCCGCACCCATTTGCCCAATGCGGGCGGTTTTTGCAGACCATGCATTTCGCGGAGGTAGAGGTCGAGGTGTTCGGTAATGCCGAAGGGTTTTTTCTCCTTTCGGGCCTGCCAGGCGCAGAACAGGGCGGCCGGGTAGGCTACATGGGCATGGAACAGATCGGGTTCCCAATCCTGTTGGATAATGGTTTTATAACCTTTCCGAATGGCACGCAGATAGCGAATGATATAGCCAATGCTGGTTTTACTTTTCCCGTTGAAAGGAAAGGTCACATAAGTAGTGGGAATCCCGTCATCCGTTTTGGTTTCAATCCGGAAGTCCAAGCCCGGGCCGCCCCAGGCATACAATACCTGCAGGTCGGCATCCTCTTTCAGGCACTGGGCATGGTTCTTAATAAAAATGCCCCGGATGGGATAACCGGGTTCCGGGTACCAGCTTGGGACAAATAAAATGCGTAATTTTCGCTGCGTCAAAGTCGATCAATTAACTGCTTCAAAACTAATTTCCGGCTTCCAATGCAGGCCCCGATTTTTATAACAGGTGTTCATAAGTCAGGCACGACCTTGATGCGCTCATTGCTGGACGGGCATCCGGAGTTGTTTGTTATCCCTTTCGAAAGTCATTTCTTTCAACTGGCCGGTTTCTGGGTGGACAACGAATACCGGTTTTCCCTTCCGCAAAAGTACGATCCGGAAACCCTGGCCGGACGGTTTACCCGATTCATCCGGAAAGCAGCCTCCGAGGAAAACGCCTATGCCGACAATTTTGCCTCGGGGTTAGTCGATCCTGAAGCCTTTCAGGAGAAATTCCGGCCTGAGTCATTGGCTGATTTCCGGGCCGGGCCGGAATTGATGCGCCTGTATTTTGACTGCATCCGGCACGCGGCAAAGTTTGACAGCAAGGGAAGCCGCTTTGTCGAAAAATCGGTCGAAAACGCGGAATTCGTCCCCCTGCTGAAAAGCTGGTTCCCGGAGGCGAAATTCATCCACGTAATCCGGAACCCATATGCCAACTTTGTGTCCCTGCGCAAATTCCGGAGCGTCAACGGACCGTACCCTTTGATAAACCGGATGATCCGGACTTTTTACAACAACTACTATTTCCTGTACTATAACCGGGCGCTGATTCCCGGCTACTTTGTCATGCGTTATGAAGACCTGGTGCGCGACCCGGAAAGCACCCTGCGGAAAGCCTGCGAATTCCTTGGGATCGGTTTCGACCCGGTTCTGCTGAATCCAAGCATCGGGGGCCGGCCCTGGGGCGGCAACAGTGTGTTCGGTACAAGGTTTTCGGGGATTGACGCATCCAACCTCGACCGGTGGAAATCAGCCATTCACCCCATGGAGGTTGCTTATCTGAACAAAGCCTTTTCGTTTGTGTTCCAGGATTTCGATTACCCGGTCATGGAGCCAAAGGGGTCTTCATGGAAACGAGCCCGCGGGGAAAACATGAGCCGGTACCTGTTCAACCGGATGTACCGGTTTTACCTCCGGTATTATCCCGCCCGGCTGTATTAGACAGGCGTTGTTTCTGCTATAGCTCGAACTTGATGCCTTGCGCCAGCGGGAGGTTCGTGCCGTAATTTATGGTATTGGTTTGCCTGCGCATGTAGGCTTTCCAGGCATCGGAGCCGGACTCGCGGCCGCCACCGGTGTCTTTTTCGCCTCCGAAGGCGCCCCCGATCTCCGCGCCTGAGGTTCCTATGTTCACGTTGGCAATGCCGCAGTCACTGCCTTCGCATGAGAGGAAGCGCTCCATGCTGCGCATGTTGGTGGTCATGATGGCGCTGCTCAGGCCCTGGTCCACCCCGTTTTGCAAGGCAATGGCTTCCTCCAGGGTTTTGTATTTCATCACGTACAGGATAGGAGCGAAGGTTTCTTCCTGCACTATGCTGTATTCGTTTTTCACTTCAGCGATGCAGGGTTTCACATAGCAGCCGCTTTCGTAGCCGGGGTCTTCCAGCACCCCGCCTTCCACGATAAACCTTCCGCCTTCGGCCTTGACGCGTTCAATGGCTTCCAGGTATTTTTTCACGGCATCGCGGTCGATCAGCGGGCCCACGTGGTTCGATTCGTCCAACGGGTTGCCTATGCGGAGCTGGCCATAGGCTTTTGCCAGCCGTCCGGTAAAGTCATCGAAAATGCTTTCGTGGATGATTAGCCTGCGCGTGGTGGTGCAGCGCTGTCCGCAGGTGCCCACCGCCCCGAAGAGCACGGCCCGCAGGGTCATGTCGAGGTCGGCATCCTCGGTGATGATGATGGCGTTGTTTCCGCCCAGCTCGAGCAGGGTTTTGCCCAGCCGGGCGGCCACGGCAGCGCCTACCTTGCGGCCCATGCGCACCGAACCCGTGGCCGAGATCAGCGGCAGGCGTTTATCGGCTGTCATCATTTCCCCGACCCGGTAATCACCGGCTATCACGCAGGAAACTCCTTCGGGCACCCCGTTGCGTTCGAACACCCGGTTTACAATCTGCTGTACGGCTATGGCATTCAGCGTGGATTTTTCGGAAGGTTTCCACACGCAGGTGTCACCGCACACCCAGGCAATCATGCTGTTCCAGGCCCAAACGGCCACCGGGAAGTTGAAGGCAGAAATAATCCCCACGGGCCCCAGCGGATGCCATTGTTCGAACATCCGGTGGTCAGGTCTTTCGCTGGCGATGGTCAGGCCGTACAGCTGCCGCGAGAGGCCCACGGCAAAATCACAGATATCGATCATTTCCTGCACCTCGCCAAGGCCTTCCTGCAGGCTTTTGCCCATTTCATAGGAAACCAGGGCGCCCAGGGCATTTTTATACTTGCGCAATTCTTCTCCGATCTGCCGGACGACCTCGCCCCGTTTGGGAGCCGGCCATTTTCGCCATTCCTTAAAAGCCCGGGCCGACTGGTCCACAATGCGGTCGTATTCCTCCCGACTCACCATATGGAAACGGCCTATTTCACTGCCGTCAATCGGGGTATAGGATACCACTTCATCCCCTGAGCCGTCATACCAGGTGCTGCCGGTGGAACCGCCCGGGTTCATGGATTGAATATTCAGGGTTTCCAGGAAAGAAAGATCGGTGTTTGTAGCTTGCATAAGGCTTGCGCTTTGGTGACTCAAATAAATTGGGGTTCAAAGTTACAGGGAACCGCAGGAATGGGCAATTTTTCCCTAGCTTAAATATGGATTTCGCGGATGGCCCGGAACGGATCGAGCTTGTTGAAGTTGATCATAAAGGTGATCCTCTGGAAATAATTGTCGCCCGATTCCACGAAGGCCTGGCGTATATCGCGGCTCATAATGACCGGGAAGTAAATTTCCAGGATGCCCCGCAGGGGAGCCAGGGTGAAGCCGGCTTCCGCGATTACCGTTTCGCTCAGGCCTTCCCCGGCCCCGGCATAGGTGGCCGCATCGGCAAAAATGCTGACCGGTACCGGCAGCGGGAGCGGAATGTTCAGGTTCAGGGATGCCAGCCATTGTTCCGAAGTGCCAAACGGGAATTTATCGGTTCTGACCTTAAAGCCGCCTTCCGTAATGTAGGTTTGTTGGTAAGCCCAACCAGAATACGCATAGCGTCCGAACCAGAAATGGTCCATCAGGAAATCGTGGGCCCCGTTCATGCCCGAAAGGTTAAATCCGAATTGCCGGCCGAACAAGTTGTTATTATACATCATCCAGCCCCCGAATAAGCGCATTTCGATGGGGTGCCGAAGGCCGTTCACGCTGAAGCCGTAATTGGTTTCGAGCGACAAGCGCCCGAACTGGTCGCCAAACAGCATTTTGGCGGTCATGTCCCACGGGTTAATGACCGTGCTGCGGGCGTGCCGGTAGATGAATTCGTGGTAATTCGTCCGGGGCGGGGCAATGATTTGGTTGTCCTGGATATAAATCAGGTCGCGTTCCTCGGTGGCGATAAACCGGTATTCGAAGTCATCCCGGTTGGGTGAGCGGTATTCCCCTGGCCGCAGGCGGGCGTGGAGCCGCAGCGACAGTTTCCCGTACCAGTCGTTGGTGAGTTCGTAGTTATCGTACTGGAAGAGCATGCCTTCGATGCCCGCGTCCAATTGTTTCAGGAACCCGTTTTCAGGGTACCAGTAGTATTTTACCCGCGCCACCCCGGCCGGGGCAATGAAGCGGGTGCTTATCATGGGGGCCAGCACGAATTCCAGGTTTTTGGAAGGGTAGATGCTGTTGTACAATGCCAGCCCGGCCATAAACCGGTCGTAGGTGTTCCAGGCCACCAGCGGGGCGAAATACAGCTGCGAACGGTCGGCCCGGTCGAGGCCAAAGAGGGATTTCAGCTGGGGTTTTTCCCATTTGGGAAACATCCCCTTTAGTCGGATGATCTGGTTGTTGCTGCGGACATCCGTAATCATGCGGTCGCGGTCCACCCAGATGCGGTCGGCTCCTGCAGGGAGGGTGAGTTCCACGGTAGTCCTGCCGCGGAAAGGAGGCACCCATTCGGTTTGCAGCACGCTATCGCCCTGCATCACCTGCACCGGCACGGCCAGGGCGTGCGGGCCTTTGTTTTCCAGTTCCAAGAGGGCGGCTTTGGCCTTTGCCGGCTGGCGGAGCGAGCGCACGGCCACATCCTGGCGGCCTCCCTGCTGGATGAGCCTGTCAAAAAACCATCCGAGGTCCTGCCCGGTGACGGCTTCAAAGGTGTTTTTCATGTCATCAGGGCCTGGGTGGCGGCCGCTCCATTCCCTGAAAAAAGCCTGCATGGCCTCATCGAAAGCCGGCCGGCCGAGGTATGCCTCAAGGTACTTCAGCAGCAGCGGGGTTTTGGCATACACCATCAGGAAATAATTGCCTTTGGTGAAAGCTTCTGAAGGGCTGCCCACAGGCTGGCTGTTGCCGAGAATGTCCTGCTGGCGGATGGCCAGGGGTCCCAGCAGTTCCGTGAAAGCCGAAAGGCCGGAAATCGTTTTCTTGCCGGTCTTGGTGGTGTAGGGGTTCATCAGGTTGGTGAAGCGCTGCTCGTAGAAGCTGTTGATGCCTTCGTCCATCCACGGGTGGTCGCGTTCGTTAAAGCCCAGCATGCCGTAAAACCAGTTGTGCCCCACTTCGTGGGCTATGACGGTCTGCAGCGATTCGTTCGATTCGGCCCTGGCAATGACGGTCACCGTGGGATATTCCATGCCGCCACCCGCGGCAAGGCTGCCGTCCACCGCGGTGGCCTGGTTCCAGGCATATTCGCCCACCCAACCCGAATACAGCTGCAGGGTGTTGATGATGTGGTTCAGCGAACGTTTCCAGGTTTCATCATGCGATGGCAGGAACATGGACCAGACATCCACCTCGCGGTCGGAGGGGAGGTGGGCTTTGTCGTGCAGCACCAGCCAGCGCTTGTCGGCAAACCAGGCAAAATCGTGGGCGTTTTCCAGGCGGTAATGCAGGGTCTTGGCCTGCGGGGCCGAGGGCGGGAAGGTGTCCGAGGCATTGGGGATGGAATCGAGCAGCAGGTAGCTGCGCGTGGTGGTAACCAGGGTTTCAAGCCATTTCTTTTCCTTCAGGGTCAGCAGGTCGCCCGAGGCGGCCACCACGTAATTGGCCGGCAGGGTGATGTACACATCGTAATTCCCGAATTCGCTGTAAAATTCGCCCTGGTCAAGATAAGGCATGGGATGCCAGCCTTCCCGGTCGAATACGGCCGGTTTCGGGTACCACTGGCTGATCATGTAAGCCTGCCCTTCATGGCCCATGCGGCTGAACAGCTTGGGAATCTTGACATGAAACGGGGTTTCAATAATCAGGCTGTCGCCCGGGGCCAGGGTATGGTTCAGGTAAACTACGGCTATATCCGGGTTGTGGTGCCATTCCTGCCAGCGGAGCGGTTCGTTGTTGCCGGTAAAGGCCAGGCCGTTAATGTAGCCGCGGTCTTCCTTCCGGGAATAATAAAAATCCGTGCTGCCGTTTTCGAGTTGCTGGCGGGCGAAAGCCGTGGAATGATCGCGGTAGGCATTGGGCCATAAATGCATCATCACCGAATCGAGCGGGTAAGGCGAGCGATTGAAATATTTCATGCTTACGTACCCGGTAAGCTCATGAAGGGTGTCGTTGAGGGTAACGGTGATGGTGTAATCAACGCGTTGCTGCCAGTAATCCTGGGCGGAGGCCGGCCAGGCTGTGCCGGCAATCAATAAGCTGATGATAAAATTTCTCATGGCCGGAGTATCAGGGTTCCTGCCGGACGAAATTACCTTTTTCATCTATAAACGTCCCAGTATGGATTTATTGTCCGGAATTAATTTATGATTTGTGCAAAATGATATTTACAATGAGCTTACCGATCGCGTATCTTTCACTAACTTTGCAAGCAATATGGAGGATTGCCTGAATGGCTGAACGTGATTTTGACGATAATCTGAAAGACGAATACTTACGGCAACTGGTTGAACGCTACGAACGGATGTTACGGCACCAATCTGCCGAATTCTTTGACGAAGAGGAATTTGAAGACATCCTGGATTACTTTGAAGGGCGCAATGAGCTCGCCAAAGCCCTGGAAGCTACTGAACTTGCCATTTCCCGTTATCAGTTCAATGCCTGGTTCCTGGTGCGGAAAGCCCAGTACCTGACAGACCTGAAACAATATACCCAGGCCCTGGACACGCTGGAGATGGCGGAAATCCTGGACCCGGGGGAAGTGGAAATTTACCTGTTGCGGGGCGAGGTGCTCACGCTGCTGGAAAAATACCGCATGGCCGTGGCTACTCTGCTGAAAGGGATGGAATTTGCTAATAAGGAAGAACGGGTGATGCTCTACAATGCCATGTCTGAGGTGTACGATGCCTGGGAACAGTTTGACAAAGCTTTGTTTTGCCTGCGCCAGGCCCTAAACCTGGATCCTTCCAACGAGGAAGTGCTGTATAAAATCTGGTTCCTGGTGGACTTGGGTGAACACTATGAAGAAAGTGTGGAACTGCACAAGGAACTCATTGACAAGGACCCGTACAATTTCCTGGCATGGTACAACCTGGGGCATGCCTATTTCGGCCTGGAACAGTACGAAGAGGCAGCCGAGGCGTTTGAGTATGTGATCCTGATCAATGAAGAGTTTGAAATGGCTTACCGCGACCGGGCCGAGGCGCTCTACCGCCTGGGTTCCTGCGAGGAAGCCATAAAAGTGCTGGAGCAGGCGCTGGACCTATTTGAGCCGTATGAGGAATGGTATTTTACCATAGCCCTTTGTTATGAAAAGCTGGATAAACCGGGGCGGGCCAGGCAGTATTACCGGAAAGCGATTTTGCTGGATCCCTATTTTCATGAAGCCTATTACAAACTGGGATTGAACTACCGGAAATCCGGGAAACTGGACCGCGCACTGCATACCTTCCGGAAAGCCTTGCGCCTGAACGACCAAAATTTTGATTACCTGGTAGCTTATGCCAGCGCCTTGCTGGAATCGGGCGACCAGTTGAGCGCTATCCACCAGTATGAAGAAGCCCTGCGCCTGAAACCCACCGTAGCGGAAACCTGGGTCGAACTGGCTGAAGTGTATTACCAAAAAGGGCAGCAGGAACAGGCCCTGGAAACCTTGCGAAACGGGCTGAAACATTGTGGCTACCAGAGTGATTTATTGTACACTTACGCGGCCTATCTGCTGGGCAGCGGACATACCCGGGACGGCCAGCATTGGCTTTCCAAGGCCCTGCAATCCGACTATGCCAACCGGCAGCGCCTGTTCAGAGCCCTGCCCGGACTGGAAGGCAGCCAGGAAATTGATCGCCTTATCGAACAATACAATCCTGATTTATGAACTACACATTAACCCAAATTCCGGAAAGGACGGCAAAACCCCGCCAAAAAGGCCTGACCATGGTAATGGACAAGGGGTTGAGCATTCGTCAGGTGGAAGATTTTTTAAGCATTGCCGAACCCTACACTGACGTGGTTAAGCTTGGTTTCGGCACTTCCTACGTTACTCCCCGGCTGGAAGAAAAACTGAAAGTTTATCATGAAGCCGACATGCCGGTTTTTTTCGGAGGCACTTTGTTCGAAGCATTTGTTGCCCGCGACCAGTTCGAGGATTACCTGCGAATATTGGACAAATTCAAGATGCAATATGCCGAGGTATCGGACGGGAGTTTGGAAATTGAGCATGGCCAGAAATGCGAGTATATCCGTAGGCTGGCAGAGCACGTGACGGTGATTTCGGAAGTCGGCTCCAAGGATGCGGAAAAGATTTTCGCGCCTTACCAGTGGATAGAACTGATGAAAGCCGAGATCGAAGCCGGGGTGTTTAAGGTAATTGCCGAAGCCCGGGAAAGCGGTAATGTCGGTATATACCGCGGAACCGGGGAAGTGCGCCAGGGGCTGGTGGATGAAATACTGACGCAGATCCCGGAAGACATGATCATTTGGGAAGCGCCCAAGAAAGCGCAGCAGGTTTGGTTTATCAAACTGCTGGGGCCGAATGTAAACTTGGGCAATATAGCGCCCAATGAAGTACTCCCGCTGGAAACCCTTCGTATCGGGCTGCGGGGCGATACCTTTTTTGAATTCCTGGATAACCGGACCCGGGCGTAGCGTACCAAATGTCTTTTTATGAAGGTGCTCAACTGGTTTTTGAAAGGATTTGCCATGGGAGCGGCCAATGTGATTCCCGGGGTATCTGGTGGAACCATTGCCTTCATTACGGGTATTTACGAGCGGCTAATCAATGCCCTGCGCGCTTTTGACCTGGAAGCGCTTCGACTGTTGTTCCGGGGTCAACTCCGTCAGCTGGCCCGCCATATCGATTTTCAATTTCTGTTGTTGCTGGCCGCGGGTATCCTGGCCAGCGTATTCACCCTGGCCAAATCCCTGGCCTGGGTGTTTGAACATTACCCGGTCTGGCTTTGGTCCTTTTTCCTGGGGCTGATCCTCGCTTCGGTGTTTTATGTAGGCCGCCAGATCAGGTACTGGAGCCCGGGAGCGGTGTTTGCGCTGATCGTGGGAATGGCACTGGCAGCCAGCCTGGTTTTGTTCAGCCCCGCCTCCGAGAACAGTGGGATGGCCTACCTGTTCCTTTGCGGGGTGGTGGCCATTTGCAGTATGATACTGCCCGGCCTTTCAGGTTCCTTTATGCTGATTATCATGGGCAATTACGTCTTGCTGCTCGAGGCAGTGGCAAACCTGAAATGGGCGCTGTTAGTGCCTGTGTTGGCCGGAGTGGTGGTGGGCTTGCTGGCGTTCGCACGGTTCCTGGGCTGGATTTTCCGTCATTATCACGACCTGACCACGGCCCTGTTGACGGGCTTTGTAGCCGGATCGCTGGCTTTGCTTTGGCCCTGGAAGGAAGCCCGTTTCCTGCTGGGCCCGGAGGGTGAACCGGTGCTTCGGAAAGGGGAAAAAATAATCAGCGGGTACAGTTACCACTGGCCCGGTGCCACCTCCGAAACCTTTTGGGCTTTTGGATTCGTGCTGGCAGGCATGTTACTGCTCGTAGCGCTGGAACGCCTGGGCAAACGCGGACCTGCCGGTTCAAAGGATTCGTTGTAAATTTGCTGACCCGGAGAGATGCCGGAGCGGTCGAACGGGGCGGTCTCGAAAACCGTTGTCCTGCTACGCGGGACCGAGGGTTCGAATCCCTCTCTCTCCGCCTTCGCCTGCCGAAGTCCCGCCTCGCGGGACGAAGGCAGGCATTTCTTTTTTATCACCCCGATGTAAATTAGTGCTGTACTGCCGGCAGGCTACGGCTGTTCAAATCCCTTTTCGTTTACTTTGCATTATGCACCTTGGACTGATAGGTTATCCGCTTGGGCACAGCTGGTCGCAGGCCTGGTTTACCGAAAAGGCTTACCGGGAAGGAATTCATGGGCTGGTCTATGACCTGTTCCCGATGAAAAGTATTGAGGAATTGCCTGCGCTGCTCAAGGCACATCCAGACCTGGCCGGGCTGAATGTGACCATTCCGCACAAGCAAAGCGTTAGGCCGCTCCTCGACCACATGGACCCGCGGGCCGCAGAAATCGGGGCTGTGAACTGCATTCTGATCCGGGACAGCCACACCACGGGGTTCAACACCGATGCCCCGGCCTTTGACAATACCCTGCCGGAGAGCGTGGAAGGCCCGGCCCTGGTGCTCGGCACTGGCGGGGCCGCCAGGGCCGTTACCTGGGTTCTGCGGGAAAGGGGCATCCCCTTCCGCTTTGTTTCCCGGAACCCGGAGCCTGAAAACCTGACTTACGGGGATTTAACCCCGGAAATCATCCGGCAGCATATGCTGATCATTAATGCCACGCCACTGGGTATGTACCCGGACGTGAACACTTTCCCGGACCTGCCCTATGAAGCCATCGGGGATAACCACTTTTTGTACGACCTGGTTTATAACCCGGAGCGCACGGTCTTCCTGGCCAGGGGGCTGGCCCGCGGGGCCACTGTCAAAAACGGGCTGGAAATGCTGTACGCGCAGGCGGAATTGAGCTGGCTGATCTGGACCGGTCAGTCTTTCTGAAAAGGCAGCTCCGGTTTGGCAGGCACATCCTCTTGCCCGTTTTCCGCTTCATCCTCCGCTTCAAAGTTTTCCGGCAATTGCCTGGTGGTTTTGGCCCCCAGCTTTTTAAGCTCTTCGGCTCTTCTTACCAGGTTCCCGGTCCCGGTTTTCAGCTTTTTCATCGCGCTGTCATACGTGCTCCGGGCGGTTTCCATTTGTGCGCCCAGTCTCAACATGTCCTTGACGAAATTGGCAAATTTGTCGTACAGGGCGCCTGCCTTCCGGGCAATTTCCACGGCATTGCGGTTCTGCTTTTCGGTGCGCCAGATGGAAGCTATTGTTTTCAGGGTGGCCAGCAGGGTGGAACTCGATACCAGCACAATGTTCCTGTCATAGGCGAAACTGAACAGGTCATTGTCATTGGTCACTGCCAGCGCGAAAGCCCCTTCCACCGGCAGGTAAAGCAGTACGAAATCGAGGCTCTGCAGTTGATAGAGGTTCTGATAGTTTTTTTCACTTAGCTCCTTGATGTGGTTCCTGACCGAACGTATATGCTCTTTTAAATACTCTTTCTTCTTTTCCGGGTTTTCTTCATTGACAAATCGTTCATAAGCCGTCAGTGAAACCTTGGCATCAATGACTATGTCTTTCTTATCCGGCAGGTGGACGATAAAGTCTGGCTGCAACCTGCGGCCGTCTGTGGTAGTCAGGCTTTCCTGTTTGGAATATTCGATGCCTTCCTGCAGCCCCGAGCGCTCCAGCAACAGTTCCAGCTGCATTTCCCCGAAGTTTCCCTGCGTTTTGCTTTCCCCTTTCAGCGCTTTGGCGAGGTTGCCGGCATCTTCTGATATTTTCCGGCTCATTTCCATCAGGGATTTTACCTGCTGCATCAGGGCAGAGCGTTCCCGGGTGTTTTGGGTATAGGTTTCCTGGACGGTTTTGTTGAATTCATGCAACTTATCCTGTACCGGTTTGAGCAGTTCTTCCACTTTTTCGCGGTTTTGTTCGGTGAGTTTCCGGGTGTTGCTGTCGAGGATTTTCGAAGCAATGTTTTCAAACTGGGCGGTCAGTTGTTTCTGCAGTTCTTCATATTGTTTCAGCTGCTGATCGAGCCGCTCGTTGAGGTTGCGGTTGTTTTCGCGGGCAGCCGACAATTCCGCGGTAAGGCTGTTGATTTGCACCCTCGCTTCTTCCAGTTTTTTTTCAAGATTTTCTTTTTCAGCAGTCAGCAGGTCGAGGGCCATGGATTGGTCTGCCGGGGCCGTTTTACGGCTCTGCCGGGCGGCAAACCAACCGGCTGCGAAACCGGCCGCCAGGCCCACCGCAAGGAAAATGAGATATTCCAGCATAGTTTGAAATTTTTGGTAAATGAATCATAAATTTCCACAATTCCTGCCGGAAAAAATATTTTTTCTCCTCCTTTTTCATACGCTGCTTTAATATCTTTGCTTCCAACAGTATGGAGCACTATGGAGCCGTTTGAACTGTCTTTCGACAATACCGAGATTGCTTTTTCCCACCTGTCAGATGAAGATTTGCTGCATGCCCAGCGTATGTACCGGATGATCAACCGTCCTGCCCTGCAGAGTATCGGTGCATTTTTCACCAAACTGGCCCTGAAAGCCGGGCTGCCGGTTGAAGGGCTTATCAAACGCTTTATTTTCCGGCAGTTTTGCGGAGGGGAAACCCTGCAGGAAAGCATACCTGTTATACAGAAAATGGCAGAACATAAGGTTTTCACCGCACTGGATTACGGAGTGGAAGGCAAAGACCGGGAGTCAGATTTTGAACATACTGCGGAAGTTATGATCCGGAACCTGGAATTTGCCAAATCCAATACCTACATCCCCTTTATCAGTTGCAAGCTTACCGGGTTGGCCCGGTTCGGATTGCTGGAAAAAATCCATGCGGGCCTGGAACTTACTCCTGCAGAACAGGAAGAATGGCAGCGGTTTCACGACCGGTTTGAAAAAATTTGCCAAAAGGCCTTTGAAGAGAACACAGCCTTGTTTGTCGATGCCGAGGAAACCTGGATACAACAGCCGATTGACGACATTGTGCACGAAATGATGGTCAAATTCAACTGTGAAAAGCCGTTGATTTTCAATACGGTGCAGCTGTATCGCACCGACCGGCTGGAGTTTTTGCGCCAGTCGGTGGAGGAAGCGGAGAAGGCGGGGTATTTCTATGGCATCAAGCTTGTGCGGGGCGCTTACATGGACAAGGAAAGAGAACGGGCCGCCAAAAACGGATACCCCGACCCGATTCATGCTACCAAGGAAGACACCGACCTGGATTTCAATGAGGCCATACGATTTTGCATTGATCACATCGACCGGGTGGCGGTTTGCGCGGCCACCCATAACGAGAAAAGCTCGGCTTTGCAGGCCCGGCTCCTGCATGAGCGCGGCATCCCGCGCGACCACCCGCATGTTACCTTCGCCCAGCTTTACGGTATGAGCGACCATATCACTTACAACCTGGCCCGGGCCGGATTCCGTGCGGGGAAATATTTGCCATACGGTCCGGTTAAGGAAGTCTTGCCTTACCTGATCAGACGGGCCAAGGAAAATACTTCTGTGGCCGGCCAGATGAGCCGGGAACTGCAATTGGTTTCCACCGAACTGAAACGCAGGGGCCTGGTATAAAACCGTCAGGCCGTTTTCTTCTTTCCGTTTTTCCCTTTCAGGGCATAAATCAAAACCGGGGTCAGCAGCAGGTCTGCCACCAGAGCACTCGACAGGGTAATGGTTATCAGTAGCCCGATGGTGTAGGTGGGCGGGTAATTGGAAGTGATCAATATGCCAAACCCGAAAAACAGGATGATGGAAGTTAAAATGATGGCTTTGCCTGTTTCGCGGAAAGTGATTTCTATAGCTTCGATATTTGATTTTCCCTTTCGTTTTTCGAGTCGGTACCTGGTGAGGAAATGAATGGTATCATCCACTGCGATGCCAAAAGCCACGGCAAAATTGATGGAAGCGGGGGCATCCATCTCGATATTGAAAAACCCAACTACGGCTCCGCCAATAAGTATGGGAATAATGTTGGGAATCAGGGATATGAGTACCATTTTTAGGTCACGGAACAGCAAGGCCATAATCAGGCTGACAGCCAGGAAAGCAATGGCCAGGCCGCGGAACATATTGTACCGGATATTCACCCCGTTTTTGTCGAGTAGCAGGGAAATGCCGGTGTGGCGGTATTCTGCTTTCCGCGTGTCCAGGTTTTTATGAACCCATCGGTTGATGCTGTCGCGCAGGGCAAAGCCGGCATCCGATCCGTGGTCCAGGTAACGGGCGGTAATGCGCCCCATGGTGTGTTTTTCGTTTAGCAAAACATTTAATTGCGTAAAAGGCGCCCGCTTTAGCAGTTTCCGGTATTTTTCAAATTCGACCTGGCTTTCCGGGAATTTGTAATATTCCGGATTATCCCCATGGAGCCCGCAATTCAGGGTACGGTACAGCACAGCCGGGGAAATAACGGAATTCAATTCGGTTTCTTTTTCCAGGAAAGTTTGCAGCCGGTCCATATCGCGCATCAGCTCATAATCGTCCATACTGTACCTGCCTTTGGCCAAAGCGGCCATTTCAAATGGCCTGATTCCGCCCATATGGTGTTCAAAAAACCGGAAATCCCGGTGAACCTTTTCCATTTTCGGGAAACTGTTCTCCATGTGTATGTTGCCGCTGATACGCATGACTCCGACAATGCAAAGAACCAGCAGAAGCAACGTTCCTATTCCGATGCCCCGGACATTGGTAAGGGTAAACCGGTGGATCCAACCGGTAAGCTTTTTCCAATTATTTTGGCTGTGCTTCAGGCTTATGAGTTGATCGCGGCTAAACCAGGTAAGCAGGGTGGTGGTCAGCGTGATAACCGTAATAAAAGCGATAATAACTCCCGCGGCAGCCGTCAAACCGAATTTACGGATAGGCAGGATGTTCGAGGAAAGCAGGGAAGTAAACCCTACTGCGGTGGTCAGGGAAGTGAGCAGCGTGGCCATTCCGATTTCCCGTATGGTGACGCGCATAGCTTGCCGGGATTCCAGCCCGCGGTCCAGCTCTTCCACGTATTTGGACATAATGTGCACTACATCGCTCATGCCCACAATGACCATCAGGATAGGGAAAAGCGTGCTCATCGGGTCCAGCACAGGCTGTGCCACGCCCAAAAATCCCATAAACAAGATCATTCCGACAATGACGGATCCGACAGCAATCACTACGCCCATGACCCTGCGGAATGACAGGCTGAGAATGATGATAATGATCAGGGTAGCCAGGCCGGAATACAGAAAAAAGTCGCGGGTTTCTTTCCGGATAAATAAAACCTGGTAATGCGCCCGGGAAGCTACATGGTAGTTGTCAAATGAATACCGGTTCAATAAATCCGCCAGCGCGTCTTCGAGTTCCACGGATTGTCCGGCATTCAGGGTGTTTTTGGTTTTGAACACTACGGTTAAAGAACGGGCGTCATAGCTGACAAACCGGCCCGGCAGGGTGGGATCAGACATAATCCGGACGCTGTCGCGCTGGATTTGTTCCCGGCTGCCCCGGATATGCAGATAGGGCACTGTGCCCATAAGCCCGCCTATCATCCGGGGGCGCTTCAGGTTGGTTAACGAAAAACTCTTTTCCACATAAGGCAGGTCCAGACAATCCTTGGTGAAACGGTCAACTTTTTCCAGGAAAGCAGTATCGAAAATCCCGGAGTGGTTTTCAAGCGCTACCAGGGTTTGGTTGTCATCGGGTTCAAACTGGTTTTTGAAGGTTACATAATAATCCCGGTCCGGGTCGTTGGCAGCCAGGAATGCTTCAAAATCAAAGTCAAACCGAATATTCAGAACCGAAAGCAGCGACAATCCAATCAGCATTGCATACAGGCCGGCCACCCAGCGCCTTCGTCTCTTCACCTCCATAAGGCAAATCTAACGAATTGAAAGGGTTCAGCGGCAGGGATCCCAATTTGAACATTTCCACGTGAGCCTTTCCTTATGGTAAACCGCATCATTCAATACTTTTGAAGTATGCAGCAATATCTTGAGTTACTGGAAACCATCCTGGAAAAAGGATCCCGCAAGGAAGATCGTACCGGTACCGGCACGTTAAGCCTTTTCGGCTACCAGATGCGGTTCGATCTCTCAAAAGGTTTTCCCTGCCTCACTACCAAAAAGCTTCACCTCCGGTCCATTATCTACGAATTGCTTTGGTTTCTCCGGGGGGATACGAATGTTAAATTCCTGAACGAGCATGGCGTCAGTATCTGGGATGAATGGGCTGATGAAGAAGGTAATCTCGGGCCGGTTTACGGCCATCAGTGGCGGAGCTGGCCGGCTCCGGACGGGCGCACCATAGACCAGATCAGCCGGGTGCTTGACCTGATCCGGAACAAACCGCATTCACGCAGAATGATCGTCAGCGCATGGAATGTGGCCGATATCGATAAAATGGCCCTGCCGCCTTGCCATACCCTGTTCCAGTTTTATGTGAATGACGGGAAATTGAGTTGCCAGTTGTACCAGCGCAGTGCCGACACTTTCCTGGGTGTTCCTTTCAACATCGCTTCCTATTCGTTGCTAACCATGATGGTGGCCCAGGTAACCGGGCTGAAGCCCGGTGAGTTTGTGCATACCTTCGGGGATGTACATCTGTACCTGAACCACCTGGAGCAGGCCCGGCTGCAGCTTACCCGCACCCCCCGGCCATTGCCCACGATGTGGATTAACCCGAAGGTAAAAGAATTGTTCAGTTTCCGGTACGAGGATTTCAAGCTGATGCATTATGATCCCTGGCCGCATATTAAAGCGCAGATAGCCGTTTAATGCCGTACAGCTCGTTGCTTATTCCTTATTTTTGAAACATTGGAATGAAACCGGTGAGAAAAATATGGTTGCTGGGGGTGTTGATTTACTGCCTCCCGCTCGGGGCGCAGGATTCGGTGCAAACCCTCCGACTTTTGTTTGCAGGTGACCTGATGCAGCACGAAACCCAACTGAAAGCCGCCTATAACCCGGCTACGGGCAGCTACGATTACTCCACTTATTACCAATACGTACAACCACTCATAGAACAGGCCGATATTGCCGTGGCCAACCTGGAAGTAACCCTGGCTGGGAAGCCATACACCGGTTACCCCCACTTTTGCGCCCCGGATGAATTCGCCCGGGAAGCCCTGCGGGCCGGTTTTGACCTGCTGATCACTGCCAATAACCACAGCTGCGACAAGGGGCTCAAAGGCATTATCCGCACCCTTGATGTGCTGGACGACCTGGGCATCGCGCATACGGGCACTTTCCATAGCCGGGCTGAACGGGATACGGCCTATCCGTTGCTCCTGCACAAAAACGGCTTTTCGTTGGCCTTACTGAATTATACCTATGGCATCAACGGGAACCCCGTGCCGGCTCCGGCCATTGTTAACCTGATCGATACGGCACAAATAGCGGCTGACCTCGCCAAAGCCAGGGCCCTGGATCCTGACCTGATCATTGTTACCATGCACTGGGGCGTGGAGTACCAGCGCCTGCCGTCAGCGGAGCAAAAAGAACTGGCTGATTTTTGCTTTGCTTGCGGAGCGGACCTGGTGATCGGCTCTCACCCGCATGTCATCCAGCCGATGGAACGCAAAACAGTACGGTACCGGGAGAAAGAAAAGGAAGTAGCGGTGTATTATTCTCTGGGCAATTTCATCAGCAACCAGCGGAGGCGCTACACCAACGGAGGGGCAATGGCCTGGGTGGAATTCCGGAAAAACGGTGACCGGGTAGAACTTACCGATGCCCGGTACCTGCTTACCTGGGTGTTTGTTGACAACCGGGACGGGAAGATGAATTATTACATCATGCCTGGCGACAGCTTCCCGGTGGTAGCCGATAGCCTGGCCCTGCCGGAGGAAGCCGCTGCAAAAAGCCTTGAATTTTTCACCGACAGCAGGCAGCTGCTCGGAAAATATAACCGGGGGGTGCAGGTTTTGCCGGTTTCCCGGCTGGTAAAGAAGCCGGATCGGAAAAAAGCCAAAACCCTTTACGGGGTGCAGGTTTTTGCTTCCACCCAACCGGACCGCGGGGATGTCGTCCTGCCCGAATGGAACAACCGGCTGAATATCGTGCGGGGAGATGATGGCCTGTATCGTTACATCATTGGGCCTTATCTTAACCGTGAAATTGCCGCTGCGTTCCGGAAGGTCCTGCAGGCACAGGGCGTCAGCGAAGCTTTTGTCGTGCCGTTCCCAAAATCGAAATTGCCATGATCGTCAGCATGATAGCAGCCGTTGATGAAAACCTCACCCTGGGCAGGGATTATGATATGCTATGGCATTTGCCCCGCGACCTGAAGTTCTTTAAAAAAACCACTATGGGGCACTATGTGATCCAGGGGCGCAAGACCTTTGAAGCTTTCGGCAAGCCTTTGCCCGGCCGGAAAAATGTAATCATTACGAGGAACCCGGATTACAAAGCGGAAGGATGCACGGTCATAAGCTCTCTGAGGGAAGCATTGAAGCTGGCCGAAAAGAATGGGGAAGAGGAGGCTTTCATCATCGGGGGCGGGCAGATTTACCGCCTCGGCCTGCCTTTTGCCCATAAAGTATATCTGACCCATATTCATCACGGTTTTAAAGGGGGTAATGTCACTTTTCCGAAGCTGGATGAAAAAGACTGGCTGGCACGGGAAAAAAACTTCTTCCCCGTGGATGATAAAAACGCCTGGGACATAACCTTTGTGACTTACGAACGGAAAAGCCGGCCGGTGAAGTTCTGAATCAGCCTATATCGAGGTTGTCATTTTTGAAATGGAATCCCAGCCGTTTGCCGGTTTTATATATAGCCGAACCGCTTTGCTGCAGTTTATTGCCCAGCGAAATCTCCTTGATCTCATCATAAGGCGGCACCAGCAGATCAAATTCGAGGGCGTACAAAATAGCTGATTCGATAATGGCCTTTACATACACGGAATTTATCACCGCGTTAGCAAAATCGTTATAGAGGAATCCTAATTGCCGCTTCCCTTCCACGAAAAAATGGTTTTCCCGGTTCACAAAAATACGGGCAATAAGATAACCCAGGTCATTCAGCCGGTTGTATTTAAAGGAGTCAGCCAGGAAATTGTAAATATTGATCATCCCGCAATAGGCATTCAGTGGGTTGTCTTTTACATATTTCATGTTGTGGACAGCATGATTTTCATCAAAATTGAACACGTTGGTGTGCATGCTGAAGATGAGAACATCCCCGCCCATCTTAATCTGGGCTTCAAAATCTCCACTGGCCTGGTAAGACACTTCCACCCGCTGGTCGATTTGGTTGATTTTTTCACGCTGCTCCTGGACAATTAACTGCATGGCCTTCTTGAATTCCCCGAAAATCTGAAGGGTATTGTTGTAAACCGATTGCTTGAGGCAGGCTTTTTCTTTCAGGGCTTCAGTAATGAGTTCGGAGCCTGAATCGACTATTTGCTTTTTCATATTGGCAGGTTTGATTGGTTAGTATGCCCTGGCAAACAGCACGCGCCTGGCAGACGGTCGGCCTGTCAGAATGCATTGTCCGGGTTCCGCTTCGCCATCCAGGGGAATGCAACGAATAGTAGCCTTGGTTAATTCCTTAATTTTCAGTTCAGTTTCGGTACTGCCATCCCAATGCGCGTATACAAAACCGCCTTTTTCTTCCAGGATTTCCCGGAAGGTATCAAAGTCATCCGCCTGGTAAGTTGCCTGATCGCGATACGCCTTTGCCTTCTGGAACATGGTATCCTGTATATCGCTCAACAAGTGTTCGATTCTTTCGGCCAGGCCTTCCAGGTTGTAAACAGCTTTTTCACGGGTGTCCCTACGGGCTATTTCCACGGTGCCCTGTTCCAGGTCACGGGGTCCGATGGCAATGCGTACCGGTACGCCCTTTAATTCATGCTCGGCAAATTTCCATCCGGGTTTTTTGCTGTCATCCCCGTCAAACCGGACCGTGATTCCCTTATCTTCCAGGGCCGTGCTGATTTCTGCGGCTTTTTCCCGGATTTGACCCAGTTGTTCTTCTTTCTTGTAAATCGGGACTATGACTACCTGGTAAGGCGCAAGCTTTGGAGGCAGTATCAATCCGTCATCATCGGAATGGGCCATAACCAAAGCGCCCATCAGCCGTGTGGATACCCCCCATGAGGTGGCCCAAACATATTCCAGCTTACCTTCCTTACTTAAAAACTGTACGTCAAAAGCCTTGGCGAAATTCTGTCCCAGGAAATGCGATGTACCCATTTGCAGGGCCTTGCCGTCCTGCATCAGGCTCTCCACGGTATAGGTGTCTACCGCCCCGGCAAACCGCTCGTTTGGTGTTTTTATTCCCTTGGTCACGGGAATGGCCAGGTGATTTTCAATAAAATCGGAATAAATGTTCAGGATAAGTTTTGCTTCCTCTTCCGCTTCTTTCCGGGTGGCATGAGCCGTATGCCCTTCCTGCCAGAAAAATTCTGAAGTTCTCAGGAATAACCGGGTACGCATCTCCCAGCGAACCACATTGGCCCACTGGTTGATTAGCAACGGCAGGTCTCGGTATGATTGGATCCAGTTTTTATAAGTGTTCCAGATGATGGTCTCGGATGTTGGGCGAACGATTAGCTCTTCTTCCAGTTTTGCCTCCGGGTCTACGATCAATTCTTTTTTCTTTGCATCATATTTCAAACGGTAATGAGTCACTACGGCACATTCTTTGGCAAATCCTTCTACGTGTTCTGCCTCCTTGCTTAGGAAACTTTTGGGAATGAACAGGGGGAAAGCCGCGTTTTGATGTCCTGTTTCCTTAAATTTCTTGTCCAGGATTTGGGTCATTTTTTCCCAGATCGCATATCCGTGCGGTTTTATCACCATACAACCCCTTACAGCCGAATAGTCTGCCAACCCGCTTTTTATAACCAAATCATTGTACCACTGGGAATAGTCTTCCGCTCTGCTTGTGATTTCCTTGGCCATGCTATAAATTTGGAATAGTTCTTGCTAAATCATTCATGACAGTTAAACCAACTGCCCCGTTCCTGAATCCAACGGGCAAAATTACATAAGAAAAAGGAGTCGTAAGATGAAAACCATTTATTACCTTTCAGCCCTCGCACTTCTGCTGACCAGCGCCTGTACAACCACTTATTACCAGGGGCGCACTGTTTATTACGATGATGTATATTATGTGCCGGACGAAAATATAGCAGATGATGTAGTGATTACAGATGATCTGGATGTTGTGGAATCCGATGCGACTGGTGATTATTATGACGCGGATGACACGTATCAAGGCGGTGGCGACACATACATTGAGAATTATTACGATTATGACGATGACGACTGGTTTGATGATTATGACTTCTACTACACTTCCCGGATCCGCAGGTTCCACAGGCCTTATGTAGGATTCAGTTTTTACAGCGGCTGCTATACGGATTATTACTGGTACACTTACGATCCCTGGTATTCAGGATGGAACATTTATATCGGCTGGGGCACACCGTGGTATTACAGACCATATTATTATAGCTGGTATTATCCTTATTATGGCGGTTGGTACTCGCCATGGTATGATTATGGATGGTACAGCTCCTATTATTACCCTTGGTATTCACCCTATTATTCCTATGGCTGGGGATATTGGAATGGATATAACAATGGTTACTGGGACGGATATTACAATTCAGGATATGGGAACTACAATTGGAGCTATTATAACACTACTTCAACACCCGGAAATACTTATTACGGACCACGTCATTCATTAGGATCCAATACCGGAGGGGGAAGAACTACGGGGCAATCGCAGATTAAATATGGAAAAACTTCCGGTGGCAGCCAGTCAGATATCGGGGCTGGCCGTTCAGGGATTATGGAAAAGGGCGGAAGTGCAGATCCGTTTGAAAATGCTTCAGGCAATGTGCGGGAAGGCGTAGTAAATGGAAACACGAATGGAACAGGTACCGATCCGTCTTCCACCAACCGGGAATTCAGGAATCAGACAGAATATAACCGTACCGAGGGCCGGAATGAGCATCTTTCCACCTCGGAAATGAATAAACCGCTCGGGGAACCTGACAACGATCACCATATTTCCCAACCGGTGCGTACCAATGAAAAACCGGCTGACCGAATTCCGGATGACAGGAACCGCATCAACCAACCGGGCCGGAATTCATACAGCACTCCCGCACAGGGTAATGACCGGCATAATTATAACCCGCCCCGGAGCAGCCAACCGGGTCCAAGGACAAATCAACAAAACCAAACTCCGCGGAATCAATCCCGACCTCCGCGGGTGAGAAATAATTCCAGTGAGAACCGGTCGTCAGGTTACCGGGGGTCCAACAAACATCAAAATAGCCGGAGTTATTCGAAAGGTAACAGCAATTCCAGGTCATATTCCCGGAATTCCGGGTCAAGGAGCCGGTCTCGCGGTTCTTCATCCTCTTACAGCGGACGCGGCAACCATTCTTCGGGTAACCAGGGATATAGCCGCAGTTCAGGAGGCCGGAGTTATCATTCCGGTTCCGGATCGTATAGCCGGGGATCGCATTCAGGATCCTATTCATCCGGTTCCCGGTCAGGAGGATCCAGGAGCAGCGGACGAAGCAGTGGCTCTTCCGGAAGAACCCCGCGATAAACCAATAATAAATTCATTGAACCATGAAGAAAATTTTCTTCCTCACAGCCCTTTTTGTGTCCTTCCAGTCCTATGGGCAAAGTGATGTGGATGCCTTGAGATATTCGATGCAGGATTATTGGGGCACAGCCCGGTTTACCGGGCTGGGTGGCGCCATGGGAGCTCTGGGAGGCGATTTTGGGGCTATTATTACCAATCCTGCCGGCTTGGCCACCTACCGTAAATCGGAAATCATGATAACCCCTTCAATCTTTACGGCCAGTACACAATCCAGCTTCTGGGATAATCCGCAAACTGACCTTAAATACAATTTCAATATCAGCAACCTGGGGATGGTAATTACCAATACCTACAGCAAACGGGTTAACGGGGAGGAAGTCCCGGGCTGGAAATCGGTGAGCTATGCCTTTGGGATCAACCGCCTGGCCAATTACAACCGGGATGTTTATTACAACGGCTTCAACCCGGATAATTCGATGATCGACAAGTTTCTGGAAATTGCCAACAGCGGCAGCGGGGTGGCTCCATCGGAAATAACCGACCGCTACCCCTTTGACGCGGGGCTGGCTTACCAAACCTACCTGATAGATCCCATCCTGACCGATACCATGCATTATGCATCCAAAGTACCGTATGGCGGGGTGGAGCAATCGCGTAAAATTTCAACCCGGGGCGGTTTTGATGAATATCTTTTTTCGATTGCTGGTAATTATGACAACAAGATACAAATCGGTGTTACGATCGGGATGCCCCGGATTCGGTATACGGAAGAATCTTCTTATCATGAAGAGGATGTAAATGATACCATTGCGGGATTCAAAAGTTTTACGAAAACCGACTACCTGAAAACAACTGGCTCAGGGGTTAACTTCCGGCTTGGGCTGATTTACCGCATTACGCCCTATATCCGCGTAGGCGGTGCATTGCACAGTCCTTCCTTCCTTTCCCTGCGGGACGATTATTCCTCTACCATGAGTTCTGACTTGGAGAGTACGGGCAATTACCAATGGGACAGCCCGGACGGCACTTTCAAGTACAACCTGACTACCCCCTGGCGAGCTGTGATCAGCGGGGCCGTTTTGTTTAAAACCAGAGGCTTGATTTCGGTCGATTACGAATGGCTGGATTACAGCAATACCTTTTTCGGGTTTGCCACTTCAGAACAGGCCTTTGAAAGCCAGCTGAACCAAACCATCCGTGACAAATACGGCCCCTCGGGATCCCTCCGGCTTGGCGGAGAATACCGGTTCGGGGTTTTCATCATCCGGGGTGGAATAAATTATTCCGGTTCTCCGTTCCAGCCGGGCGTGGCGGTTCAGGATGCTGACCTGAGCCGGGCTGCTTTCTCACTCGGAGGCGGTTTACACGACAAGAACTATTTTATGGACCTGACCTACGTGAGCGCCAGTTCCACTTCAATGGATGTGCCTTACACACTAAGCGATCCAAATGAAACAGTCGGAGGAGCCGTTTTAACCAATGCTTCCTCCAATATTTTGTTCACTTTTGGTCTCCGGTTTTAGTTATTGGATCATGTCAGTGTCCCGGGGCTGTCGATGGCAGCCCCCTTTTTTTCTGCTTGCAAGCAAACGCTTTCTTAATTTTATGGCAAAGCTCCGATATGGCTTACAGCAGCCTGCATGCATTTGTACAAGCCCTGGAAGAAGCGGGGGAATTGGTAAGGATCCATGAATACGTTAATCCCCACCTGGAAATTGCGGATATCACAGACCGTGTATCCAAGAGCAATGGCCCGGCCCTGCTGTTCGAAAATACCGGTACGGAATTCCCGCTCCTGATCAATGCGTTGGGTTCCTACCGTAGGATGTGCCTGGCCCTCGGGGTTGAAAACCTGGATGATATTGCCCGTGAGGTGGAGTCGCTTTTCCAGGTGTTTATGAAGCCGGGCAGCCAGATTATGGATCAGTTAAGAATGTTACCCCGGCTTGGGCGTATTGCCTCCTGGATGCCCAGGAAGCGCAAAGGACGGGGCGCGTGCCAGCAGGTGGTGATGGACCCGCCAGACCTCACCCGTTTTCCTGTAATGACCTGCTGGCCCCAAGATGGCGGGCCGTTCATTACCCTGCCGGTCATTCACACGCAGGACCCGGAAACGGGTACCCGGAACGTGGGCATGTACCGGATGCAGGTTTTTGGCCCGGACCTGACGGGAATGCACTGGCATAAGCACAAAGTGTCAGCCGGGCATTTCAGGAAATTTCAGCAACTGGGCAAAAAAATGCCGGTGGCCGTTGCCCTGGGAGGAGACCCGGTACTGGCATACAGCGCCACCGCGCCCCTGCCGCCCAATGTGGATGAATACATCCTGGCCGGGTTCATCCGGAAAAAAAGAGTGGAGCTTGTCAAATGCCTCACCCAGGATATCTGGGTCCCGGCTGAAGCCGATATCATCATTGAAGGTTATGTTGACCCGGAAGAAGAGCTGATCCTGGAAGGCCCGTTCGGAGACCATACAGGCTATTACAGCCTGGCCGATTATTACCCGCGGTTTCATGTCACAGCCGTCACGCACCGGAGAGAGGCGATCTATCCCTCCACCATCGTAGGCATACCACCCCAGGAAGACGCCTGGATCGGGAAAGCCACCGAACGGATTTTCCTGGCACCGATCCGCATGACATTGCTCCCGGAATTATCCGACATGGATATGCCCGTGGAAGGAGTGTTCCACAATCTTACGATAACCAGCCTGAAAAAAGAATATCCCGGACATGCCTATAAGGTAAAGAATGCCATGTGGGGAGCCGGGCAGATGATGTTTAACAAGATACTGGTTGCGGTGGACGATGGGTTGAATATTCATGATTACGAGGCCCTGGCCCGGCATGTATCTGAAAATGTAAACCCTGCCTCGGATATCATTTTCGGCAAGGGCCCAATGGATGTGCTGGATCACAGTTGCAGCCACTTTGCCTTTGGTGGTAAAATGTTTATTGACGCCACGAAAAAACTCCCGGAAGAAATACGGCCTGGCGGGGCAGTGAATCCCGATCCACGGGAAATCCGGATTGACTGGGACCAGGTGAAGAAAGATTTTCCGGCTATTACCGGCCATAACGACTCGCTGCTCGCCCGGGGCATTTCTGTGGTGGCCGTGGCAGTCGAAAAATCGGGCCCCGGCTTTATCCGCCATTTGAACGAGCGGCTGTTCCGCTTGGACGGGCTCAGACTGGTCAAATGGATTTTATATTGCGAACCGGTCACCGATATCGGCAGCCTGCACGATATAATTTGGCGGGTTACCAACAACATGGATCCCGGCCGGGATGTTTTCCTGGTTCCTTCCGATGGCACAGGGCCTTCGCACGCGGGCATTGACGGAACCCGGAAAACCCGGAAAGACGATGGGTTTGACAGGGACTGGCCCAATATTATTTGTGCCGATATGGAAACCATGGACAGCGTGGATGCCAAGTGGCCCACCCTGGGGCTGGGGCCTTTGATTGAATCCCCCAGCCGGAAGTACCGGCAACAGATTTACCCGGGTGGGGCCATGACCGATCCGGTTTGAACCGCTTGCCGCCTGATGAAACGGAAACTTAAAATGCTGAATAAATGAAACAGATTTTAATAACTATCACCTGCTTATTGGCAGCCGGTTTTGTTGTTAACGGACAAAATGTTTCACCGGATTTTTCCGGCCCGGAACCTGTGTTCCGGCCGGCTCCTGTTCCGGGGCCGGACGGCCCGACACCCGAACAGCGGGTCATGATTTGGGAGCAGATTAACCGAAACCGGGAGATGTTACAATCGGAAGGGCTCCTGCCTGCCGCGGATGGAACGCTGCAGGTTTTGTTCAATTTACCGCTCCGGTTAAAAAGCGGATTGTCTGATCCCGGTTTTTTCACCATTACAGGATATGTCGATAATGACACCACCTACCCGAATCATCTGTTGGATTACCATTGCGGACAGCTTACCTACGATACACAGAATGGCTATAATCACCGGGGTACGGATTTTTACCTTTGGCCTTATCCGTGGTTGAAAATGGATTCCGGCTATGTGGAGGTGGTAGCAGCTGCTCCCGGGGTGGTCCTGTACAAAAATGATGGAGAATATGACCACAGCTGTACCACTAACAACAACCTGTGGAATGCTGTCTATATTCAACACAGTGATGGTTCCATAGCCTGGTACGGCCATATGAAAAACGGTAGTCTGACTTCCAAAGGGGTGGGACAGTCGGTAAATGCCGGGGAATACTTGGGTATTGCCGGCTCCTCCGGCAACAGCACGGGTCCTCACTTGCATTTTGAAGTGTACGATGCTTCCCAGCGATTGATTGATCCGTTTTACGGCTCATGCAACATATTCAACAATTCAAGCTGGTGGAACAACCAGCTCCCTTACCTGGAAAAAGGCATCAATCGCCTGGCTACCGGTTACGCGCCCCCTGAAATTCCGGCTTGCCCGGCCCAGGAGATCCCTCACGAAAAAGGCGCGTTTTCACCCCTGGATACCATTTACCTCGATATCCATTTCCGGAATTTGAATACCAATGACCTGGTCAATATTACCATCCGGAGGCCGAACAATTCGGTATGGAACACCTGGTCATGGAATTCACCCTGGCCGTTTTATGTGGCCGCTTATGCTTATTGGTGGATGGTAGCCGGAACGGGAGAACCCACTGGGCAGTGGACCTTTGAGGCGGATTATAACGGGAAGACCTATACCCGGCATTTTACCATTAATCCATTGGTTGGTATAACGGATATTTCAGAAAATCCGGATTGGCGAATTTACCCGAATCCGGCTTCAGCATCTGCCAGGATTGTCCTGGACCATCCCGCAACCGCTCCTGTTTTTCTTACACTTACTGATTTGGAGGGGAATACAATCGCCACGGGCCGTTTGTCTGGGGGAGAACAACAATTCCTCTTTCCGCTCGATGGATTTGCCTCAGGATACTACCTGGTCCGGTTTCAAAGTGCTGACAGGACCAGCATCCGGCCCCTGATCGTCCGGTAAGTTAAAACAGGGTCACCAGGTACCGTACCCGGAAAATATGGGAAGTGGCGGGATTGGGCTGCTGAATCTGCTGCTCATAGATATAGCCTGCCCGGATATGGTTTCTCTTGTTAAGCTTGAAATCAACCCTGGCCCCGATACGGTACTGGTCGAAAAAACCGCCTTTGGCCCCGAGCGGGTAAAACCATTCATTATTAATGCTCAGCGTCAGTAATTTGCTTGTTTTCCAGTCAATAGCTATCCGGTCCCTGATCCGGCTGCCGGGTGTATGGGCCACTTCGGTTTCATATTCGTATTTGATCCGGTTTTTGAAAGTAAAAGGTTTGGAACGGTAGCGCTGCTTCGTAATCAGGCTGTAGCGGTTCCTGTTAAAGGTCGGGCGGTAAACAAATCGGTAGGAGGCTCCGAAACTCAGATACTTGTTCATTTTCCATCCCGCTTCCACTTCAGTCAGTAAAGATTTCAGACTGGAAGCATTCTGATTTAGCCTCAGTTGCTCTTCCATGGATATATCAAAGCCCTTTGGCAAATCAAATATTACTACAGTCCCTGCCCATGTTTCCACATCACTCGTTTGGGCGCGGACCAGGGAAGGGAATAAAAGCCATACCACCAAAACCCAAAGGCTAGCCGTTATCTTCCGAATCATAATTCAGGTCCTGTACTTCATTATCGGTGAGGAACGTAGAACTACTGCCCGATTTATAGAATATTTTAATGCGGGCGGTATCCGTCATAAAATTCACTCTGAGAATATCTAATCGTACAATGTCAAGCCCGGTCCTTTCTTTCAGGTCTTTGAGCAATTCCTGATGCCGTTGGGGTTTAATGTTTTCGATTTTTTCATAATTGACGTACATCGACATCATTTGCTTGCGGAAATTGGCCTTTTCCATTAGGTAGATAGCCGACACGATAGCCAGGTTAGTGAACAACAATTCCGCGTAGGTTACTTTTTTATTGGCCAATGCATTAAGCAAGGCCACTGTAATTACCACAAACAGGTAAGTCATTTCACGGATTGGAATGGTGGCGGTGCGGTAACGAAGAATGGCAAAAACAGCAAACAAGCCAAAGGCAAAGCCAATACTTAGTTTTACATTATTTAAAAGAAAAATAACAAAGAAAATAATAATGCTGAACATGAAATATGCGAAATAGTATTCGCTGTCTTTACGATAGCGAAAGTAAATCCCCCGGATGATGATAGCAGTGACCAACAGGTTGAAGGAAAATCTGAGAATCAACTCCCACAAATCTTTATCATATAGCTTTATACCCAGAAATTTTACCGCCAGAACAGGCAGGTTAAGCACTTCGTAAGCCAAATGTTCCATTCGTGATCTTGTTTAATTTTAGAATCCTTGGTTTAAACCGGTTGATCTTTATTCCCGGATGGGTATAGATAATGCCCATGCAATACTTGCTGAACCGGTTTTCATGAATCCGGTACTTGCGCATTACCTTGAAAAAAGGCGAATGTAAATTCTTGCCATCCTGTTTTACCTCTGCAATCACAATATTGCGGAAATCTTTTTGCCGGGTAGAATTGGAAGTAACCAAGTCTATGTCAATGGTCAACCTTTCGCTCATATCCCTGCAAACCAAGGTAATCCGTTTGAAATTTACGTGAAGGGTTGGACGGATGGATTTAGGGTCGAGGTCGGTATAGGCCTTAAGCAAAGCCAGCCCTTGCTGGTCAAACTGCTGACTAAGCTTGCCGACTTTTATCCTTTTTTTAACCGTTCTTGATTTGTTATTCTTCTTCTTGATTTCCATAAAGGTCAGTCCGATATCTACATATTGCCTTATCCGGACTTTGAGCCGGTTGCGCTTCCCGTTATGATGCAAGTGGTAAAACAGGAAATCTTCCGTGTCAAAGTAAATGGTTTCGTACCGGCTTAACCGGTTTCCTTTTACTTCGAGGATTCTGTAATCAGATTGCAGTTCTTCCAGTACAGACAACAGTAAATTCCTGTGAAAGACAAACTTGGAATCATGGCGGTTCATCAATGAAACCGCATCCATCTCCTTCAGGGTGATAGGGTCAAACTGTTGCAATATATGTCCAAGGTCTTTCAAGAATCAGTTTTTTATTACAAGGTCCGGTACTTCAACCACTTGGTGAGCACCTGTGATCTGAACCGTTGTTTTTACTGGTTCCACACCGCTGGGGCAGGAATCACACCTGGAATAAGTGAAAACCGTGTAAGAACCCGGGTTCAGGTAATCGAACAAGTATGCCCCGTCATAATTGGTCCGCATCCAGTCATCATATACCTGATGGTCACCGTAAATAATATAAACTTTGATTTCCGGACCGTAATACTCGCCCAGCAATACCGTACCGTTTGCGTTGTAATCTTTAACATACACTTTTCCTGTAATAGAGGAGGTCCCTCCCGGTCCGGGCGCTTT
Organism: uncultured Chitinophagales bacterium; assembly: GCA_964422925.1. Classification (GTDB taxonomy): domain Bacteria; phylum Bacteroidota; class Bacteroidia; order Chitinophagales; family S012-47; genus CAYRDC01. Next base: position 9,321 of record CAYRDC010000006.1, on the reverse strand, counting down.
ACGGCAGGATGGTAAAAGCATAGGGGCAATAAGGAGTAAATAAAGTAATCTTTTCATGTAATGTTACGGCTTTTTCTAAACGAATGTAAACTTATACTTACCGTTTCAAGAAATTGTTCCTGAAGCTTGATGATTTTTATGGAATTCCGTTGGATTCAACGTCTTTTAATCGTATTTTAATGTTCGTAGTCAACCCTTTGAAAATATGTTTGCACAAATACGGAAAAATGGTACCATAAATTTCATAATAGGGGTTCTTCTCATTATACTATTCTCACCAAGCCGGCCGCTCTCAGCCAATGATTCCTTGTCCGGGCTTGACGCCCCGGTCTTAGAATTAAACAAAAAGCCTGAAAATACGGGTTCGTTCGAGCCTGTGCCAATCGAAAAGCTCCAGGCTATGTACAAAACCTTGCAATCTGACTTTAACCGTTTGGATCAGCAAAACCGGATGCAGCGCGAACGGATCATTTATTTGTCCGTCATCGGGAGCCTGGTTTTACTGCTCGTGCTGGGCTGGGGGCTTTACATGCGCAACAAAAAACAAAAAGAGCTTGCCCTGCGCGAAGCCAGGGAAGAGCTCGAACGCGTCCGGTTCCGCATTATGCTGGAAGCCCAGGAAAAAGAACGCAAACGCATCGCCCGCGAACTGCACGACAGCTTGGGGCAGCAATTGTCCACCCTGAAATTATACCTAAGCAACTTGGAACATAGAATCGGAAATCTGGCGGACAGCAAGGAAATTTGTGTGCAGTCAATGAACCTCCTTGACAGGGCCGTGAAGGAGGTGCGTACGATATCCCATGCCATGATGCCTGCGGTACTGATCCGCAAAGGCCTGCCCGGTGCCCTGAAACAACTCGCGGAAGAAATTAACCGTGGCGGAAAACTGCAGGTAGAAGTCCAGATCTCCGGCATAGCTTCGGCCCTGGGGGAAGCCCGGGAAATTAGCCTCTACCGGATCATTCAGGAAGTGCTGAATAACCTGGTGCGCCATTCCAATGCCACCAAAACCAGCATTTCCTTAACCTGCAGCCGGGAAGGGGCTGTCCTCGAGATTGCCGATAACGGGAAAGGAATAGAACTCAAAGACATTGAAAGAAGCCGCGGCATCGGGTGGGATAATATCCTGACGCGGGTATCCCTGCTGAATGGAACCCTTCAACTGATCCCAAAAGGGAGCCGTGGTACAAAAATTCATATTAATATTGCTGCGTAGGAACTTTCCCCTGATATGGAGCAAAAGCCCGTTCGCATTTTAATTGCCGATGACCATCAAATGTTTATTGACGGCATCAAAGCCATGCTGGATGATGAGGGATCCGTGCAATTTGTAGCCGAAGCCAATGACGGCATCTCCGCACTGCACCTGTTGGATAACTATGAAGTGGACCTGGTGATCACGGACATCAGTATGCCGGGCATGAGCGGTACGGAACTGGCCGTTGCGATCAAAGAAAAATATCCTGCCATCAAAATCCTGGTCCTGACTATGTATAATGATCTGGAAATCATCCGGGAGATTTTCCAGTCAGAAGTGGAAGGTTATATTTTGAAAAATACCTCCCGGCAGGAACTGGTTGAGGCTATTCATCATATTTCGAATGGAGGCACTTTTTTCAGTGGGGCAGTTGTTGATTTAATGATGCAGGAAAAAGACCGCCTGGCCCGCAAACCAAAAAATCCCCATGCCCTGACTAAAAGGGAAATTCAGATATTGCAGATGATTTGTGATGAAAAATCTACGCTCGATATTGCTGCTGAATTATTTTTAAGCCCGCGAACGGTAGAAACTCATCGCAAGAACATTATCAGGAAAACAGGTTGTAAAACCATAGTTGCCTTAATTAAATACGCTTACCGGAATAACCTGGCCGACCTGGCAAAATGAGGTTTTGCGATCAACTGAAAACAAAAAATACCAAATACCCGGTAGATGAAAAGAGCCTGCAAACGAATCTGATAGTTGTAGATTCGATAAGAATCGTTGGAAGTGCGTAAATTAGTGAAGCCTTCCTGTAACCAATTATTAACGTTTAATCCATACAAACCATGAGAAAGTTAGTCGTACTGTTTTTACTGGCCTGTACTGTGGCCATATCAGTGTCAGCCCAGAATTACCCGAAAAAGAAAAAATTCCTGGAAAGTCTGACCCTGATTTACGAAGATGCCGCCAACCAGTTTTCCCAGGTAAGGGGGGAGATTATCGACAGCACCTTTTACAATGAATATGCGGTGGAACATGTTTTGCCGGGCAGTGAAATGGTATCCATTTATGAATTCCTGATCTTCAACTATGAGGCCCGCATGTTTCACAGCAGTTCGAAAAGCGAAGCCAAAAAAGTGTTTGACCATTACCTGGGCTGGCTGAAGAAATGGAATAAAAAACACGATCTCCCATTCAGCCTGTCGGAAGAAGAAGATACGGATGAGACCGGTGAAATGGAACTGATTGCCACCTGGCAGGGCGAATTGTTTGAAACCGGTTCCCTGGAGCTTTGGCTGGAATATGATGATGGAACCTGGAATGTGTTTCTGACGGTGTACGTGTAGACGTACGGTCTGCTGCCATGAACCGGCATATCTTCCCAACAGGAAATGCCGGCTTTTTTGGACTCCGAAAAGCCCCGGCATGTTGCCGGTACCGGCCCACTGACTGCGGTAAGCTGTAAATACCGGTGTAAAGCCTGCAGTGCTTGAAAAACCCCCGGTTAATCAGTTTTTAACCTTAAAAATTGCTTAGCCATGAGGAAGTACATTGTTCTGTTATTAATGACGTGTTTTTCAGTTGTTAAACTCTCAGCACAACCTTATCCGGACAAGGATGAATTCCTGGAAACCCTGACGAAAATCTATGAAATGATGCCTGAGGATTTTTCCGGCCTCAGGGGCGAATTGGTCGACCCCCTTTTCGGGGATTATGGGGCAAGCATTGAGCTTCCGGGAAGTGAGAAGACCACTCTTTCCGATTTCTTTGGCAAAACCTATGAAGCCCGGATGTTCAGCAGCGGAGCGGTAAGCGAGGCCCGGAATGCGTTTGACCATTATCTGGAATGGTTGCGGGAGTGGGGCACCGCCAATAACCTCACCTACGAATTCACCGGGTAGGAAGAGGAAGACGAGCTGGGCAAGCTGGCGGAGGCCTTCTGGCGCCCCGGTTCACCGGATGCAGCCAGGGTAAACCTGAGCCTGGAACGCTACGGGGAAGTCTGGGCTGTATTCGTGTTGGTGTACGAGTAAGCCCGGTGCGGGGCCATACGTGCAGGAACCTGCATTTTCAGATTCCCTGATGCCGGTTTTTTTCATTTTCAGGTGTTCAGTAAAAGAGGTACCAGCTCACCCCGATCCTGGCGGCCCAGTCCTGCACCGGGTATCCCGGCAGGGGCTCGTTGCCGTGGGGGGATATCAGGCCATGGGTGATATTGTCGGCTGAAAAGAAAATACGGGCTGTTTTCAGCCGGAAGGCGAAAAACAGGTCGAGCCGGAGGAAACCGGGCGACAGGATTTCGTTCTGAAAGGCAAACTGCCCCAGCCCGGGCAGGTATTCCGGGCCGTACCAGCTACTCCGGTAGTGCAGGGTTCCGCCAAAACGGGCCGTAATGGCCCGGCTGAACATCGGGGTTTCGTAAAACAGGCTGTGGCGCAGCAGGAGCCGGGGCAGGGGAATGCTGTCCGGTGAGGTGGTGTACTGCCATGCCAGGTGATTGATCAGGTGGAAACGCCCTGCCTGCACGTGCCCCGACAACAGCACCTGGAACACCCCGGCCGGCACCTGCGTCTGCCAGCTGGCGCCCGTTGTATCATAAACCACCAGGTGATTCACCCGGTAATAGTTGAACTGTACGCCATGCCCTGTAACAGGCAGTTTATAACCCAGCGAGGCTTTTATCCATTGAATTTTCCGGAAAGCCGTGTCGATCCAATAATGGTTCGACAGGTATTTTTCGCTGGCAAAGCCCGGCACCGAGGCCGCAGCCTGGAACTGTGCGGAAAAACTGCCTGCTTTCGGATGGTGGTAACGAACCGCTGTCTCCAGGTCATAGGCTCCGGCATTAGTCCCGGCCACCGTGTATTGACCCGCCAGTTGCCAGTTGAAAGGCCCTGGCCGTTGCGGGTTGCGCGAGACGCTGAAACCTGTAGCATAGTCCTGTGTGTAATACTCCCGCCCCTGTTGGTTGATCAGATACCAGGTCTGCTCCAGGTACAGGCCGCCTTTGAGGGCCGTATAGCGGATGCTGTCCGCGGTTCTTGACCGGATGCCGCTGTTTTGAAGTCCCAACCGGTTCACCCAGCCGCTGAAAGTCGTGTAATCGATGGTGGAATCGGATCGCAGGAGGATCTCCGGGTAGAATGACACCGAGGGGTTGGCATCGGTGTAATTGCAGCGGTAGGTTGACCTGGTAACCCGGTGGAATAGGGTCCACCTCGGGTAAAAGGCTGTTGCTTCCAACGTGTCGTTCACGCGGAAGGGGAATCCCCCGCCCCATGACCAGCTTTGTTGCAGCCAGAGCCGCTGCCGGCTGTATTCTGACACTGCATTGCGCAGGTTCACCGGCACATTGGCCCTGGGAATGACCGGATAATAATCCGGATCGTTGATGCCTCCGTTCACCTCCTGCCGGGCCCGGCCCAGCACGTAGCCCGCCTGCAATTGATAGCGCCTTTTCCCTGGCCGCCAGGCGGCCCACAGTGCCAGGTCGTCCACATGGCTTTTCTGGTTGGTGTAAATACCCGGTGTCTGGATGACCCGGTAATCGCCCCCGAGCAGGACACGCTCCCGGAAATTCTCCGAATGTGTGGCGCGGAACACCTGGTCGCCCTGGGTGCCCTGCACGTAATACAGGTGCGTGAACGGAAAAGGCGGATCATACATCTTCACTTCATCCGGGTTGCGGAAAAACGCGTTCCATTGTTCGAAACCCGGGTGGCTGGCCAGGTGCGCGCGGGGTTGAAACACCAGCGGGTACAGGGCGCTGCCGTAAGCGCCCAGGTCCGCGAAGAAACGGCCGTTTTGCTCTGTCAGCCGGTATAGATGAAATTCATCGAGCAGGGTATCTTTCAGTGTCCTCTCTAATGGATCGCTGGCGGTGTGCCAGGTTACCTCCGAAAGCCGGTGATGCCGACTGGTGTCCACCGCTTGCGGGATGGCCGGAAAACCGGCAGCCAGAAGGATTCCCGTGAGAAATATGTTAACTGGCCAGCGCATAGCTACGGCTCAAAGCTCCCGGATCATCTGACTGACAATCAGGGTCATATTGGGTTCGGCCGAACGGGCCACGGCAATGACATCGTCTTCGGTGGTTTCCTGGATAGCTTCCAGAGGATATCCCATATCCGTGCATACCGAGAGGGCAAATACTTTCAGGTCCATGTGCTTAGCCACGAGCACTTCCGGCACGGTGGACATGCCCACCACATCGCCTCCGATCCGGTTGAAGTACTGGTATTCGGCAGGCGTTTCCAGGTTTGGGCCCTGCACCGCCACATAAACCCCGGCATGGGCGCGGATATTGTTTTCCCGCGCGATGTCCAGGGCGCGCTGGACCAGTTTTTTGTCATAGGTGTGAAACATATCCGGAAACCGCGGGCCCAGTTCAGGGTCGTTTTTCCCGCGCAGGGGATGTTCCGGCATCAGGTTGATGTGGTCGTGGATGAAAACGATGTCGCCCGTGTGGATATGTTGCGAAAGCCCACCGGCCGCGTTCGATACGAACAACAGTTCAATGCCCAGCCACTTCATGACCCTTACGGGAAAGGTGGCTTCCTTCATGGAATATCCTTCGTAATAATGAAAGCGCCCGGCCATGGCCACCACCGGTTTGCCGGCCAAATGGCCGAAGATCAGCTGCCCACGGTGACTTTTCACGGTCGATACCGGGAAATTGGGAATGTCGGCATAGGGAATGGCGCAATGCGTTTCAATCTGGTCGGCCAGGTTGCTCAGGCCTGTTCCAAGTATAATACCGAAACGCGGGACAAAGTTACCGGTGCGCTTATTTATATACTTTACCGTTTCATCCAGTTGTTCGCGGATTTTTTCCATACCAGAGGGATTTATTCGGGATTGTTACTATCGGCCACAAAACTATTAATTAAACGGTCGAATTCGGATTTGTCGCGCAAAAATTCCACGCGCAGGGGCTGAACGTACAGCGGCCAGTTCCATTCGGTGAGCAGCTTTCGGTGGAGCAACAGCCTCGTCAGGTCCTTCTCCGTGGTCAGGATAGCCGCCTCCGGGGCGTGCGCTTCGCGCCAGGAATCGATATGCCGCAGTTCTTCAGCCGTGAACCGGTGGTGATCCGGGAACCGGAAATGCCGGATGACTTCAAACCGCGCACGCATATCCTTTTCAAACGATTCGCCCCCGGCAATGCCGCTGAGGAGGATCACCGGCCCGGCAATGTCTGTCGGCTGGCCGGGCTGGTTCCAGCGGTACGGGGCGTCATACACCATTTGCGTAAAGAACAGGGGTCTGTCTTCCGGCCATTTTATTTTTTTCCGGAGGGTGCGCATGTCTTCCGGGTCCGGGTTTTCGGGGCAGCGGGTAATTACCAGGATGTCGGCCCGCTGGCGGGCAGCGGGGAATTCACGGAGCCGGCCGGCCGGCAGCAGCAGGTCGCGGTGCCAGGGCTGGTGGTAATCCATCAGCAGGATCTGCAGCCCCGGGCGGACGGTCCGGTGCTGGAAGGCATCGTCCAGGATGATACAGTCGAGGCCGGGCCATTCCATCAGCATTTCCGGGATGGCCTGCAGGCGCTGGGCCGATACGGCTACCTTCAGGTCCGGGAATTTCCGTTTCACCTGCATGGCCTCGTCCCCGATGGTGGCGGCATCGGCATCCGCCCCGGCAAGCACCAGTCCGCGGGACTGGCGCCTGTAGCCGCGGCTCAGGTAACCCACCGTGTAATTTTTCAGCAGCAGTTCCGCGATGTACTCGCTATGCGGGGTTTTGCCCGTACCGCCCACGGTCAGGTTGCCGACCCCGATCAAGGGAAAATCAAAGGAAAAGCTGTTAAAAATGCGAAGCTGGTACATCAGGTTGCGCACAGCGATGCCCAGCCCGTACAGGGCGGCAAAAGGCAATCCGGCTGCTTTACCCATCCATCGCATCGGGCTAAAAATACGCAGTATTTTGTAGCCGGTAGCAGGTAAAGAGCAGCCTGTATATCCTGAATCAGTTCTCCGGCTTATACAGCAGACGGGTTAACCCGCCTGCTGAACATAACCCCTGACAACCTGTCCCCGATGCCGGAGGCATCGAACATTTATAGACCGGAAAAAAGAAAGAAAACCGCGACCCCGAGGGGTCGAACTATTTTCCCTACTCCTCCTATTCTGTCATTCGCACCCTTTCAAAACTAAAATCTATACCACAATGAAATGCCTCCAAAAAAATCTATAAAAATATTTGGATTTGTCAAACACCCTTCTTATAATTGTATCAATCGTTCTTTCCTGTTAATAAACCATTAAACGCCAGAACCATGTTACGCTTTTGTAAGTCATTGATTGCCCCCGCACCTCAAAGCATTCAACTACTTATCAATGCATTAAGTGTTGCTTTATTCTTCATGATATTGATTCTTCCTTGCACCAATACTCTTCACGCTCAGATCTGGATTCAGTTTGGTGAAAACTATTTACCAACCTCTAATATGGTAAATAACCAGGATACTTTACTGGTACCAGATAACCAGATTAGTGATACATTAAATAATTACAACATTACAAGGTTTCAGTATGCTTTCCCCGATATTATCGGGGAACAAGATACCTTTTTGGATTTACTGAAAACTGTATTTTGGGTGACCTGTGATTGTAATGAAGATTCTTTCATTACTGCACTCAACAGCATTAATACCCCAAAAATTATTCATGCCAATAAAGCTCCTTCATCTATAAGTCTGACAACCACTCCCAATGATTTTAACATACTCTATAATCAAGATAATTTAGATGCCATGAGGGTGCGGGAAGCATGGGATATAAGCACAGGCGATTCCAATATAGTAATTGCAATAATTGAAACAGGGTCACAAAACGGATTTCAAATAAATCATGAAGAGTTTACAAACAGTAATTCAAGCCATCAGTATGTATATATTGATGCCGATGTAAATACTAATCCTGCTCTTTCCCACGGAACTGTGGTGGCCTGTATCGCTGCCGGGGCTACGAATAATGATAAAGGTTTGGCTTCAATAGGGTACAATTGTAAGCTGGCTTTATACCAAATTTATAAATACTCAGCCCAATTCAATGAATATCATCTAATACTGAGAGCCGCGAAAAAGGGTAACAGGATCATTAATTGCAGTTGGAAAGAATATACGGAAGATCATTTATGGGATACACTTATTACAAGAGTTCTTAACTATGCGAAATATCACGGTGTAATAATTGTTGCAGGTGCCGGGAATGGAAATAAAAATATGAATGAATCAGAGCCCGGTGGCCCGCAAGTCGGGTTTACTCTAAATGGTGAATACAGAAACGGTTACTTATACCCTGCATCCTATGAACAAACCATCTCGGTAACTAGCACCAATACACAAAAACTGTATTATCAGGGCACTCAGGCCCATACACACAACGACAAAGTAGATATTGCTGCCATTGGGTTTAACCAGCCTACGGTTGACATAGGTAGTGACAGTTCTTATAAGTCAAACGGAGGCTGGGGAACTTCATTTGCAGCACCGCATGTCAGCGGTGCTGTTGGTCTAATGCTTTCTGTAAACCCATGTTTACAGTTAGATGATATACGGGGAATTCTGCACACAAGTGCTCAGGATATAAGTAATATCGGAAATAACGGGCCCTACTATGCGGTACATCATGCCGGGTTAATGGATGTACGGGCAGCCCTTGAAATGGTAAGAGATGGTATTTCCTATTATGTAAAAAACGGAGACCACCTGATCTGGACGGATGATCGCATTTATCATGGTGATATTGTAATTGAAAGTGGCGGTATTCTTGAAATAAAATCCAATATTTTCTTTTCAGACAACGCGAAAATTTTGGTTAAACGAGGGGGGAAATTAATTGTTAACGGAGGCTGGTTAACATCAATAAGCAATGAGATTCCTTATGCTTCAACAGCTCAGTGCGGAAACTTATTTCAATGGCAGGGCATCCGCGTTGAAGGAAATCCGAATAAATCTCATCCACACATAAGCGAGGTTTTCACAGGCGGGTACCCATACGACAGTACCGACCACGGAGTTGTTATATTACAGAACAATGCTACCATCGAAAATGCCTATATTGGTGTATGGAACACCGATAAAGCATGGCCTCAGAATAATTATGGTGGAA
>CAYRDC010000005.1:72505-147743 GCA_964422925.1 uncultured Chitinophagales bacterium | reverse complement strand
TAGAGCATCAGCTTCCCAAGCTGAGGGTCGCGGGTTCGAGTCCCGTTTCCCGCTCAGAAGGCCACGCCATCAGGCGTGGTTTTTTTCTCACCTGATTTTTCAGGTATAATCCTCCTTGGTATTTAATTAATGTGTAAAAAAGACATCTATTTCAACAGAAATTTTATACTTTTACACCTCTGCCAGTGTTGAGTAAACTGATATGGCATGAAAAGAACCGTCTTAATTATCAGCGTAATCTGCCTGTGCGTTTGCGTACTGAATGCCCAAGTGCTTTACAACACCACCACCATCACCATTCAAAGCGGGGCCACTGTCTATGTGAAAGGTGGCGTGGTGAACCAAACCAATGGTACATTTTCCAATGATGGAACGCTTTATATCAGTGGAGATATAACGCAATCCGGAAACAATGCTTTCACAGCTACAGGCAGCACAGGAACTGTTGAATTGAATGGAACCGCACTCCAGAATTTTTCCGGTTCCGGTTCCGGAAACCTGAATTTTTACAACCTTACTATGAATAACAGTGCCGGAGCGCAATTGTCAAGGGATATAATAGTCAGCAATAACCTGACGATGACTTCCGGCAACATAAATCTTAATGGCAATAATATCGATCTGCTTAGCACGGGAACCATTGTAAACGAAACCAACGCCAACCGCATTTACGGCACATCGGGCGTCATTACAACCCTCAGGAATATCAATGCCCCAACCAACCTGAATATAGGAGGGATGGGGATTGAGCTTACAACCACGGCTAACTTGGGTTCCACGCTGATTAACCGGGGACATGCCCAGCAATCCAATGTGGGCGGGGGAACATCCATACTCCGCTATTTTGATATATCACCCACCAATAACAGCGGTCTGAACGCTACCATGAGGTTCCATTATTTCGATGCCAATGAACTGAACGGGCAAAATGAAAATTTCCTCCAGCTGTACCGCTCACCGGACGGTGGCGTTACCTGGACTTTTGAAGGAGGGACAGCTTTTCCGCTCAGTGATTATGTGGAATTAAGCGGAATAAATGCTTTCTCACGGTGGACCCTCAGTGACAACAGCCTGCTGCTGCCCATTACACTGCTCGATTTCCAGGCACGACCTGACGGTAAGGGCCATGTATTGCTGAACTGGTCCACGGCCAATGAAGTGAATTCAGACCATTTTGAAATTGAAAGAAGCGAGGATGGTTACCACTTTGAATGGGTGAAAAACCATGCAGCTAACGGGAATACTACAACCTTCTCAGATTATTCGGATATAGATATGCAGCCCTACATAGGAAGAAGTTTTTACCGGCTTCGTCTTGTAGATCAGTTAGGAAATATAACTTATTCACCCATACGTCAGGTATGGATAAATGAAGCAGCCACTACCGTATCCGTAGCGCCCAATCCTGCACCGGTAAACAGCCAGATTCACGTAACAGTTGAATACGAAGGGGATTATTCCTGGGAATTGTATGACAACATTACCGGACAAAAAGTACAAAGCCTGATAAACCTGCCGGGCTATGGCAGCACCCAGCTTATAGGCATGGAAAAACTGGCTGCAGGCGTGTATACCTGGCGGATAATTACGGGGGCAGACAATCAATTTTCCGGTAAACTCATCCTGATTAAATAATCTTTTATCCTGCCTTCCAGAACTTTTTATTCATTGGAAGGAGAAGATTGGTCTGGTTACCAGCTGTTTAGTTATTCACTGATAAATTGTGGAAAATAATGTGGAAATTCTGTGGAAATTTACAGGCTGAAAAATTTGGAAGAAAGAAAATAGGAATTGATATTTGACATTGCAAGCCGGAATAGACGGCAGGCCGGAAAAGAAAGAAGCTTTGGGATTTTCACGATGAACAAAGTATTCGCTTTTCCATAAAAAGGCCAGGTTCATTGACATGTTGTTTACTTTCGGGTAACATCGTTCAGTGGATCTTCTCTGAGAGGATCCAAGCCGAAAGGCTTGGTAAATCAAATGAGGACGCCATCTAAACTAGCTTGTGTTACCAGATGAGGGATAAAAGGCTGATTCCAATCTGCGATAACCACCCAACCGGGCAACCGGGGAAGAGGGTTGACAATGAAAGGAATCGGGTTCCAGGGAAGGTAGCCGGGCAACCGGCAGCCAAACCTGTGAATCAGGTAACCGCGAGAACCAAGGCGAAAGCCAAGGGAATCAACGTTACGGCCTTGAACAGTAATCTGGCGCCCTGTAGACGCCTCGTGCTTCTGCAGGGTGGAAGCGGAAATCACTTCGAAAGAAGAGGTTTCCGCTTCACTGTTTTAAAAGCCTGCTGATTCATCATCAGCAGGCTTTTTTGTTTTTCAATACCCGGTATGCATGAAAAAACCCGCACCGGGAACGGATGCGGGCCTGATAGTCTTAATAATCCGGAGCAACAACCTATTTCTTGTTGCGCAACATCAGGATCTGGTTTACCTGCACTTCCGTGACATAATGCTTCTCACCGTTTTTATCTTCCCAGGAACGAGTTGTAAGCTTTCCTTCCACAGCTATCTTGTCGCCCTTATGGAGGTACTTCGAAGCAATTTTCGCCTGCCGGCCCCAGGCAACCAGGTGATGCCAATCTGTATTCGTGACTTTTTCACCAGCCTGATTCCGGTAAGTGTCTGAAGTGGCCAGGGAAAAACGAGCCATCATACGTCCGTTATCCAGTTCCCTGACTTCCGGGTCCTGGCCAAGGTTACCGATTAAATGAACACTGTTACTTAAACTGGTCATGACATTTGGTTTTTGAGTAAACAATCAATTCAACAACCGCAAAACAATAACTTATCGGATATATTATTCGGTTAAAAAATACTTGTTTTCGTTTGCAAGTCACTTATATTCGTTTGTTGTCGTTTGTAAATTATTTTTGCCTTGATTACTTTTGCTTTATAATTTCAGGTTAATCCTTTGCCATGACTGCCGATGAAAAAAGATATTGCCTGAATTGTCGCAGGGAAATTCATGGACGCAGTGATAAGAAGTTCTGTTCAGATCAGTGCAGAAATACTTTTAATAATCAATTGAATGCTGATTCCACCAATTACATGAGAAGAGTCAACAGGATTCTGAGAAAAAACAGGAAAATTTTGCTGGAACTTAATCCAAACGGAAAAAGCAAAGTCCACAAAAACCAATTGCTCGAAAAGGGATTCAACTTTCATTATTTCACCAACGTGTATAAGACTAAGAAAGGGCATGTCTATTATTTCTGCTACGAGCAGGGATATCTTCCGCTGGACGACTATTACTTCACACTGGTAGTGAAACAAGATTATGTGCGCTAATCTTTTAGTCTCTTTTTTGTCCCATAATTAATATTATGTAAAGTCATGTCTTCATTTAAAAAGGAAGGTGAACAAAAAATCACCTACCCTTTAAAGTTTATTTTTTGTTTTCTTCATTGCTAATCATGGTCTCTATCTCTTTAGCCTTATCATACATTTGAAGCCATACATACAGTTCTTTTAAGGCTTTCATTGTATCAATTTCATCAGGTTTGGATTGTAAAGCTTTCTCCAGATAAGGCAAAGCTAATTCAAGCCTTTGGTTTCTTTCTTCTAATAAAGTATTGTATTCTTTTTGAGCGTTTAACGGAAGTTTATTCATTTTTTTTGCTATTTCAACAGCTTCATTAAAGTACATTACCCCAAGATTGTATCCGGCTTTGTAATGATCTGGATTAACTTCAAGTGCTTTTGAATAGGCTTCAATCATTTTTGCACGATAAGTATTTATATCCTCCTCATTTCCATTCTCAATAGCCTTATCGTGCAAAATGTCATAAATAGTACCCAAGGCAAACCAAATATCAGCATTGGTAGAGTCAGCCTTGGCGGCCGCTTCAAATTTATCAACCGCTTCCTGTTGCTTGCCGGCCATCAGGTAAATATTTAATTCTGCGATCATCAGGTCTTTATTCTGCGGGTATATTTCCCGACCAACAGCTAATACTTCAAGTGCCTGATCCACGCTATCGTCCTTTACCAACAATTCACTGTAGAGCTGATAAAACAGCGGAAATTCATAGCGCATATCCAACAGATCTTTGTAAATCTTTTTAGCAATTTCAGACTGGTCGCTTTTTTGGGCCGTATAGCCTTCCAGGAAGTAAACCGTTGTATCCTCAATGGTTGCAATGCCTTCATCAAATAACCGAGCATTGGCTTCATGGGCTATTTTATAATCTTCATAAGCCCCCGCAAAATCCCGGTTGTTTCGTTTCCTGTCTCCTTCCCAGTAGTACGACCGGTATAAAAAATCCAGCCCGTTCAGAAGGATAAATTCCTTGTATTTGTTTTTGGTGTCAAACTCCAGCGCCTTATAAAATGATTCTCGGGCTTTGTCCAAAGCATTAGAATCAAGGTTTTTGTATTGTGTGGTATCGAGGTAAATGGCTTTATAAATAAGCCCGCGGTAATACCATGCCTTGGCGTCAGCCTGGGTTTTGGGATGATTCACTGCAATATCAATGGCTTCTTTCGCCTTTTCAAGGTTTCCGTCATCGTAGGCAAATTTGGCCGTGGTTACTTTGCTGTTTTGCCCGACCATCGCAAGAGCCGCAAATAAAAGGCTCATAAACAATCCGGTAGATTTCATTGGTTCGTATTTTAAAGCTGAATCAATTGTTACCCGGGGTTTCTCCCTCTGGTTCTTCCCCGTTTTCGTTGTTCATGTTTTCAATTTTTGCCACATCGGCAATTTTGTCTTTCTCATTAATTTTAATCAGACGCACCCCCTGGGTTGCCCGTCCCATGATCCGGATATCATCCAAGCCCATCCGGATGGCCACCCCGGAGCGAGTAATAATCATCAGATCATCTTCGTCACGCACGTTTTTAATGGCAATCAGTGATCCGGTTTTTGGGGTGATGTTAATGGTTTTCACGCCTTTCCCGCCCCGGTTCGTGATCCGGTAGTCATCGATTAAGGAACGTTTGCCGTAGCCTCTTTCGGAAACTACCAGGATGCTTTGGTTCTCGTCCCCTTCCTGAACACAAACCATACCAATCACTTTGTCGTCTTTCCCTTCCAATGTAATGCCTCTAACTCCGGCAGCAGTACGCCCCATCGGGCGGACATTGGATTCGTGGAAGCGTATGGCCCTTCCACTTTTCTTGGCTATCATGATATAGCAATGTCCGTTGGTCATGCGCACTTCGAGCAGAGCATCATCCTCCTTAAAAGTAAGGGCCCGGATGCCGTTCTGCCTCGGGCGGCTGAATGCCTCAAGCACTGTTTTTTTAATAATGCCTTTGCGCGTGCAGAACACTATGAAGTTATGCTTCACGTAATCTTCATCAGACAGATTATCCACTTTAAGATAAGCCCTCACCTGGTCACCTGGTGGCAGGTTTATCATGTTTTGGATGGCCCGGCCTTTTGAAGTCTTAGTACCCTCCGGCAGCTCATAAACCCGCAGCCAATAGCATTGTCCCCGGTCGGTAAAAAGCAACAGGTAATCATGCGTGGAAGCCACAAACAAGTGCTCAATAAAATCCTCTGTCCGTGTCTGGCTTCCGCGCGACCCTCGCCCTCCCCTGTTTTGTTTCCTGAATTCATTGGCCTGGGTCCGCTTAATGTACCCCAGGTGGGAAATAGTGATGACCACATCTTCCTTAGGGATCATATCCTCAATGCTGAATTCCCCACCGTAATAATCTATGGAAGTCCTACGCTCATCACCGTATTCTTTTTTCAGGTCCTGTAGTTCATCTTTGATGATTCCCATCCTGATGCTTTCGTCCGCAAGGATTTTTTTGTACCAGGCCACTTTTTCCTTTATCTCTTCATATTCTTTCCTGATTTTGTCCCGTTCCATTCCGGTAAGGCGTTGCAGCCGCATTTCCAGGATGGCTTTGGCCTGTATTTCGCTAAGTGAAAATTGCGCAACCAATCCGTCACGCGCTTCATCCGGGGTTTTGGACGAGCGGATCAGGGTAATGATTTCATCCAGATTATCCAGGGCAATCAGGTATCCTTCAAGAATATGGGCACGTTCTTCCGCTTTCCGGAGTTCGTATTGGGTCCTCCTGACAACCACTTCATGGCGGAAATCCACGAAATTCGAAATCAAATCCTTCAGGTTCAGAAGCTTTGGACGGCCTTTTACCAAAGCAATATTGTTCACTCCGAAAGAAGTTTGCAACGGAGTGTACTTGTATAAGTGATTCAGCACTACATTGGGAATGGCATCCCGTTTCAGTTCAAAGACAATGCGCATTCCATCCCGGTCAGACTCATCGCGGATATCGGATATCCCTTCCAGGCGCTTATCGTTCACCAGGTCAGCCGCTTTCATAATGAGATTGGCTTTGTTGACCAGGTAAGGAATTTCGGTAATGACTATTTTATCATTTTTGCCATGCTCACTGGGTTCGATTTCCGCCTTTCCCCTGACGATGATTTTACCCCGTCCTGTTTCAAAAGCTTGTTTCACCCCTTCATACCCGTAGATAATGCCGCCTGTCGGGAAATCCGGTGCTTTGATGTACTCCATCAATCCCTCTATGGTGATGTCTTTATTATCCACATATGCGCACATGGCATCTACCACTTCGCTCAAATTATGAGGTAAAATGGTAGTGGCCATTCCCACTGCGATCCCGTTGGCGCCATTGCACAATAGGTTTGGAAACCGGGAGGGCAAAACGGTAGGTTCCTGCAAGGAATCGTCAAAGTTCAGGTCAAAATCAACGGTTTCCTTATCGATGTCCTGAAGCATTTCTTCGGCCAGCTTTTTAAGCCGTGCTTCGGTATACCGCATGGCGGCCGGGCTGTCTCCGTCTATTGAACCAAAATTTCCCTGTCCGTTTACCAGCGGATAACGCAGCGACCAGGGCTGGGCCATCCGGACCATGGTATCATACACAGATGCATCGCCATGCGGATGGTATTTCCCCAGCACCTCCCCCACTATCCGGGCAGATTTTTTATAAGGCCGGTTATGGTACAAACCCAAATCCGCCATCGCGTACAATACCCTTCTGTGAACCGGTTTTAAACCATCCCGGACATCCGGTATAGCCCTGGAAACAATGACAGACATCGAATAATCGATGTATGCCGTTTTCATCTCTTCCTCAATGTTGATGGAAATTATCCGCTCTCTTTCTGCCATAAATCGTTATTTCAATCTGCCGGATAGGAACCCGTTGATTTGAAGTGCCAAAGATAGCCAAATACCTTGAGACCTTATAGAAAATTGCTGCAAAACCTGTTGTGGAAATATTTGAATAACTCATTGATTTATAGCTAAAAATGAGCTCATTTTGCGCTGTACAATAAAATATACGTTTCTTCAGCGCTAATTAACAGTTTGCCTGGCAAGATTGGCTGCATTGCAAATCAGAATTATCGTAATTTCAGCCCGCTATCCCGGAAGAAAACTTTTGGGATTGACTATATCATTTTGATTAAAAAAACCGTTCATTATTTTCAAATCAGTTTATTATGCTCATGAATGTTTTTCTGCAGGCAGATACGGCAGGGGTTGCTGACGGGCCCGCGTTCACTTCGGCCTTTGAATTATTAATGAAGGGTGGCATATTGATGATCCCCCTGGCTTTGTTGCTCATTATCGCGATTTACATCTTCCTAGAACGCTATTTTGTCATCAAACGGTCCTCACGGATAGACGCCAATTTCATGAACAATATCCGTGACAATGTTATGACTGGAAACATTGAGGCCGCAAAAATTTTATGCAAAAACACCGATTCTCCCATCGCACGTATGATTGAGAAAGGATTGTTGCGGATTGGGCGCCCTTTGAAAAATATTGAAGTGGCTATTGAAAACGTTGGTAAACTGCAGGTTTATAAAATGGAAAAAGGGCTGGTTGCCCTTGCCACCATTGCTGGCGCTGCCCCGATGCTTGGGTTTTTGGGCACTGTGCTGGGAATGATTGGTGCTTTTTATAACCTGGCCCAGTCAGGTGGTGAAGGCGGAGCCGACCTGCTGGCCAATGATATTTACCAGGCATTGGTTACCACCGCGGCCGGCCTGACAATCGGAATCCTGGCATATATCGGCTATAATACCCTGGTCTCAATGGTTGAAAAGGTGATTTATAAAATGGAAATGACTTCCGTGGAATTCATTGACCTCTTACAAGAACCTGCTTCATGAGCCTGAAAATGCGAAATAAGGTCGATCCGAGTTTTAACCTGTCTTCCCTGGCAGATATCATTTTTTTGTTACTGATCTTCTTCCTGATCACTTCCAGGTTGGTAACCCCCAGTGCGGTCCCGGTAAAACGGCCTAAAACCACCATGAAAACTTCCGTTACTCCGTCCGCCCGGATCACGGTTACCGATCAGCTCCGGTATTATGTCGACAATCAGCCGGTCAGCTTTGGTAGCCTTCCTTCAGTGTTAAGGCAAAAAATTGCCGGTGAGGAAGATCCTGTAGTGATCCTGGATATGGACAAGTCATTATCCATTGAAAAACTGGTTGAATTGTATGACCTGGCAAATGATTTGCAGGTACAACTGGTACTTTCAGCCGATCCGAAAACCAGGAGATGAGTCATGGAACAGGATTTTTTATTAAACCCGGATGTTGAGAAAAATTACCAAAGGCGCAGCCGTTTGCTGACGGCTATCATCTTTATTTTACTGATATTGGGAACGCTCTTCCTTGGATTGTATGGCCCCTACCCACCTCCACCGGAAGAAGGTATTTTTATCAATTTCGGTACTACTGAAATGGGTACCGGAGATCAGGAACCCCAGGAGCAGGAGGTTACCGAAACAGCTCAGCCCATGCCGGAATCGGCTGCGGAAGAAACCGTTGAAACCATGGAAACGGTCAATGATGTAAATGCCACAGAGGTGAGCGTGAATAACGAGCAGCAGCCGGTCGACAACCCAACAGACGTAGAACAGCCCAATCCTCAGCCAGAAAGACAACCGGTTGAAAATGCAGAGCCCAAAGTTGATCCCAATAAATTGTTTAACCCGGGCAACAGCCAGAACAGCCAGTCACAGAACCAGGGAAATGATCCCCTGGCCGATGGAAATAAAGGCCAACCGGATGGAACCACAGGCCCCAATTACCACGGTCAGAATTCCGGGCTTGGCGATCAGGGCACCGGTTTTGATATTGCAGGACGCGGCATTGTACACATGCCAACCGATTACTATAACGGAGACGAGCAAGGGATTGTAAAGCTTCGCATTGTCGTAGATGCTTCGGGAAAAGTTACAAGTGCGCAGTATGTGGCCCGGGGCAGCACCATCACCGATCCCAACCTCATAAAACTGGCTAAACAAACAGCTTTGAAATTGCGCTACACTCCAAGCCCCACAAACACAGTGCAAACAGCGGTGATTTCTGTTACTTTTGGATTAAAAAGGTAATGACCTATCAGGAAGCGTTGGCCTGGTTGTACAGCCAGCTGCCTATGTACCAGCGGATTGGGAAATCTGCTTTTAAAAAAGATCTCGATAACATCCAGGTCCTTTGCCAAAGACTGGATAACCCGCAGAACGCTTTTCGCGCCATACACATTGCAGGGACCAACGGTAAAGGCAGTGTCGCGCATATGCTTGCTTCCATAATGCAGGTAGCAGGCTATAAAACCGGCTTGTATACTTCCCCGCATCTGAAAGATTTCAGGGAAAGGATTAAAATCAATGGGAAACCGGTCAGTCAGTCCTTTGTGGTTGATTTTGTCAGGGCATTACCCGGTTTGTCAGAGGGAATCCAACCCTCTTTCTTCGAAATTACCGTGGCTATGGCTTTTGCATGGTTCGCCAAAAACCAAGTGGATATAGCCATCATTGAAACAGGGCTTGGCGGCCGGCTTGATTCTACCAACATCATTCATCCCCTTATGAGCCTCATTACCAGCATTTCCCTTGACCACCAGGATATGCTGGGTACATCGCTGAAGGAAATAGCCAGGGAAAAAGCCGGAATTATCAAACCCGGTACACCGGTACTGGTCGGTTTCCAGCAAAACTCTGTGCTGGAAATCTTCAGTGAAAAAGCCCGTCAGGTAAATGCGAGACTGCAATGCGTACAGGATGACTACTCCTATAGAGTAACCCGCGAACAAATAGACAAAATGGAGATTAGGATCAACACTCCAAAAAGCCGTAAGACTTTCCTCCTTCCTTTCGGGGGTTCCTGGCAAGCGGAAAATATTTGCCTCGCCATGGAAGCAGCCCATGAATTAAATGCTTATGGCTTTCCTGTAGATGATCGTCTTATAACCATTGGTATTCAGCTATTTAAAGAAAATACCGGATTTCGTGGGCGGTGGGACATCCTTAGTAAAAATCCTTTAGTGATTGCAGACGGTGCGCATAATGAAAAGGCCTTGCAACGATTATTCGATGATCTCAACCGGTTCCATTTTAAGCGCCTTCACGTGGTTTTTGGTACGGTGAAAGACAAGAATCATAGTCGGATTCTTCCCCTCCTGCCTGAAAAGGCAAAATACTATGCTACACAGGCCGGCATCCCCCGTGCCATGCCGGCAAAAGATCTTGGAAACCTCCTTGGAAACCAGGGACGGGAAGTAGTATTTGAAGGAACCGTAAAAAAAGGACTTCAGGCAGCAAAAGAGAACGCGACCGAAAAAGACTTAATTCTGGTGACCGGGAGCTTGTTTACCGTTGCTGAAGCAATTTAGGCATCTTAACCTCTTTTGAAAAGTTTTCGGATAGTACCCCTGGGCACGGCTTGCCAGGCACGTTCATGCATATAATACAGGGCCATTTTTATAAATAACTCTGCTCCGGCTACCGCGCTGGATTTTTCCAAAACGTCATCACAGGCCGTATTGCTGAATATGAAATACGCCAGGATAAAGGTCGTAGAAGTGGCTATCACCCGCCAGGTAATCGCTTTCAGCAGGCTTCGTAACGCGGACTCTTTCTGTTTGTTTTCCATATGTGGTTTATCGGTTTGATCCAAAAATATACTTTCAGGCTGAAAATGGTAATTTTATTTTTGGATGTATGTTGTAGTGGACATAGAGACCACCGGTGGCATGGCCACCCAGGATTCCATTACTGAAGTGGCAGCAGTCGTAACGGATGGAAAGAATATCAAAGATCAGTTTCAATCTTTGGTTTACACCCACCAGCCTGTTCCTGATCATATAACCGCTCTCACGGGAATAACCAATGAGATGCTCCGGGATGCTCCACCTTTTAATGACCTGGCCCCGGCTCTCCGCGAATTCCTTTCGGGCCATGTGTTTGTGGCGCATAATGTTTCATTCGATTATGGGTTTTTGAAAGCCCATTTTCAGCGGG
Source organism: uncultured Chitinophagales bacterium (assembly GCA_964422925.1). GTDB lineage: Bacteria > Bacteroidota > Bacteroidia > Chitinophagales > S012-47 > CAYRDC01. The sequence goes on along the minus strand of CAYRDC010000005.1, from coordinate 136,455 downwards.
CCGGGATTGATTACAAGGCCAAAAGGTTATGCACGGTGCGCCTGGCCCGGAAAGTGTTTCCCGGGCTGCCCGGCTACAGCCTTGGAAAATTGTGCACCTGGTTCGGGATCACGAATCACAGAAGGCACCGTGCTATGGGCGATGCACTGGCTACCACCCAGCTCCTACATAAAATCATAGAAAATGACAACGCTGGTATCATTCAGCAGATGTTGAACCAGCGCAACGGTGAATTCAAACTGCCGCCCAACCTGCCCCGGAAAACATTCAACGGGCTTCCCGCTGCCCCGGGCGTTTATTATTTCCATGATCAGGCAGGCAAAGTAATCTATGTGGGTAAAGCAAAAAATATCCGGAAACGGGTTTCCCAGCATTTTACCAGCAGCTACCGGAAGAGAAACCTGCTGGGCCTCGAGCGTGAAATTGCAGACATTACTTTTGAGTGCACCGGATCAGAGCTGATTGCTTTATTGCTGGAAGCCCATGAAATAAAGCGTTTGTGGCCTAAATACAACCGGGCCCAGAAATATGTCCCGGGTTCGTACGCAATAGTCACGTACACCGATCAAAAGGGTTACCTCCGGCTTGGGATTAATAAAGCTGCAAGACATTCACCCGCTCTGCTGCGATGCAACAGTCTTGCCGAGGCCAGGAATACGCTTAAAAAATTATTGTCTTCCTGGTCGCTATGTGAACGGCTCTGCGGATTATCCCTGCAACCGGGCGCCTGCAGAAGGTATGAAGCAGGCTTTTGCAATGGCGCCTGCATTGACAAGGAAGCTCCTGCCATCTATAACCAGCGCGTTCAGCAAGCCATGGAAAATATCAGGAACCATCCGGAAAATTTTCTGGTCATCGGACCTGGGCGCAACCACACCGAACGGTCTCTTGTTATGGTGCAAAACGGAATTTTCCAGGGGTTTGGATACATAGATATGGATTGCCAGGTACAATCACCGGAAGAAGTACGCCAATACCTGAAAACTTTGCCCGATAACCAGGAAATGTATCATATCATTGCGGGGTATCTGCAGCAAAAACCCAGCGATCAAATAATTGTTTTCTGAGCTGCCGTTCAGCGATCATTACACTATCCAGCTTTTCATCCAGTCCGTAGATGTCATCCCTGAAATTCAGTTCACCATTGTCATCGACCCAGGCTGTGAAATAAGTCAGATAAATCGGGATTTTTTTCTTGAGATACACTTTGGTTTGCACCGTGGAATCCATGGCTTCCAGAAGCCGGGTAGTGTCCCAATCCGGGTTGTCCCTCAACAGGTACATAGCCAGGTCAACCGATTTCTCTATGCGGACGCACCCGTGACTTAAGCTTCTTCCTTGCTTGCTGAATAGATATTTCGCGTTGGTATCGTGCAGATAAACCCAGTGCCTGTTGGGGAACATAAATTTGATAGAGCCCAACGAATTATACTTCCCTGGGTTTTGACGGATGCGGATTCTGTGCTCAAAATCGGAGATGGAAAGGGATGACCAATCCAAGCTGTCGACCCGTTGCCCGTCAACGAATACAACCATGTCACGGTCGCGCAGGTAATTGGGATCATCCAGTACTTTGGGCCAAATCTCTTCTCCCGCAATACTTTTGGGAATATGCCAGTAAGGGCTTAACACTAGGTATTCCATGCTGTCGCTGAACACCGGTGTCTCTTTCTTTTTAGTGCCCACGATTGACCGCATGCGCAACATCACTTTCCGGTTTTCATATACCAACACTTCATAAGATGGGATGTTTACCAGGATATAGGTACCCGATGCTGGCAATTCCGGCATCCATTTCAGCCGTTGAAAATTCAGGCGCAGCTTCCATAGCAGGGAATCGGGTGATCGGTTAATAGCTAAAAGCGTTTGTAAGCCAATGATTCCATCAGGATACAATCCGTTCAACCTTTGAAAATGGCGCACTGCTTCCACCATGGCAGAGTCGAACAACCAGGGGGAGCGGGAAAGCAGCAAACGGGCGCCACCCGGTACGAGCTGGCTCAGGAGCTTGCGGATGGCAGGGAGCTGGCCTGACTGCCGACTGGGTTCAATTTTTTTTATAACTACCACCGGATCTCCCGCCCGGTGCCTGTCTATAAATTCCAGGTACCTGAACCACTTTCCCCATTCCGCGGCATGCATGATCCGGGGTTGCAGTTCTGTGAACCGGATGGGGGCTCCTTTTCCCAGGGCTTTAATCAGCCAGCCGCCAACATCTACCTGTCTTTGAGGCATTTCCCATTGGAAGGGTTTTACATTGCCATAGGCTTCGAACCAGGCAAGCAGGAAAGCTGTTTCCGTAAGCATAGGATCCAGCTTCTCCAGCATCTCCCTTTTTCGGCTTGCTGCGCGGATGGATTTCAATTCGGCTACTTGTCCCAGGCAGCTATGCACCATGGTGCCAATAGTGTCCCAGCCTTCCAGAACTGCTAATTCAACCGACTCTTCAAGGGAAGAAAGCATAGGCCGGAACTTTCCCCCTGGATCAAACCATATGAGCCGGTATTCCAGACTGTCATAAATAAACTGAACCGAAGGTGGAATATTGGAAGCCGGCACGGTGGCAGCTTCCGGCTCCTGCTGAAACGATTCCGGCAAATGGATGCCCCCCTCCTGTTGTACGTTATGATCCGGCACACACCGAACCAGGAGGAGTGTTATAGATAGGATTATGATATGCCGGGTCATCTGAATAAGGCGTAATTACCAAATGAATATACCAACTAAAGGACTAACAGTCCAGCCGTAAGTGAAATAATTATCCCCAACCGGAAGCCGGGCGGTGACTGCCGGTTACAGGCAAACCCCTTTTTCATATGGATTAAAAAAAGAAAAGCCCCGCAATTGCCGCGGAGCTTTCAAGCCGGATGGCGGAGGAAGAGGGATTCGAACCCCCGGACCCCGTGAAGGGTCAACGGTTTTCAAGACCGCCGCATTCGACCACTCTGCCATTCCTCCGCTGCAAAACTAAACATTAAGCCCAAAAAACGGCAGCCCGGCCCGGCTGCCTTCCGGTGGAAACGGGGCAATTCCCTATTTGTGAGTTTCCTCCGAGTCCGGACTCAACAGGTCCCTGCCTTGGTCAATGGCGGTGTTTAATTCAAACCCGATTAACAACACCAATGAATTCAGGAAAAACCAAAGCATAGCACCCAGTACGGCTCCGATAGAACCATAAATTTTGTTGTACAGGTTGAAGTAGTTTACAACCCAGGAAAAGATCAGTGAAGTCGCGATGGACAATATGGTAGCCACCGTGGCCCCGGTGGAAATAAACCGCCATTTTTCAGTCCGCGCGGGTCCATAAAAATAAATGGTAGCCACGGAAAAAAAGAACAGCAGGATTAACAATATCCACCGGATGAGTGATAACAGAAATTTCCCGGCCGGGTCCGTCAGGTTCAATACGGATGCCAGCCAGGGAACCAGTTTATCGCCCCCAATAATCAGCGTTACGGAAAAAATCAATAACAAGGCGAGAAAGAAAGTGATTTTAATGGCAATCCATCTTTTGAACAGGAAGCTACGGGTACGGAAACCCGGCAGGCTTTTGTTAAAGGAATCCATAATGGCAATTACCCCGTTGGTGGAGAAGAAAAATGCCGTGAGAAAACCCACCGACAGCAAATCAAAGCGCTGGACACTTAAAATATCCTCAATGGCCGTGTGCAGGAATTCAAACACCGAAGCCGGCATAACGCTTTGCAGTTCTCCCATCAAGGTTTCGTGGAACCCTTCCAACGGGAAATACGGAACCAGGGTAAACAGAAAGAGAATACCCGGGAACAAGGCCAGGATCAGATAAAAAGCCACAGAAGCTGCCCGCAGGGTGATCCGGTCGTTATTGATTTCGCGGAAGAAAAATACCATTACCTGGTAAACAGGCACTTTTTTGAAACCCGGGAGGGAAACCTTCATGGCCCAGGCTTTTAAGCGCTGCCAGAAGGAAGTTCCCGGTTTCCTGGTTTCGTTCATTCAGAAATATCTTTAAAGTACGGCCTGAATAATTTCAGCAAGATTTCAGGCGCTTTCACAGGCTGCATGGTATCGGCCCGCACCATAACAAGGGTAGTTTCCCCTAAATTTAACAATTCCCCCTGCTCGTTATAGATTTCCGTGTAGAAAGTCATGCTGGTTCCTTTGGGGAATTCCTTCAAGATGGTTACCACGGTCAATAAGTCGTCATAATGGGCCGGCTTCAGGTATTTGCATTTCAGCGAAACCACCGGCATCATAATGCCTTCCTTTTCGAGGGCCGCGTAACTGTAACCCAGTTCGCGCAGCATTTCCGCGCGGCCTACTTCATAGTACAGCGAGTAATACCCGTAATACAATACACCCATCGGGTCGGCCTCTCCGTAGCGCACGCGGATTTTGGTTTCCGTTCTGTACATATCAGTGGATATTTCTTTCTTCCAAAGCCCGGATATACCGCTGCCGGTTCCGTTCATGTTCGGCATTGGTACGGGCAAAGCTATGATATCCGGAGAAATCGTCCCGGGCGCACATAAACAGGTAGTCATGCTTTTGTGCGTGCAGGACCGCCTCTATACTGCTTAGCTGCGGTATGCATATCGGCCCGGGCGGAAGTCCTTTGTGTCGGTAAGTGTTGTATGGCGAATCGATGGTTTTGTACCGGTTATAAATCCTTTTCCATTCAAAATGGCGGTGCGCGAATTTCAGGGTAGGGTCCGATTGCAGGGGGATGCTTTTGCGCAGCCGGTTAAGATACAGGCCGGCTATCGTTGGTTTTTCATCATCCATTGCGGTTTCCTCCTCGATAATGGATGCCAGGATGATGACCTCGATGGGGGATAAACCAATTTTATCGGCCAGGGAAAGCCGCTCGCTTGTCCAGTAATCCAGGTATTCGTTGTACATGCGGTCGAGGAATTGCCGGGCACTGGTGGTCCACCACATTTCATAAGTGTTTTGCAGGAACATGGCCATTATGTTTTCCGGATTAAACCCATAGGCGGCCAGGGCAGAATCGTTCCGCATCAGCTGGATCAACGAGAGGGAATCGAGCATAAGATGTGAGCCGATATACCCGGCAAATTCTTCTTGCGTGCGTTTTTTGTTAATGATCAGCCGGACAGGGGCCTGACGGCCGGAGCGAAGCATCCCTACCAGGGCACGGCTGTTCATGCCGGCTTTCAGCGCATACCGCCCCGGCCGGATTCTTTCAGAATATTTCATCAGGTGCGCAGAGACCCGGAAATTGCCGATATCCTTCACCAGGCTGTCGGCCTGCAATAATGAATCGACCTGGCGGAAAGTATAATCCGGCCACAAATAAATGATGGCATCACGGGTTACATTCGGGCTGAAAAAGGCTTTATAGTATTTCCATCCTACCGCTCCCAGTGCAACCACACCTGCCAGGACAACCGATACAAAAATCAATGCGATTTTATTTCTTCTGCTCATAATCCTAATTCTTGCCTGCGGGCCAGGGCGGTTTCATTCCAGGGGTCATTGGCCAGCCAACGATTGATAACTTTCAATGCCTCTTCCTTATTATACCGGCTTAGCCAGGCATCCGCCAGGTTTTGATAGGCCTGGTCATAATCCGGGTCGAGGGCGATGGCCTGTTCCAGTAACTCCACCCCTTCCCGGAAAGCCCCGAGGTTTACCTTCAGGATGCCCAGGTTTGAAAGGGCGGGCACAAATTCAGGTTGTTCAGCCACGATGAATTCAAATTGTTCCTGTGCCTTTTTCACCTTGCCGGCAAACAAATACAAGCTCCCCAGCCGGTTCCTGAACTCGAGTTGGTAGGGTTTGAGATAAACTGCTTTGTCAAGCCAGCGAATAGCCTGGTCAAGGTTACCGGCTTTATACCAGGCCTCACTGACACGGTACAGTGTGTGCGCATCGTCTGTCATGGTGGGCGTGAAGGATTGGGTATAATCCCGGATGGCCTGGTAATCACCTTTTAAGTACCAATAATGAATCCGGGTTTCGGGGTAAAGCGGCTCCCCTGGATCTGCTTTCGCCAGGTAGGCCGCAGCAGAATCCAGGAAAGGCGGATCGCTGTTGAACCCTTCGTAAAAGCGCAGGTACCCTCTCGCCATCAGGAGAGCGGACGGATGGTCTTCGGTCATGCAACGCAGACGTTTGAAAGGATTTCCAGGGCCTTTTTCCGTTTTTTCCCGGCCCGGCACACGGATGTAATGATCTGTGATACTCACATGCGGGATATCAATGCTCGGAGACTTGGGCATGTGGCAGGTGAAGCAAAGGACAGTGTCCTTTTCCGGTTCTCCTCCGGGACGGCTGCCATGGGGTGCGCTTTGCTCCGGGTGGCAAGCGAGACAAGCTTTCTGAACCCGTTCAATCTTTTGCTGAGGGCTTGACAGGTGGGGGCTGTGGCAGTTGACGCAGCTTAACCTGCCGCTCGCGAAACATTTGCTTTTCCGCAACCGGTCGGCATGGGAAGCCATGATAAAACTGCCGGAAGGCTTACGGTATTCCGGCAGGAAAACGTGCATATAGTCTCCCAAGTTCTTCCCCGGCCTGAAATCATCAAAATTATGCCCTTTAACGAGCACGGTGGGGCCCTGCAAGTGGCAGCGCTGGCAAAGGCTCATTTGCTGTGCCGGGTTCAGTCTGCGCGGGTTTACGATGGTCAGGTCGCGCGCTTTGGACGTGTCGACCCCATGACCGAGCTTCATTTCCCGGGCGTGCAGGGAACCCGGGCCGTGGCAGCGCTCGCAGGTAATCCCCAGCGGGACTTCGAGGTATTTGTTTTCGCTGCCGGGCTGCAAAACCGGCAGGCCGTTGTGGCAGGTCATGCATTCGAACAAGATGGGCCGGTCAAAGCGGGCCTCGTAACCGGTCCGGAAACCGGGCGGCAGGTCCCAGCGCCCTTCCTGGGTGTAAAAGGTCAGGGGAGCCTGGTAAACATACCCATGAAAGGAAACCAGGTGGCTGTTGGTGTGCATCCCCGAGCCGATGATGTAATCGATCCGCTCCACCCGTTTATGGATGGTATCTCCGCCACGGAGACGATATTCCAGAAAATAGAGGGTATCGTTTTCCCAGAACGGGTGGTAATAGAAATCGCGCAGCGTATCGTAAACCACCGTGCCGGGCCGGAAAACAGCGGCCGATTTTTCCCTGGTGGCCCTGCCGAACGACTGTCCCATGCCTGATTGCATAAAGCTGTCATACTCCGCTTCGTGGCAGTGTTTGCAGGTTTCTTTGCCTACATAGCGCACCGTGTCCGACCAGTTAAGGTAGACCGGCTCCTCCCCTTCCTGCCCGGCCGGGTGACATTGCCGGTACGTTAACAGAGACGCCAGCAGGAATAGGCAAAGAATAATTAACCGGAACCGGAGCATGTTTCAAAAATACCAATTCCGGAAAGGCCTGCAGAAAAGGTTTTTCCTCTTTGCATGAGGCGGTATGCCCGGACGGTTACAGGAATGACAGGAACGATTGTTTCAAAACCTTTACAAAAAACGGTCGGCCAGGTTTTCCGTGGGTGCCAGGCAGGTTTTTCTCCGACCGAACAGCCGGTACCGTAACCGGGCAATGAGCCGGTAGATGCCATCGCGCAAGCCCCGGGGCAGGAAACGGAACAGATACAGCCAGCGCCAGGGAACGGGTAACAGACGGCAAATTCCCAGCACCGCGTCCGAACGGGCCAGGAGCCTGCCATTTTCGAGAAGATACAAGGTACCGGGTTCATTGACTGCCAAATCATGTTCAGGAAGAAGCTCTTTGGCCAGGGGGCCAGATAGCGGGGCAAACCGGAACAATCCCTTCCGGTCGGCCTTCAATACAAAACGTACGGTAGCGCTGCACAACCGGCACCAGCCGTCAAAAAAGATTACCGGGTGATCATGGAGTGTTTCCGGCATAAGCCGTGAATTTCCCCTGCCAGGCTTCCAGGCCGCCTGCCAGGTATTTTACCTGTTTGATCCCATTGCGCCAAAGATAATATTGCGCGGCCGCACTGCGCGGACCGGTATTGCAATGCAGCACCAGCGCTTGCCCCATGGCTTTCAACCTGGGCAGCTCCTCCGCCAGCTTCGCGAGTGGGATATTGACATTCCCCAAAGTTCCGGATTCAAATTCCCAGGGCTCACGCACATCAATGATTTGTACGCCAGAACCATTGTTCATTCGTTGATACAACTCTTCCGCGCTGATGGAAGGCGCATCAGGCACAGCAATCGGTTTCATAATGTGTTGGAGATTGGGCTTAGGGCAAATATAATGAATCCCCTTCAAAGAAACTTTCAGTGGTGCACCACAAGCCCGGCAGCATACCCGGAGCGGATGACATAAACCCCCACAGCCAACCCGGAAAGGCTGACGCGCCACAAAATACCATCCGGATCGAACGACTGGGCTTCCACGGTTGCCGGCATCCGCTGACCGGTCAGGTTGTAAAGTACAGGCGGCTCCTTTACGAAAGCTGCCGTACAGACAAATGCCTCTTCCCCGGCAGGGTTTGGGTAAACGGTTATTTTTTCCCTTGACGCTGCAGCGGGCAGGCCAACCGGGAATTGTATGGGCTTTCCCAGCAGTGGGCGCAACATCAGCGCCCCGTGAAATGCCGTTGAATTCCAGTTGCCGAATACATTGTAATACAAATGGGAAGAAGCATCATGGTTCTTGTCAAAGCCGATGCTCAGGTTGTCAGGCTGGCTTTGTTGCCAGCCAATGAAAAACTTCCCGCTGACCACCTGCGGGGTATCCAGCACATAGGTGGCAAATCCATTGAAAGTATCGATATAAGCAGGTGTCATAAAGTCTTGTCTGTAAAGGATATGATCATTGATTCCAGCCGGTACATCCAATTGGTCCCAGATAATGAGCGAGAATAAGCGGTTGCTCAGGTCCTCCCCGATGTGGGCAAAATGTATGGCAATGGCCCGCAGCGTATCAGGCGTATTGGCTTCAAATTCATAGGCCGCCATGGCTCCGGTGCCCTGCAACCCGTAGGCTTGTTCTGCTGTGCCGTCATCATAAGCGAAATAATTGAAGAAGCGCTGGTAGCGTATCACCGTATCATTAAAAGTGGTGCTGAAATCCGGTGGCGTATTGGTCAGGTAATATTTCACTGCCACGACCAGGCTGTCGCAGGTATTGCCGGCCAGGTAAGCGTTCAGCTGGGTTTCAAAATTCGGGTCGCTAAGTACCGTGTCGCTCAAAGCCGGGAAGTTGATGGTTTCGATAAAGGTGGCGTTCAACACGGAATTCGTGCAAAGCTCCCGGGCTTCGTAGCTGAAAGTGGTGTTCTTGATCACATTGAAGTGATTGCTGGCCGATACCTTCAGGCTGGGCGCTATTTCAGTGGCTGAGAATCCCTGGAACTGGTTCAGCGGCATAGCTTCATAACGGGCAAGCAACGAAGGAGCGGGCCGGTTAAAGGCCACATCATTGAGCAGCTTGTCGTTGATGCTGCGGTCTTTGTCGAGCTTTACATAGTCTACATTCCAATGGTCGAGATTGCCGGTCAGGGTGGCGTAGTTCAGAAAGCGGAAACGGAACCCGTTGTAAAAATATGCAGCTTTTTTCACCGGGATCATGGCCATTTGAAACACCGTGTCAGGTACTGTGTCGGGCATAGCCCGCCACACCGTACGCCACTGCCCATTGTTTGCCAGAAATTGAACCACCAACGAATCGTTACTTTCCGGGTGATTGCCATAGCCGCCTGCCTGGTAAAAAAAGCTGAGGTACAGGCTGTCAGCCGGGGTTAAACCATCCAGCTTCAGGGGCCAGGTAGTGAGTGAATCCGCTCGCCCGTGGGCATTGGCGCCATTGCTGTACGGAATGCCGTCCGGGCCGAGGCCGTCAAAAGTGGCCACGCCTATGCTTGGAGGATGAATGCCGAAGCCGTCATTGACAAACACGGTGCTGTCGGCCCATTTGTCCGGGTCGGGGTAAGGAGAGCGGAACGAAAAATCATCGATAAAAGGAATGGTATCAGCCAGGATGCGCGACCCGCGGTGTACCGGCTGTTTTGCCTTCGCAGCCTTCCGCAACACCGGGTTATCGGCCAGGGGTGCCAGGTATTCCTGGGCCTGTGCAGCCTGCGTTAAGAGAAAAACCGACAAAAGGCTTGAAAGCAAACGTTTCATTCGGTAATTTATGGTGTTATTAACCCTCCCCGACCGGAATTATTGCCTCACAAGGCCGGAAGGGTGGTATCGTTCATAATTTCAAAGGCTTCGCGTTTCATCAGCCACACATCAATAAATTCGCCCCAGCGTAGCACTTTTTCTTCCGTTGGATTCGGGTTTTGCCGGTAAATGACCGCTTTCGCGCTGTCCCGGGCGCTTATCACACTTTCACTGTAATGGGTAAACCCGATGTTCAGGTTATACCCGCCATGCAGGATAAATTTTGCTTCTTCCAGGGTTTTTCCGATGAGTCTCGGGACGCTTACCTTGGTTTCGCCCAGCCCGTTGCCCACCACCAGGTCAATGCGGGTGCCGGTCGTAAACGAGGTACCGGGTTTCACTTCCCTGCCCTTGTATTCGGCCCGGATTACCGCATTGGCAAACGGATAAGGCTCATAGGATATTTCGCCAATGTCGAGGTCTTCGTTTTTCAGGATACTGATCGCGTTGCGCAGCGATTTACCCACCAGGTCAGGCAGTTTGGTTTTTGGGGGTACCTTGTTATTGATTGTAAGGTAAATGTGCCTTTTTTCTTTGACCCTCGCACCCGGGGGCGGGTCCTGCGCCAGGATTTCAGTCGGTGTGCAGCCGGCACAATACGTGGAATCTATCACCGTATAGCGCAGGTGCTGGTCAGCCAACAGTTCATCGGCTTCTTTCAGGGTCATTTTACGCAAATCCGGAACAGTGACGCTTTCGTTATGCATGGTATAACGGTCGAGCCAGCGGAAACTGCCCCAAAAGACCAGCAGTATCAGCAGGGCTCCGGCCAACAGGTTCAGCCAAAGCACCGGGCTGCGTAAAAACCGTAAAATCTTCTTCCACATAGGCCGAAATTTTCCTGCCGCCAGGCAGGTCAGCAAATTTTCTGCTTATTTCTTTCAAATCCAAATTGAAGGATCTGTTCAATGAATTCGAACGGTTTATACCCGTTGAGCGCTGCCTGGTGAAAAATGCAGGTGGCAGGTGTGAGCCCGGGCAGGCTGTTGACTTCAATGATGATGGTTTCGGCCCGCGCTCCTTCAAATATGCGCACAAAGGCGTCAATCCGGCAATAGCCTTCCACCCCCAGCACCCTGGCAGCCCGTTCCATTTCCTGCTTTACCTGGCGGGCAATCATTTCATATTCTTCCTGGTTTTTCCCGAAGCGGGCCGGGGTGATGTTTTGCCCCTGGCCGGCCAGGAATTTTTCTTCCAGCGACAGAACCTCTTCCCCTGCCAAAGCTTCGGACGGCTCAAACACTTCAAACACCGGTTCCCCTTTCTCATCGCGGCCCACCAGCATGCCCCCGGTGATTTCCAGGAATTGCACGGCCCCGGCCGGCCCGATCAGTTCCTCCACCAGGAACATTTCTTTGCGGGGTATTTCTTCCCGGGGCTTCAGTTTCAGACGCGCGGCCGCTTCTTCCGGCAGGGCTTCTTCCTCCCGGAACAAAAGCCTGCAATAGGCTTCCAGGTCTTCGTCCGAAGCAATGCGCTTCACGGCCGAGCTGCAGCCGTCATCCACCGGCTTGGCAATGAAAGGATAGGGAATCCGCGCCTTGATGCTTTCAACCAGGTTTTTTTCATCCGCCTGCCAATCGGTTTTGGTGGCGATGAGGTGCCCGGGCACTGTAAACCCTTCGCGGGCCAGTATCTCGTTGGTACGGTATTTATCGATGGTAATGGCTGCTGATTTAGGCGGGGAACCATTGTACGCGATGCCGCGCTTTTCAAGTTCCTGCTGCACCGCACCGTCTTCCCCCGGACGGCCATGCAGGCCGAGAAACACGAAATCAAAATCGCGCGCCAGGTCATCAAAACTGACCGGTTCGGGCTCGAAACGGTAGTTGCGTTGCGCGTATTTTTCCGTTACATCCCGGCACAAGGCTTTGATCTCTTCCACCACCGGGTGTCGCTTGAAATGAAAAATCTTATCCCGGATATCGTCCGCGTTGTCTTTGAGCATCAGGTTCAGGGGAATCCTGAAAAGCCTGATCTCTCCCTTGTCGCGGGTCAGGAATACGGGCACGGGCTCGTAATCGGGCGATGCCGCCAGTTTTTCGTAAACGTTCCGCCCGCTTTCCACCGAAATGTGGCGTTCGCTGCTGTATCCGCCCAGCAAAACCGCCACTTTCTTTTGCCGCCTGTCGGCTTGTTGCCCGCTCGCCAGGGCGCGATCGAGCCGGTTGAGCAAGGCCCGGTACGCCTGCGGCCGCCCGAATTCTTCCATACGCTCCCTGATGGAAGTGCGGATGATATAGGTTAAAAAGCGGCTGGGATCCAGTCCGATTTCCGCGGCCTGGTGGAAAAAGAAACTGCTCGGCAGCATGCCACTGGTGGTATTGGGGTCGTTCAGAAATATGGTGCCGTCTTCCTGTATAAACCCGTCAATACGGGCATACACGTGGAACCCGAAAAACCGGTAAAGCTCTTCACAGGCTTTCCGGATCGCCTGAATCCGGTCATCCGGCAGGTCGATGGGCGTCACCTTGCGCGAAAGCCCGGCCAGGTACTTGGAACGGTAATCGAAAACCTCCTCCCCTTTCAGTATGCCGGTTGGCGGCAGAGCTACCACCCGGCCTTCTTCCGTGCGGATCACAATGCAGCTGAACTCCCGCCCTTTTATGAACGATTCCACGATGACTTTCCGTTCGGAATCGAGCGCACTCAGCAGCAAGGGTTCCCCGGTGCCGCTGGCAAGTTCATCAAGCAATGCCAGCAGGCGGTCCGGGCTGTAAACGGTTTCTCCGTGGCATTCCAGGGGCAGGCCGGTGCCGCTCCGGATATCGGTGATGTCCCTGACCAGGGCAATTTTTTCTTCCCGGTTCAGGGACTTCCAGCGCACGGGGTCCAGGCGGCAACGGAAAAAGGCATGGTCAATGGCCCGGGCACAGGTTTGCGGATCGTCCGCACTGACCATGGAAACCCCTATGGAAGATCCCTGCCGGGCCGGGCGGACCACCATGGGCAGCCCGGTAATTTCCTTTAGTTCCAGGAAAAGCAGTTCCGGGTCCTTAACATTCATCCATTCCTTCCACGTGATAATCCGGAAAGCGGGCACCGGCCAGCCGGCCGCCTTCATCCATTTTTTTTGTACCGCCTTATCTATGCCAATGGCTGAAGGCAGTATACCGGAACCAGAGTACGGGATTCCGAGGCTGTCGAGCAGACCCTGGATTTGCCCGTCCTCCCCGTACAATCCGTGCAGGGTCAGGAAAGCAAAGTCAATCATACCGGGCAAATCCACCGGGTTGATCTTTTTGCCCACGCTGTTGACCATCTGTTCCAGGGGCAGGGTATCCCCGGGTCCGAGGTTTTCCGCGTAATACTGGAAGGAAGACCGGCTCTCCGGCAGGAATTCCACTGGCGGATAGAAATCGCGGATTGAGCCTTTGTAGATGTATGGCCAATCGAGGAGAATGAACTGGCGGAAACTGTCCACAAAAATGGGAATGGGCTCGAAAAGTGATTTGTCCAGGTTATCGTAAACGGTACGCCCCCCGGCAAAGGAGATTTCACGTTCACGGCCCGGGCCGCCAAAAAAGATACCTACACGGATCATGGAGGACAAAGTTAACTGATTCGCAGGGTAAGCCGGTACTGGAATTCAACATCCGCTGCAAACCGGATTCTAAACGGCCGGGGGAAGGGTTTTGGTATTGCATTTAGTTTTTAATGGTGAGCCATCAGGAGTGAGCGAATGGGAGTGAGTCCACTGGTTGAAAGTTGCAAACTTTCCGTTATTAGGGGGTTTGTGTTGCGCTTTGCTTACCTCAAATACCTTTATTAAAAACTGTTAACCTTATTTAGGGATTGACAAGGATTCCCCGCCTGCATGCCCGTGCCCGGGGTCGGACAGGGAACCTCTTACCCCCTGATTAGAAACAAAAAAAACCGCCTTGCGGCAGTTTCTTGTGAACCCGGAGGGATTCGAACCCCCAACCTCCTGATCCGTAGTCAGGTGCTCTATCCAGTTAAGCTACGGGTCCATGGCATTCCGGCCCGTGGTATGGTGTGCCGGAACCGGTGGCAAAATTACGGAATTATCCGTTTTAACAGGTTATTCCACCTCAGCTATCTTTCGAGGAATCCTTTTCATCTTGTTTGCGGGGCCCGCGTTTGCTGAACGATTCCCGCATGCCTGTATCCGCTTCGATATTTTTCATCCGGTAATAGTCCATAATGCCAAGGTTTCCCGAGCGAAAAGCTTCAGCCATGGCTTTTGGCACTTCGGCTTCTGCTTCAATCACTTTAGCGCGAGCTTCCTGGGCCTTGGCTTTCATTTCCTGCTCCAGGGCCACGGCCATAGCCCTGCGCTCTTCCGCTTTGGCCTGGGCTATGTTTTTATCGGCATTGGCCTGGTCGATCTGCAGGGCCGCCCCGATGTTCTTGCCCACATCCACATCGGCAATGTCGATGGACAAAATCTCAAATGCGGTTCCCGAATCAAGGCCTTTTTCAAGCACTACCCTTGATATGGTATCTGGATTCTCTAACACTACCTTATGGTTTTTAGCTGAACCGATGGAAGTGACGATGCCTTCCCCCACCCGGGCCAGGATGGTTTCTTCACCGGCACCACCCACCAGTTGCTTGATGTTGGCCCGGACGGTGACGCGCGCCTTGGCAATCAACTGAATCCCGTCCTTGGCCACAGCCACCACGGCCGGAGATTCTATCACCCTCGGGTTCACCGAAAGCTGCACGGCATCCAGCACATCCCGGCCGGCCAGGTCAATGGCCGCGGCCAGCTTGAAGTCAAGATCAATGTTTGCCTTGTCAGCCGAGATCAGGGCATTCACCACGGAAGGCACATTGCCCCCGGCCATGTAATGCGCTTCCAGTTCATTGCGCGTAAGGGTGAGACCGGCCTTGGTGGCGGCTATCAATGAATTCACGATGACGGTTGGAGGCACTTTCCGCCATCGCATCAGGATCAGTTGCAGAAAACTCACTCTGACTCCGGATAATATGGCTGTAAACCACAGGCCGAGTATCCGCATCATGACAATGAGCAGGATAAACAAGGCAAGGCCTACAATACCGAGTACAATGAGCAATATGGTTTGTGTTTCCATAAGTTATTGTTTTTCAGGCTTAACGTAAATTTTGTCGGAAGTAATTTTCACAACCACCACGGGCGTGTCTTTTTCGATGTATTCGCCCAGGCTGTACACTTCATACCTTTTCCCGTTAATGATGGCTTTCCCATTGGGCCGGAGCACGGTAAAAGCCGTGCCTTTGTCGCCTGGCCGGCAATCCACACCTTCCAACACATTGGTTTTGCTGTCGACCGACTCCCGGACACTCCACTTCAACTTCCAGAGTCTTCTGAATCCATACCCCAGCGCGAACAGCGCCACCAGACCGGTCAGAAGCAGGCTCATATTACCGTAATATGAGCCGTAATATGAATAGGTCAGCGCCACGCCACCGGCCGCGATTAGTCCGCCAAGG
This sequence comes from uncultured Chitinophagales bacterium, assembly GCA_964422925.1. Classification (GTDB taxonomy): domain Bacteria; phylum Bacteroidota; class Bacteroidia; order Chitinophagales; family S012-47; genus CAYRDC01. The sequence continues at coordinate 120,877 of CAYRDC010000005.1, read as the reverse complement.
ATGCCCACAAGGCCCACGCCCGGTAAAAAAAACATTTCCACAAACATCAGGACAATCCCGATGACAATAATAGCAGCAACCAGCAAGGGGTTCATTGATCCAGGGAATTTGGGTTGAAATTACGGCTAACCATTGAAAACTTTGGTGTAAACCCCAAAAACTTTTTATCATTAATCCCGTACCGCTTAAATTAATTGTCATTAATCCCTCCGCTCCTTCCTGGATACGGGAAGCCATGGCAGAGTACACCGGCCGGATTCAGCGCTATGACCGGCTGGATTACATCGAACTGCCCGGAAGCCGCAAGGGTATGCCAGCTCAAAAAGCTCTGGAAACCGAAACCCGGCAATTACTGAATTGCCTGGCTCCGTCCGATTGGCTGGTATTACTGGACGAGCGCGGTAAATTGATGGATTCCCGGCAAATGGCTTCCTGGCTGGAAAAACAAATGAATCATTCAGGCAGGCGCCTTTGCTTTGCCATTGGCGGAGCCTGGGGATTCGCACCAGAAGTGACGGAAAGAGCCGCGTTCCGACTTTCGCTTTCGCTTATGACCCTGCCCCACCAACTGGCCCGGTTGTTCTTTGCCGAGCAGTTGTACCGCGCTTTCACCATCCTGAACAACGAGCCCTATCATCATGATTGAGTAAGGGGTTTGTGTATTTTTGCTGCCATGTCATCCAATATCCTACTGATAATCCTCACCGCACTGATCAGCCTGAAAGGGTTTGGCGATCACATTTTTCAGCAAAAAGCTATCTTTTACCCTTGGGCCATACGCGAGCGCGGAGAGTGGTACCGTTTTCTCAGCTCCGGGTTTATCCATGCCGGCTGGCTGCACCTGGTTGTCAACATGTACGTGTTATATTTGTTCGGGAACATCGTAGAACCGTGGCTTGCCTTCCGCCTGGGTAACCTTAGCCATGCCGTATACATCGGCTTTTACCTGCTGGCTGTGATTGTTTCAAGCCTGTTCACCTATTTCCGTCAGCGCGATAACGCCCTGTACCGAAGCCTGGGCGCATCCGGAGGCGTTTCTGCGGTGGTGTTTTCCGCCATCCTGATTTTTCCCGACATGCAGCTGGCCCTAATATTCCTGCCTTTCTGGCTGCCGGCCTGGATTTTCGGGATTTTGTATCTGCTTTATTCGGTTTTCATGTCAAGGGCGGGCGGAACCAATATCAACCACGATGCCCACTTATTCGGAGCTCTTTTCGGCATCCTGGTTACCACCGCGGTGGATCCTTCACTTTTCCTGAATATTGTGGACAAAATAAAACACCTGATATGATTGACCTCCGATCCGATACCGTAACACGCCCGACCCCCGGCATGCTGGAAGCCATGTTCAAAGCCGAAGTAGGCGATGATGTTTTTGGAGAAGACCCGACCGTAAAGGCGCTGGAAGAAAAAACGGCCGCACTGTTCAGGATGGAAGCCGGATTGTTTGTGCCTTCCGGTACCATGAGCAATCAGATTGCCGTTAAAGTGCACACCCGGCCTATGGATGAGGTGCTTTGCGACCGGAGCGCCCATGTGTACAATTACGAAGCCGGGGGCATGGCCTTTAATTCGGGATGCTCGGTACGCTACGTGGAAGGTGACCGGGGACGATTGCAGCCAGAACAGATCCCGCTGAATATCAATCCGGATGACCAACACTTTCCGCGTACCCGGCTGGTGGTAGTGGAAAACACCAGCAACCGCGGAGGCGGCAGCGTGTATGACCTGGAATGGATGCGCGCGCTCAGTGAAACCGCCCGGAGCCATGGCCTGAAGATTCACCTGGACGGTGCGCGCCTGTTCAATGCCCTGGTGGCCCTGGATACAGATCCGGAAGCTATCAAAGGGCTGTTTGATTCCATAAGTATTTGCCTGTCCAAGGGCCTGGGAGCCCCGGTGGGTTCAGTGTTGCTCGGCCCGGCAGATTTTATCCGGGAGGCCAGGAGGGTGCGTAAGGTGCTGGGAGGCGCCATGCGCCAGGCAGGCTATCTGGCCGCAGCCGGCATTTACGCCCTTGACCACCATGTCGAACGCCTGGCGGAAGACCACCGGCTGGCTAGCAAGCTGGGACAGTTCCTGGCCGGGCTCCCGTATGTGGAAGAAGTCATGCCCGTGGAAACGAATATTGTCGTCTGCCGCCTGTGCGATTCTATGGCCCCGGAGAAATTCCTGCGGCAACTGGAACAGCATGGCATCCGGGCCATAGGGTTCGGCCCGCAACTGGTCAGGTTCGTCACCCACCTGGACGTCAATGAAGACCAAATGAACCGGGTGATCCGCGTGCTGGAAAAGGATATTGGATGAACCTATTTATGCCTTAGGCTGTAGCCCTGCAATTTCCCTTTTTTGTTATAAGTGGCTTGCTTCACATACCCGATTTCCGGGCTGTACCATTCTTCCACTTTCATGGATGTGCTCAGGATGCCCCGAAATTCCATCGTATAGCTGATCTTGATGCAACTGAATGTGCCCAGGTCACAGGTTACATCTTCAATAGACTCCACCTTGCGGTCAGTGATATAGTATTCCATGGTCATCAAGGGGACACCATCGGCCAGAATCTTAATGGTCATCTTTCCTTCATCGAGCTTATCGCCCGGTTTGGCATGTGCCGGCAGGGTTAGCTTGTCACCCGTAACATCCACTTCCATCCCTTCATATTGGCTCACAGTGCCCGGGCCTGCCATGGAAGCGATGTCCACCAGCATGCCGTCATCCGTGCAGCGGACCTCAAACTGCAACTCGGCCTGTACTTCGTCTTTTGGATTGTAAATGGTGCTCAGTATCTCAGCTGACTGGCCATCCCCTTCCAGCACCACCATATGCGATTTACTTTCCAGTTTTTTCTTGTTGTTGTAGTTCCAGATTTCCATTTCTTCCCCGGTATTCAGGGGATAATATTTCGGACAGTCCTGTGATTTAAGCCCAACGGGCAAAAACAATAAGAGGAACAGATATTTTGCAGTTTTCATCATGGTACGGTGTTACATTTTGGTTTCCAAAAAATACATATGCCTTGAATCCATCGCTAATTTAGCAGGGTTTTTCCAACCTTTTAGCTTTATTTTCTGCCACTTGGCCGTGGGTTTTATCCAGCGCGATTCTTTCTCGTCATAGACTATCCGCACAGGCATCTCAAACCCGGGTTCTGCGGCTTCCCACCGGAACTCCATTTCCAGGGCGTTTCCTTTTTTCCGGACGGTGTACATCAGTTCGGGCGGTTCGGCATGGTAAAGGTATTGCCGGAAAACAGGCCCGAGCTCCCGGCCTGTCCGGTTTTCAAAAAAGGTAATTACCTCTCCGGTGGAAAGAATCCGGTGCCGGAATTCTGTGCAAAAATCATATAAGGTATTCCACCACAGGGTATCGTTATCCAGTATTGTGCGCAGGGTTTGCAGCATCCAGGCTCCTTTGTAGTACAAGTCATTGTCGTAGTTCCAGCCTTTGAAATGCACTCCCCCGGGCCCCACAATGGGATGCCGGTTACGGATCATCCAGCGTTGCGTGTTCAGATACCGGATAGCTGTTTCATAGTCCGCCATGCATTCGATGTAAACAGCTTCGGCATAGGTGGTAAACGATTCGTGAATCCAGAGTTCAGCCGGGTCGGCCGCAGTAAGGCTGTTGCCGAACCATTCGTGGCCGGATTCATGGATAATGATATAATCAAACCCCAGTCCGGACTGGTCCAGTCCCATGTATCCTTTCCGGAAACTATTGCCGTAGGCAATGGATGACTGGTGCTCCATGCCGAGGTAAGGGGTTTCCACCAGCTTATAGGAATCCGCGTAGAAGGGATACGGCCCGAAGTATTTTTCGTAGCAGGCAAGCATGGGCTTTACCTGTCTGAAGTGTTCCCGGGATTTGGCTTCATGCCCTTCAAGCACATAGTAATCAAGGGCAAGCGGTCCTTCCTTGCCACGGAAAGTGTCCGACCAATGAACAAGCGGCCCGGCCGTGATATTCACATTGTAAAGATTGATCGGGTTGGTGACGGCCCAAGTCCAGGTAGTCCATCCGGAATCACGGGATACGCTCTCCCGGAGCCGGCCGTTCCCCACAGCCACTAATCCGTCCGGAACGGTCCAGTCCATAATAACCGAATCCGGTTCATCGCTGAAATGGTCCTTGCAGGGCCACCAAAGGCTGGCGCCTTCCCCTTCGCAGGAAACACTGAACCAGGGTTTTTCATTATAGTGCTCCCACGAAAAACCGCCATCCCATGGCGGGTTGAGCGCTTCCCGGGGTTTACCCTTAAACGCAACGGATATTTTCCCGGCCTCGCCTTTCAAAATCTTTCCCGGCATGTAAATATGCACCGCCCGGAATTCCCGGTCAAACAACAAAGGCTTTTCCCGGAAAAGTATCCCGGTAATGGTAAGCCGTTTGTCCAGGTCTACCTGCATACGGTCGAAATTCGCCATAGCGGTGAAAAATATATCCACCTGGCCTTCAATGGTCTTGTCCTCCGGATTAAAGGTAATATCCAGGTAATAGGATGTCACGTCATAGCAGGATCTTTCGGGGTTCAGTGAACCGAGCAGGCTGTCGGCCCGGGTGAAGGGCTGGGCTTCCGAAAGCGTTCGCAGGGTTGCCAGCAATAGCAGGGTCAGGGAGATACGGGATAACTTCATAGGCCGGTAAATTTATCAAAACCTGTACCATGTCTGTAAAAAAGCCTGCGCAGGCGGCCGGAATGCTTACCACCCAGAGGCCAGCACATCGGCCAGGTGCATGATTTTTATGTTGGATTTTTGCTTTTGCAGCAATGCCTGCAGGTGAAGCAGGCAGCTCAGGTCGGTCGAAATTAGGTAATCGGCCCCGGTATCAATGGCGTGTTTTACCTTTTGCAGTCCCATTGAAGCGGAAATGGGCTCATATTTGACGGCAAAGGTGCCCCCGAATCCGCAGCAGTCTTCGGTTTTTTTCATTTCGGCCAGCTCAAGGCCCCGGACATGCGCCAGCAGCACCCGTGGTTCGCTTTTAATGCCGATTTCGCGCAGGCCGCTGCAGGAATCGTGGTAAGTGGCTCTCCCCTCCAGAGCAGCGTTAAAGTCAACCACTTTCAGCCGGTTGACCAGGAAATCGGAAAACTCGTACACCTGGCTGCGCACGCTTTTCCAGTCGTTGTGCACCGAGGAATTTTCAAGCATTTGCCCGTAATAATTTTTCACAAAGCCCGAGCAGGAAGCGCTGGGTATCACCACCGGGCGCCCATTGTTGAAATCGCGGATAAATTTTTCGGCCACGGGCCGGCATTCATGCTGGAAGCCCGCGTTGAAGGCGGGTTGCCCGCAGCAGGTCTGAGCCGGATTGTAATGAACCCGGCAGCCCGCTTTTTCCAGGACTTTCACCATGTGAAATCCCGTTTCGGGAAACAACTGATCGATAAAACAGGGAATGAAAATATCTACGTCCATGCAGGGCACAAATGTAGTAAAAAAGCCTTCCCGTCAGCGGGAAGTTTTCAAGCCGCGACCCGTTTTTGGGGAATAGACCGCAGGTAGAACAGGCCTATGATGAAGCAGACAATAATCGCCAGCACGGAATCACGCATATTGTTGGTTTGAGCGTAAATCCAACCAAACATAAACGAGCCCAGCACAATGCTGATTTTCTCGGCCACGTCATAAAAGCTGAAGAAGGAAGCGTGGTCATAGGTTTCCGGAAGCAGCTTGCTGTAGGTCGAGCGGCTCAGCGCCTGGGTCCCTCCCATCACCAACCCCACCCCGAAAGCGGCCACCAGGAAGGCGGGGATATGAAAAATGAAAAAAATGCTGCCTGTAACCAGAGTCCAGAAAAGAATGGCCATGATCAGGGTGCGGATATTGCCCAGCCGGGCCGATAACCAGGAAAACAGATAGGCTCCGGCAATGGCCACCAGCTGAATGATGAGCATCAGGCCAATCAGCAAGCCGGTTCCCATTTTCATCTCCTTCTCGGCAAAGGTGGGCGCCAGGTACATCACGGTTTGCATGCCGGTGCTATAAAAAAAGAACCCCAACAAAAACCGTTTGAGCCGCTTGAGGGATTTTAATTGCCGGAAAACCGAAAGCAATTCCCGGTAACCGTTCCAGATTACCTGCCGGCCGGCCTTGCGACCGAATACATTCCGGGGCAGCCGGCTAAAAGTGATCTGCGCGAACCCGGCCCACCATAAGCCCACGGTAAGGAATGAAATCCGGGCCGGCAATTGTGGATCGGTAATCCCATAAACCTCAGGGTACATCACCATGGAAAGGTTTACCAGCAGCAGAATCACGCTCCCGATGTATCCCAGGGCAAAACCTTTGGCGCTTACCCGGTCCTGGTCTTTCTCCTCGGCAATCTCGGGCAGGTAAGCATTGTAAAACACAATGCTTCCGGTAAAGCCGATCCCTGCCAGGACAAAGGCAATGATCCCCACTTCAATGTTTTGCAGCCCGGTGAAAAAATACAGGGCAATGCACGAAAGGCTGCCGAGGTAGCAAAAAAAGTGCATAAAGGCTTTTTTGTTCCCTGTGTAATCGGCAATGCCAGACAGAAAGGGCGCTATGGCTGCCGCGATGAGGAATGAAGCCGACAATCCCCAGGAATAAAGGCTTACGTTGTTGAAATAAAATCCGAAAAAAGGAACAGGTTGCGAAGCGCCATCGGCCGCGGAAGTGATTTTCAGGTAATAAACCGGGAAAATGGTGGACGTGATCACCAGGCTGTACACCGAATTGGCCCAGTCGTACATGGCCCAGCCGTTAATTATCCGTCTGTCTCCCTTGATGATCTTTTGCCCGGGCATGGAGCCGAAAGTTAGGGTTTTTGCGTGAGGTAATTGCCGTGCTGAAGCACGGTGCTTATTCTTTCCACACCTTCGAAAGATCCAGGATATTCATCGCGTTTGGCCGCAGACCGTGCACACCTGGTGCCACAAAGCGGAACACTTCATCGTAATAGAGCGGCACTACGGGGGCGTCCCGCATTACCAGGCTGTCCATGGCACGGTACAGCCTGGCGGCCTTGTCCGGATCGGTTTCCGCCACGGCATTATCATACAGGCTGTCGGCTAAGGGGTTATGATACCGCGTGTAGTTCGGGGGCGCGCCATACCGGCTATAAAATAAGGCCATGTAACTTTCCGCGTCCGGGTAATCGGCTATCCAGCTGGCCCTGAAAAACGGCAGCTCGCTGCGTTCCATGGCTGAACGCAGGGCGCTGGGCTGCATGATATGCAGCTGCACGGGAATGCCGGTTTCCTGCAATTGGTTTTGAATAAACTCGCAGATATCCGCGTAAGTGGGCGGAGCGCTTAGCTCAATCGAAGGCATGTTCTTCCCTCCCGGGTATCCCGCTTCCGCGAGCAAGGCCCTCGCTTTTTCCGGGTCATAACTGAAACCGTATTCTGCACCGGCATCGTATCCCGGCAAGCCCGGTGGGATCATGCCGTGCGTGGCGGGCTCCCCTTTCCCGTTCCTGAGAAATTGCACCAGCCGCTCCCGGTCAAAACCGTAATTGATGGCCAGGCGCACACGAGGATCCAGCAACGGGCTATTATCCATCACCTCCAGGGTGGAATCAACCAGTAAGCCGAGATATTCGGTGTTCAGGTAACTGTGCTTCAGCAATTGCATCTTCCCGGCAAATTCCGGGTTGAGTTCCCCCTCAGGCGTAAGGATCAGCTCCTTGAGGCCCGGGTCGAAATCCGACACGAAATCCAGGTTCCCGTCCAGGAAGGTCAGGAATTCGGTGCTTTTGTTGTCGATAAAGAAAATGATGACCCGGTCGAGGTATGGCAGCGGGCGGCCCAGGCTGTCAGCCTGAAAATATGCCGGGTTTCTGTCTAAAATCAGCGCGTTGCCTTCCTGCCATTTCACAAACCGGAAGGGCCCGGTGCCCACGGGATGCTTGCGGAATGACTGGCCGTAATATTCCACGGCCTCGCGGGGGACGATGTTGCAATACTCCATGGTCAGGATGCCCAGCATGGCGCGGAACGGCTGGCGCAGGCGAAGGATAAAAGTGCTGTCATCAGGTGCTTCAAAGGGGTTCAGCGTGTCCACTTTGTCCTGGAAAATCCAGGCCCCGGGCGATGCCACCAAGGGATCCAGCAGACGGCTGAAACTGTACACCACATCCTCAGCCTCCAAGATGCGTCCCTGCCCTCCGGGAAAAGCCGGGTCGTCATGAAAGCGTACATCTGTCCGGAGGTGGAAAGTGTAGGTGCAACGGTCCTGGCTGATTTCCCACGATTTAGCCAGGCAGGGAATAATGCGCAAGTTCCGGTCGAAGGTCACCAGCCCGTTATATAGCTGGTGCACTGCCCAGATATTGGCCTGGTTGCGCGCGAAAGCCGGGTCGAGGCTCGAAATGCCCCCAGCCTGGTTGTAACGGAAAACCCTGGAAGAATCCTCATTCCCCGAGGGCACGCACCCCGGCAGGATGAACGATGCAATAAGCCCGGCCACGAACACGGCTCGAAAGCCCCCGAACTGTATGGTTTTTATCCACAGCACCGGGAAGCAAAAAAACTATAAACCAATTGATTTGCAAAAATTGTGGACAGCCGGAAGAGCCAATTGTTTATAATCCGGACCTGATTAGCAGGGTTTATCAAGGCTTTCCTCGTATCTTTACTTTTTAGGCGCAAACTGCATTTTCAAACACAAAACCTGTCATCATGAAAATCACGTATTTCGGCCATGCCTGCATGATGGTGGAGGTGAAAGGTAAGAATTTGCTTTTTGACCCGTTTATTACTCCGAATGAGCTGGCTTCGCATATCAAGGTAGCGGAAATCAAGCCGGATTATATCCTGATTTCCCACGGCCATGAAGACCATGTGGCCGATGTGGCTACGATTGCCCGGCAAAGCGGGGCCAAATTGGTATCGAATTTTGAAATCATTACCTGGTTCGGGAAGCAGGGTCTCACCAACGGGCATCCCATGAACCATGGTGGCCAGTGGCATTTTGATTTCGGCACGGTCAAAATGGTTAATGCCATCCATTCCAGCACTTTGCCGGACGGCAGCGGTGGCGGAAACCCGGCCGGGTTTGTGATTATGAGCGATGAAGGGGATTTTTATTTTGCCGGAGACACGGCCCTGACTATGGACATGCAGCTGATCCCGAAATTTAGCGACCTGAAATTCAGCCTGCTCCCTGTGGGCGACAATTTCACCATGGGAATAGAGGAAGCGGTTATGGCAGCCAAATTCCTGGACTGCAAGCAGGTGGTGGCCATGCATTATGACACTTTCGGTTTCATCAAGATTGACCATGACAAGCTGCGCAAGGCGTTCGCGGACGCAGGGGTTCAGCTGCACATGCCGGAAATCGGGCAATCGATTGACTTATAAACCTAAAACAAGGGAGATTTGATTAGATGGGTAAAGTTATAGCTATCGCGAATCAGAAAGGAGGCGTAGGTAAAACCACTACCGCCATAAACCTGGCTGCCAGCCTGGCCGTACTGGAATACAAAACCCTGCTGGTAGATGCCGATCCGCAGGCCAACAGTACATCCGGCATCGGGTTCGACCCGGGAAATATTACCACCAGTACCTACGAATGCATGATAAACGATGTGCCCGCTTCCAAAGCCATATTGAAAACCGAAACCCCTAATTTATGGCTGCTCCCCTCCCACTTAGACCTGGTTGGCGCTGAAATAGAACTGATCAACCATCCCAACCGGGAGAAGATCATGCAAATGGCCCTGGAAGACGTGATTGGTAACTACGATTTCGTCATCATCGATTGTTCGCCTTCCCTGGGCCTGATCACGGTAAATGCCCTGACAGCCGCCCATGGTGTCCTGATTCCCGTGCAGTGTGAGTATTTCGCCCTGGAAGGGCTGGGAAAACTGCTGAACACCATAAAGATTGTGCAGCGCAGGTTGAATCCGGACCTACGCATTGAGGGTATCCTGCTGACGATGTACGATACGAGGCTCCGCTTGTCGAACCAGGTAGTGGCAGAGGTGAAGCGCCATTTCCAGGACCTTGTATTTAATACGATCATCCACCGGAATACACGGCTGGGAGAAGCGCCCAGTTTCGGGAAACCGGCTTTGATGTATGATGCCGACAGTACGGGAGCTGTCAATTACCTTAACCTGGCCCGGGAAGTGTTGCAGAAAAACAATGCCACACGTATTACAAAAGCCGGAAAAACTGTTGATATTAACCAATGAGCAATAAAAAAGACCTGGGCAAAGGTATCAGGGCCCTGCTGGAAAACATCGGTACGGAGTCCGCGGAAGAGGAAGGATTGGTATCGGTGGGCAGTCCGCGCAATACCGATGAAATCCTCCTGGAGCAGATTGAAATCAACCCGTTTCAGCCCCGGGCGGATTTTGACGCGCAAAAACTGGAGGAACTGGCCGAATCGATCAAATTGCACGGCCTGATCCAGCCTATCACCGTCCGCAGGCTGGAAAACCGGAAGTACCAGTTGATTGCCGGGGAGCGCAGGCTCCGCGCGGCCAAGATTGCCGGCCTGAAATCCGTTCCGGCTTATATCCGTACCGCGGATGATGAAGAAATGCTGGTCATGGCGCTGATTGAAAACATCCAGCGCGAGGACCTGAATGCCATCGAAATTGCCATCAATTACAAGCGGCTGATTGACGAGGGCAATCTCACCCAGGAAGAACTGGCTGCCAAGGTCGGGAAAGACCGGACCACGGTAACCAATTATCTTCGCCTGCTGAAATTGCCTCCGCAAATACAAGTTGCCATCAAGCAGCGGGAGATCAGCATGGGTCACGCCAGGGCGCTCATAAACCTGGAAAACGTGGATGAGCAGCTGCATGTGTACAAGGAAATCATCAAACATGGCTTGTCGGTAAGGAAGGTGGAGGAAATGGTCCGCCAAATGGCGAAACCCGCCACCCGCAAACCCGCCCCCGCACGGGAACTAACCGTGCAACTGAAACGCATTGAACAGCATCTATCTTCACAACTGGGAACCCGCGTTCACCTGAAACCCAAAAAAGGCGGTAAAGGAGAAATTGTGATTCAATGGTTTTCCGAAGAAGACCTTGAACGGATCCTGGAGCTGCTGGAAGGCCATGATTGATTACCGGAAAATCCCTTTCATCCTTTCCCTTCTTCTGCTGATATTATCGGCTGCCTGGCTCAAAGCCCAGCCAACCGATTCGCTGACAAAATCCCTGGCGAAACGGCAGGCCATACGATCAGCCTTCCTGCCCGGATGGGGCCAGTGGACCAACGGGCAATGGTACAAAGTCATCCCTGATGGACTGGTCCTGGGAGGCGGCATTACCGGCATCGCTTTCACCACGGGCCCTTACCGCGACTACAAGGAAGCCGTGCAGCTACGCTTTGACGGGGACACCAGCACCCATGATGCCTTTCCCGGCATCAGCTCCGCCCAATTGCTGAAAAAGGAAAGAAGCCAGCGGCAATGGTTTCATACGGCTGTTTATGGCACCCTCTACTATTACGCCATAAACATCTTTGACGCCTATGCCTTTGCCCCAACCAACCTGCAGCAAGGGCACAGCCCGTGGAAAGCCGCTTGGTACAGTTTGTTGTTCCCGGGCATGGGCCAGGTGTACAACCGGAAATACTGGAAGGTGCCTATCGTATATGCAGCCCTGGCCGGGGGAATTTATTCCATAAGCTGGAATACGCGGAATTATTACGCCTTCAGCGATGCCTACCGCCTGCGGACGGACGGGGACAGTACCACTATCGACCCTTTTGCCAATGACCCGGTATACGCTTCCACGGAAAACCTGCTCATTATGACCAAATTCTACAAAGAATACCGCGACTTGTCCTATATTATCACCGCGGGGCTATATGCCTTGTCAGTAATTGACGCCATAGTGGACGCTCATCTGTATAATTTTGACATCAGTGATGATTTGAGCTTGCGGGTGCGCCCGGTGCTGATTCCATCTTCCCCGGAATGGGTGCCCGGGATAAACCTGAGGTTGAACTTCTGAATTATGATCAGGCTGGCAATAATCGGATACGGGAAAATGGGGCATGCCGTGGAGCAGGCGGCCCGCGAATCCGGTGAGTTTCAACTCCATTGGGTGGGCGACCGGACCCCTTCCGCGGACGAACTGCGAGGCGCGGAGGTAGCCATTGAGTTTTCCCGACCGGAAGCGGCCGCTGCAAACATTTTGCGGTGCTTCGATGCAGGGGTGAAAGTGGTTTGCGGTACCACCGGCTGGAACGACCGGCTCCCGGCTGTCCGGGATGAATGCCTCTCAGGAAACCACGGCATAGTGTACGCTTCCAATTTCAGCATCGGGATGAACCTGTTGTTTTACCTGAACCAGCACCTGGCGGAACTCATGGACAGCCAGCCGCAATATGACGTGCAGATTGAAGAAACACACCACCTGCAAAAACTGGACAAACCGAGCGGCACCGCAATCATCCTGGCCAGCCAGATCTTAAATAAACTTAAACGCAAGGAACAATGGGTCAATGAAGCGCGCGGTATGCCGGCTGATTTGGTAATTTTATCGAACCGCGAAGCGGACGTGCCGGGCACGCATGTAATTCGCTACACCGGCCCGGAAGATATTCTTGAACTGAAACACATTGCCCTGAACCGCATGGGATTTGCCCGTGGAGCCCTCGTGGCCGCCCGCTGGATCAAGGGAAAAACCGGCTTTTATTCCATGGCGGATGTGCTGGGATTAAACGCCAACACCTAAACTATTTTTTATGGATCCCAAGGTTGCCATTATTTACTATGCTGTTTTCATTGCCATGTTCGTGGCTATGCACGTAGGGCTGTATGCCATGTTCCGCAAAGCAGGCGAAGCCGGCTGGAAAGCCCTCATCCCGTTTTACAACTACTATGTCTGCCTTGAGATCATTGACAAACCGAAATGGTGGCTGATCTGGGTCATCCTTCCGGTGGTAAATCTGGTAATGCCTTTTATCATTTTCGTGGAGCTTTGTAAATCTTTCGGTAAAAGCGGCCTGGGCGCGCAAACTCTTTGCATGTTATTTCCTTTCGCTTATTTGCCCTTCCTGGGTTTCAGCAAAAACGTGTCTTACATAGGGGCCAGCAGCAACGTGTATGCCGGGGTTACCCGGTCAACCTGGCGCGAATGGGCCGATGCCATCATTTTCGCGGTGATTGCGGCCACGTTTGTCCGCACATTCTTCGTTGAAGCTTACAAAATCCCCACTTCCTCGATGGAAAGCACCATGCTGATCGGGGATCATTTGTTTGTGAGCAAATTCCACTACGGGGCCCGTTTCCCGATTACACCCATTGCCTTCCCGCTGGCACATCATACCATGCCCCTGATCGGGGGAAAATCTTATTGGGACGGCTTGCAGCTGCCCTATTTCCGGTTCCCCGGTTTAACCAAAATTCACCGCAACGACATTGTGGTATTCAATTTCCCGGAAGGCGACACCGTGGTCAAAGCCCAGCAAAATCAAAGCTATTATACCCTGAAACGGCTGGGCAATAATTACCGGAAAGACGAATTGGTTTACCGTCCGGTGGATAAAAAGGAAAACTATGTAAAACGCTGTGTGGCCCTGCCGGGCGATGAACTGGAAATAAAAGCCGGGCAGCTTTACATCAATGGCGAAAAAGCTTGGAACCCACCGCAAATGCAGTATTCCTACCAGGTGGTTGTCAAGCATCAGCTTTCCCAGGACTTCCTGCGGAAACACCATATCGATCCCTCCAACCTGGAGCTGTTAAGCCCGCCCCACAGCCTGAACGGATTTATGTACAAAATCCACATGACTGCGGAACTGGCCGGGAAGATCAAGTCCTACGATTTTGTGGAACGGGTTGACCGGGTGGTAGGAGAGCAAAACCCGGTGTACCGCTATGCCATCCTGTTCCCGAACAGTTATCATGAATTTCCGTGGGACCTGGACAACTACGGCCCGTTGCAGGTACCCTACAAAGGACAAACCGTGGAGCTCACGCCCCACAACCTCTATATATACAAGCGGGCCATCGAGGTATATGAGCACAACGACCTGGAAATCAAAGATGGCAAGTTATTCATCAACAGGAAGGAAACCACACAATACACTTTCAAGTACGATTATTATTTCATGATGGGTGACAACCGCCACAATTCCCAAGACTCGCGCTTCTGGGGCTTTGTGCCGGAAGACCATATTGTCGGAAAAGCATGGTTTGTGTGGTTTAGCTGGGATGCCCAGGCAAAAGGGTTTTTCAATAAAATCCGCTGGAACCGGTTTTTCAAATTTGTGAAATAAGCCAGGCTACAAAAAGGAAAAGGCCGGCTGCAAACCGACCTTTGCCCTCATCATATAAATAGCTTTTTTGCAAAAGGATTGTAATGTTAACCAATTATACTGTGAAAAGCAAATTTCCGGCAGGATTTTTTTGTTTCAAAACGAGTTTTCCACAATCACCTTAAAACTACCCTCCAAGGGATTAGCATTATTTAAAATGATTTCGAAAAATGCCTCTCCGTACCGGGTATAAAACGGGGCAAAATTTTCATGCCTTTCCTGCAATATTCCATCCGGCATCACCTGCTGTTTCAGATTCCTGATTCGCTGAATGGCTTCTTCATTTTTACGTTTCACTGCCTTGAGCATACGGCTTTCCAGCTTTTCAAGGCTATGTAAAAACCGGGTTCTTTCTCCTTCGACCGGCTGTTTTAAGGTGAGATCAATGGCCAGTGCCTTGTTAAGGATGGAATTGAATAATTCATTGGCCTTTAGCTTCTCCTCCGGGAGATTCACCTGCTCCCCGGAAAGCGTTTTCAGGTGTTTTTTGATCATCTCTTCCTCGTCAAGAAATAAATCTGATGGTTGAAAACCAATAGATTCCATGGTTTTGGTTCCCGGTCGGTTGAGAAACAAAAAGGAGTCGCGGAGCAAAACCACAGGGTAAGGAACCCCGTGGTACCCGAACAAATCCTTAAGCTCAAGCCAGTAGGCCAGTTCACCGCCTCCGCCCACACAGGCCAGGTTTGGCAGAATGGTTTCCTGATACAAAGGGCGGAGTATGACGTTCGGGCTGAACCGTTCCGGGCAATTACTGATTTCATCCTGCAACGTTTCCGGGGTGAACACCAGGCTGGTATTCAAAACCTCAAACACATTATCAGCTTCATTATACACCAGGCGCTCACGGATATCGTCCAGCATATAGAAAAGGTTGATCTCCCGGGGGTTTGCCTGCACATGATAGTTTTCGCGCAGAAAGGCAAGGGCCGGTTCCAACACTCGAGGGGTTTTCCTATGGAGTACCTCCCGGAGCATGGTTGGGACAAACTGCTTTTTCAGGGCCGGGTAATTTCCGTCCACGATCACCAGCCCGAGATGCCCAAACAAAGCGTTCAACCATTGGCGGGTAGCTGCTGCCAGGGTATTTTCAGGAGAGTAAGCATCCCGAAACAGGGCTGAGATTTTCCGGGTTGCCGGGCTCTCACCCAACAACTGTTGGAATTCATCCAAGAGTCTCTGAACCCCCTCCATTTTCAGCTGGCCCACAGCCCCTGTGGCGGTTTCCATGTGCCATTCAAGCCGTTTCCCCCGGACATGCGCGTGGTTGATCTCAAGGAAGTCGTGGTCTTCCCCTCCCAGCCAGTAAACCGGCACGAAACGCTGATCCGGATAAGCATCCGACAAGTGGCGGGCCAGAGATATCGTGCTTAAAATCTTAGTTACAAAATACATCGGCCCTCCGAAAAGCAATGGCTGGTGGGCGGTAGTTACCGTAAACGTTTTTTCCGATTCCAGGTGCTGGATGTTGCTGTCAACCGCTTCGTGAACCGACAAACCATTATACTGCTCCTGCAGGGTCTTCACCAGCAGGGCACGGTCTGTATTTAGCGCTAACCGGTTTTTGATAACTTCCTGAAATGAATCGATTTGCGGAAGATACCTAAATAATTTCCGTAGGCCGGGTTTTTGGTCAAGGTAATCCAACGCCAGGCGGCTGAAGGCATTTGTTTCGCGGTATGTGATTTTAAAAACCTTCATCAATCAGACATGGGGTTCCGCGGGAACCGCGAATAAATCGTAGTCAGCGGCATCGGTAATCCGTACCCGGGCGAAATCCCCGATGCGAAGATAGTCTTCCGAAACGGGAACGAGCACTTCGTTGTCAATTTCCGGGCTGTCGTACTCGGTTCTGCCCACATAATATTCCCCTTCCACCCGGTCAACAATGATCCGCAGGGTTTTGCCGGTCATTTGCCGATTATGGGCAAAAGCAATTTCCTGCTGAACGGCCATAATTTCCTCCGCCCGCCTTTCCTTTTCCTCCTGAGGTATGTCATCCTTCAACTGATAAGCCGCGGTGCCTTCTTCATGGGAATAAGTAAAAACACCCAGTCGCTCAAATCGCTGTTCCCGGACAAAAGAGAGCAATTCCCGGAAATCCTCTTCGGTTTCCCCCGGAAAGCCCGTGAGCAGGGTGGTGCGCAGGGCTATGCCGGGAACCCGTTCGCGTATTGTTTTCAGCAGGGATTCTATTTCTTTTCGCGTGGTTTGCCGGTGCATGCGGGCCAGCACCTTATCGCTGGCGTGCTGCACGGGAATATCGAGGTACCGGCAGATCTTGGGCTCTTCCCGCATTACGTCCAGCACTTCCAGGGGAAACGCGTTCGGATACGCGTAATGCAGGCGGATCCATTCAATGCCCTCCACCCTGGCGAGCTTTCGGAGGAGGTTCGGCAGCAGGCGTTTTTTATACAAATCCAGCCCGTAATAGGTCAGTTCCTGGGCAATCAGGATCAGTTCGCGGGTGCCTCCGGCTGCCAGGCCTTCCGCTTCACGTACTATTTCTTCGATGGGCCGCGACAGGTGTTTGCCGCGCATCAGCGGGATCGCACAAAAAGCGCATGTCCGGCTGCAGCCCTCCGAAATCTTCAGGTAAGCGTAATGCCCGGGCGTGGACAGCAACCGTTCCCCAAGCTGTTCATGCCGGTAATCAGCCTGCAGGTATTTGAGGATTTCCGGCAATCGCGCGGTTCCGAACCAGGCATCCACTTCCGGGATTTCCTTTTCAAGCTCTTCGCGATACCGTTCGATAAGGCATCCGGTCACCAACAGCTGGTCAACTTTTCCTTCTTCTTTCAGTTTGGCAAATTCGAGTATGGTATTTACGGATTCTTCCCTGGCGTTGGCAATAAACCCGCAGGTGTTGATGATAACTGTACCGCCCGGATGTTCCGGTGCGTCATGGGTAACTTCAAATTCGCTGGCCTGCAACTGGCGCATCAGTTGTTCAGAGTCGACCAGGTTTTTTGAACAGCCCAGCGTGACGACATGAACAGATTTCTTTTTGCTTGGTTCGTTGCGAAGGCTCATAATCATTAGCTGAAGAGGGCATCGACAAATGCCCTGCGGTTAAATACCTGCAGGTCTTCTATTTTTTCTCCGATGCCTATGTATTTTACGGGGATGCGCAACTGATCGGCAATGCCCAGCACCACGCCACCTTTGGCGGTACCGTCCAGCTTGGTCAGCGCCAGGCCGGTTACTTCGGTGGCATTGGTAAACTGGCGGGCTTGTTCGAGGGCATTCTGGCCTGTGCTGGCGTCCAGCACCAGCAATACCTCATGGGGCGCTTCCGGGATCACTTTTTGCATCACTTTTTTGACTTTTGACAGCTCATTCATGAGGTTGACCTTGTTATGCAGACGGCCGGCCGTGTCAATGATAACAATGTCCGCATTCCGGCTGCGGGCCGTTTGCAGCGTATCGTAAGCCACGGATGCCGGATCTGAGCCCATCTCCTTTGCCACGATGGGTACCCCTGCCCTTTCGGCCAAGATATTCAGTTGGTCGATGGCTGCCGCGCGGAAAGTGTCGGCCGCACCCAGGAGCACTTTTTTTCCCGCCTGCCGGTATTGCCAGGCCAGTTTGCCAATGGTAGTGGTTTTCCCAACACCATTTACGCCAACCACCATGATGACCCAGGGGCGCACATCCTCCGGAATGCTGAAATCCTCCTGGTCAACCGATTGATTTTCCTCCAGCATTAAGGCAATTTCATCGCGCAGCATTTCATTCAGCTCGGCCGTGTTGATGTACTTGTCCCTGGCCACCCGCTGCTCAATCCGGACTATGATTTTCAGGGTGGTATCGATGCCTACATCGGAAGTGATCAGGATTTCTTCCAGTTCATCCAGGAAAGACGCATCAATCCGTGACTTGCCTGCCACCGCCCGGGTGATCTTCCCAAACAGTCCCTCCCGGGTTTTCTCAAGCCCCTTGTCCAGGTTTTCCTTATCCTGCCGGCTGAATATTTTGTTGAATAAGCCCATAAACCGATTTTACCAAAAATAAAAAAAGCTTCTCCGTTCCATGAGAGAAGCCTGTTTATGTTAAGCTGGTATGTTCCGCAATTAACTGCTTTTCTTGATGGTTTCGTCCACGGTATCTTTATGCACCACGGTTTCCTTAAAGGTGTAGGCACCTGTTTTGGGTGATTTGACAGCTATAATTACCTTAACGTGGTTCTTGCCCCCGGAAAACTTTCCGCGGTCGGTACGGGCGTTTTTACTGACTTTTGCCATAATTATTTGATTTCCTTGTGAATGGTATGTTTCTTCAGGATCGGGTTATATTTTTTGAGCTCCAGC
This sequence comes from uncultured Chitinophagales bacterium, assembly GCA_964422925.1. Taxonomy (GTDB): domain Bacteria; phylum Bacteroidota; class Bacteroidia; order Chitinophagales; family S012-47; genus CAYRDC01. The sequence goes on along the minus strand of CAYRDC010000005.1, from coordinate 102,304 downwards.
CTTTCCGTGGTGTTTTTACGGTTTTTCGTGGTGATATATCTCGAAGTGCCGGGCAAACCCGATTTTTTATGTTCGGTGCATTCCAGAATTACCTGGATACGGTTTCCTTTTTTCTTAGCCATAGTTTAACGCGTTAAATGTCAATCTTAATTCCCTTTTTCCTCAAATCCCTCAGGTAAGCGGACAGTCCCTTTTTGGTAATCGTCCGGATAGCGCTGGTAGAAACCTTCAGGGTCACCCACCGGTCTTCTTCCGGAAGGTAAAATTTCTTTTTCTGCAGGTTTGGGTAAAAGCGCCTTTTGGTTTTATGATGACTGTGGGAAACATGGTTTCCCGATATGGGCCGCTTACCGGTTAACTGGCAAACTTTTGACATGGTTTTTTCCTTTTTCTGAATTGGCTTGCAAATATCGTGTTTTTACCAGGAAAATTCAAACAAAACCCTATTGAATATTTCTTGTGGAAAAACTTACGATTGTCCATTCCGCAAGGCGGCCCGGGTTTATTACTGGCTTTTTTGAGGTTTCATTAACCAGGCTTTCAGGAAAGCATCGATGTTTCCGTCCATTACCGCCTGTACATTCCCTGTTTCGTAGCCGGTTCGCAGGTCTTTGACCATTTTGTATGGGTGCATCACATAACTGCGGATTTGTGAGCCCCACTCGATTTTTTTCTTGGAGCTTTCGATTTTTTCCTTCTCTTCATTCCTTTTCCGCAATTCCAGTTCATACAAGCGGGATTGCAGGAGTTTCAGGGCTTTTTCCTTGTTCTGGAGCTGGGACCTTTCCTGCTGGCATTCGACCACAATACCCGTGGGAATGTGCTTCAACCGGACGGCTGTTTCCACTTTATTAACGTTCTGCCCGCCATGCCCACCGGCCCGGAAAGTATCCCATTCGAGGTCTGCACTGTTGATCTCAATTTCGATGCTGTCATCCACCAATGGATAGACAAATACGGAGGCAAAAGAGGTATGCCTGCGCTTATTGCTGTCGAACGGGGAAATACGTACCAAGCGGTGCACCCCTGATTCGCCTTTTAGGTATCCGTAGGCAAAATCCCCGTCAATTTCTATAGTAGCTGATTTAATGCCTGCCACTTCACCGTCCACGCGGTCCACTTCCTGCACTTTCATCTGGTTTTTCTCCGCCCACATGATATACATCCGCAACAGCATGGCCGCCCAGTCGCAGCTTTCCGTACCCCCGGCACCGCTGTTAATGGTCAGCACGGCATTGAGCTGGTCTTCTTCCGCATTGAGGGTACATTGGAATTCCAGATCCTCTAAGGCCTGGCGTGCTTCTGAATATTTTTTCTCAACCTCCTCCTCGGAAATTTCCCCTTCCTGCTGAAATTCAAACAACACACCCAACTCTTCCACAATTTCCCGTACGCGGTCAAAGGCTTTTACCCAGACTTTGTGGGATTTGACTTCGCGCAATACCTGTCCGGCCGCTTTTGGATCATCCCAGAAGCCGGCCTCAGCTGATTGTTTTTCCAGTTCCCGGATCTTTTGTTGCCTGCCGGCTACGTCAAAGATACCTCCTTAACACATCCAGTTTTTCTTCCAGCGATTTGAATTGTTCTGTCGTCATAGCGCTGCAAAAATACACCAATTCCGGCCTATGAAAAGGCCGGGTATCCGATTTCCACAATTGGCCGATGAAAACACGGTAATGTAAGCTTTGAATTTTCAAGAATTGCTTCTACCTTCGTTGTTCCCGTTACCTGATTCTCCCCCTGGCGGATCCCAATACCTCCCGGTTTATTTCTTGTGATGTTTGCAGGACGCTAAAGAGTGCGTGTGATGAGTTCAGGAAAAGATGTGAAGAAGGAGAAAGAGAAAAGTACCCGGATGCAGTATTTGCTTGACCAGACCAACCGGATTGCCCGGATTGGTGGATGGGAGTATGACCTGATACGCAAGGAATTATTGTGGACACCGCAAACCTACCGGATTCACGGGCTTCCCCTGGATTATAAGCCCAATCCGGAAGAAGCTATTAAATTTTACCATCCTGCCCACCAACCCATATTGAAAAAAGCTGCTGAGAAGTTATTGTCAGAAGGCAAAAGCTATGACCTCGAGTTGCAGTTTATCACCAAGAAAGGAACTAACCTCTGGATACGTACCACCGGGCGGGCCCGTAAACGCAATGGAAAGATTGTTTCCATTTACGGCACTTTTCAGGATATCTCCGAGCAAAAAAAGAAAGAAATTGAGTTGATGCAAAGCCGGATTATGGCTGAAAATGCCATAGCCAAATTCCGGTCCATACTGGATAATGCCCGGGACGCGATTTTCCTGATTGCCCCGGACTACACCATCCTGGAACTGAATCAGGCGGCTATCCGGTACTCGGAGCGGATGACGGGAATAACCCCGCGCAAAGGGGCATACGCCCTGGATCTGTTGCAGCCACAACAAGTGGAACCATTTCGGATAAGTTTTAACCGTTGCCTCCAGGGCGAAACCCTTAATCTTGACTGGAAAATTACCTTCCGGAACCGCCAGAAAGGCTGGTTTGAAATCACGTATGCTCCGGTTAAAAATGAGCACAATAAAGTGGTGGCTGTTAATTTTTCAGCCATTGAAATAAGCCACCGGATTAAAGAACTGGAATCTTACCGCCTAAGCGAAGAATCCTTTAAGAGCATGGCCGAATTAAATCCCATTCCCATGCTGGTGCACCAGGATCTGAAATTAGTGTACGCCAACCAGGCAACCATCCGGGCATTTGATGGAAAAAACCTGAACGACCTGCTTGGCAAAAATGTAATGGATTTTATTCATCCTGATTCTTTGGAAATTGTCAAAAAACGGATTCAACGAATTTATACCGATCAGGCGGATGCCGGTTTGCAGGAAGAAAAGCTGATAACCCTGGAAGGCAGAGTCCTGCACGTACAGGTATTTGGAACGCGCATCTATTTTATGGGGCGTATGAGCGCTTTGGTAATGTTCTTTAACCCAAGGGTTAAATGCCTGGTTATCTGACGATGACAAAAGGTTTTGTTTCCATTCTGTCACCCATGATCCATTGCAGGTAATACGCGCCTTCAGGAAAGGACTGCAAGGGAATCTGAATATCCTCTGCCTGCCTGACCATCGTTGAATAAACTCTTTGTCCCGTAAAATTATAGACAGCAATATCCATGCGGCCGGTATAACCATATGATAAAAACAACATATCCCGCGCGGGTACCGGCCAGATCCTGACAGCAGGATATTCCCGCGGATTAACATCCGTAGGGCTGCCGGAGTTTCCGGTAACCGGAACGCTGATTTGCGCCTGGCCCTGCGCGTTGCTTTCAAACGTCAGGGTAGCGCTCATGGCGTTCGTATCCGTAACAACCCACTGAACCGTAGCGATTCCCGACTCCCCGGTCGGAACGCTGGCCGGGAAATTCAACAAGCTTAGCCCGGGACCATTCAGCATGGCATTGGTTAGCGTAACGGTTGCATTGCCGTCATTCACCATCACCAGCCAGAACCGGAGGGTGTCCCCAGGGTTTCCATAGCCCAGGGAAATGGTATCGCTGGTAATGACCAAATGCCGGACGGTGGGCGCGGTGGAATTGGAAATGAACGAATGAATGCGCTCGACAAATTCCGGGTGGTCAATAAACGGGTTCCGGTTGTGCTGCAAAGCCGAAATATCCTCATTGCGCTTCTTTTCCACGGCATTGGGCAAATAGTTCAGGCACCATTGCCGCAGAATGTCCTGGTCGGAAGCCGACACGAAATTGCCGTAATTCTGATACCGCACCAGGAAATACAGCATGGCCCGCGCGGCAGGGCCTTTATGCTGGGGCCGGGGTTCAAAAGTGGTGGCATTTGACCGTGACCCGCCCTGCTGCCAGGTTGGGTTGCTCACCAGGCCGAATGGTTTGCTCCCCCTCTCACTGTTAGCACTCACCAGGGTCGGAAACAAATGGTATAAATCCGATTTCATCGGTTCCTGCCCACTGAATTTCCCCTGCGGAAAGGTGTGCTCCGTGTTAAAATTGTAGTTGGAAAAAGCATCCTGCCGGGAAGTATACCCGGTGATTACCGTTCCCGTATATACGCCTTCGATTGTATTCTGTGATGCTCCCTGCCCGTTCACACGCTGGTTGTCAATCACCATAAACATCTTGTCACGGGCCAGATTATATCCCAGGCTGGTATGCCCGCTGATCAGGGATTTCAGCGCCTGCTTGAGCGCTTCTTCGCTCAGACCCTGGGTTGGCGCATAATAAGCTTCCGGGTATTTGCCGGTGCCATGCAGGTCAATGGCCAGGTTGCCCTGATGCGCGCGCGCGTACACCACCAACTCGCTGTTGTAATCGATATTGTGCCTTGGATGGAATACCACCCCGGTTTGCACCGATCCGAAGCCGGGAACGGAAAGATTGTTATCTATGGCTTCGAAATCCGGGTTATAGCAAACCAGGCTGTCCACCTGGATCGCATAGGGTGCCTGGTTCTGTATCGTGAACCAAAGGGTGTCTGAAGTGATCGTAAGGGTTGTGTCAAAACTCAAAATGGAAGGGCTGACGGACAGGTGCTGGGCCCCTGCTTCGGAAGCCATCAGGAGACAAAAGGCTGGAATCAAAAAGGCATTGCGCATAAAAACGGGCTTTTCTTGGTACTTTTGGGTTGCAAAACTACCTAAAAGCATGCAACTGGACTCCCTCCAGGCTATTTCACCGGTGGATGGACGTTACCGCGAAAAAACGGAAAAGGCAGCCGTCTATTTTTCTGAAATGGCCCTGATCCGGTACCGGGTACGCGTGGAAGTGGAATACTTCATTGAATTATGCCGGGAAGGTATCCGGGAATTAAATGATTTCCCTGTGGAAAATTACCCGCTGCTGCGTTCGTTGTATGAAAATTTTTCCCTGGAAGATGCCCGCCAGGTGAAAGAGCTGGAAGCTGTAACCAACCACGATATAAAAGCGGTGGAATATTTCCTGAAAAACCGGTTCAGGGAAGCCGGTTGGGACAAATGGAGCGAATTCATCCACTTTGGCCTGACTTCGCAGGACATCAATAACACGGCCATGCCGCTGGCGGTGAAGGAGTTTGTGCAACATGAGTACCTGCCGACCCTCGAAGGACTAATTGCTGATTTGTCGAAGCGGGCGGAAGCCTGGCGCCAGGTGCCCATGCTGGCCCGTACCCACGGGCAACCGGCTTCTCCCACGGGACTGGGAAAGGAATTCCTGGTGTTCATCGAACGGCTGCAATACCAGCTGGCCCTGCTGAACGCACTACCCTTCCAGGGGAAATTGGGAGGAGCTACCGGGAATTTCAACGCGCATATTGCCGCTTACCCGGATATCGACTGGCCCGGCTTGGCTGACAGGTTGCTGAATCGGCTGGGGCTGCAGCGCCAGCACTTCACCACGCAGATCGAGCATTACGACATGCTGGCTGCCTTACTGCATAATATCGCCCGCATCAACACGATTCTAACGGATTGCTGCAGGGACTGCTGGATGTACATTTCGCTGGATTATTTCACCCAAAAGATAAGTGAAAAGGAAGTCGGCTCTTCGACTATGCCCCATAAAGTAAACCCGATCGATTTTGAAAACGCTGAAGGGAATTTCGGCATAGCCAACGCTATGTTTAATCACCTGGCCGGTAAATTGCCGGTTTCCCGCCTGCAGCGCGACCTTACGGACAGCACGGCTTCGCGTAATCTGGGTGTGCCCTTTGCCCACAGCCTGCTGGGAATTGCTTCGCTGCAAAAAGGCCTGGAAAAACTCCAACTGAATGAAACGAGCATCCGGGAAGACCTGCAGGCGCATTGGGCCGTAGTGTCCGAAGGCATTCAAACCATACTGCGAAAAGCGGGGTATCCCAAACCCTACGAAGCCCTGAAGGCGCTGACACGCGGGAAAAACCGCCTTACCGATACGGATATAAAGGAATTCATCCGCCAATTGAATATTGATGAAGAAACACGACAGCAGTTACTGGCGCTGACGCCATGGACTTATACCGGTAATGCACTGAAATAAACCCGCCTAAATGGTTTCGGGCAGAGTGTATTTCCTGCCTTTGTTTTCCTTTTTCAGGTAATCCATCAACGGGGCAAAATAATCCAGCATGGGTTTGGCGCTCATTCCGCTGCCAATGGTTTCCTGCAACAGCTCCCGCCAGTCCCTGGTGGCCCCGGGGCGCATCAGCTTCCGGATAAAATCGCCCACTTCCTTATGCCCCCAGTAATTGGTCGCGTGCGGGTCTTCATGCAGGATATTGTTGGCGATGTAAACGTGCCACTGGAACAATTGCGCGAAAGAAAGGGCATAATCATAATACTGGGCCGCATCGTCATTAATATGGGTTTTGGAAGCCGCGTCACAATATTCTTCCCCCCGGTCTTCTGGAGGTACAATGCCCTGGTATTTTTTCTTCAGCTCCCACCAGGTTTTATTGAATTCATTAATTGGCAGGCTGTCGGCATACAAGGTCTTTTCAAAATCGGTCATCACCCCGGCCGACCAGGGAATAAACACCACGTAATTCAGGGCTTCTTTCAATAGTGATTGCATTTCGTCCACTTCGGCATTTGGATCGACCAGCCCCCGGGCGGCCAGGAATGGCTTTTGCATGGAAGCCAGCCCGATCATACTGCCCATTGCCTCGTGAAAAGCGCGGTTCGCCCCGGAACGCAGGATAATAGGCACCTCCGGGTTGCTATAGGTCATATAGTAATATATATGCCCCAGCTCGTGCAGCACAGTTTCCCACCATTCCGCGTTCGGAATAACACTCATCAGGCTGCGCACATCTTTGTCGTTGTCCATGTGCCACGCTGAAGCGTGGTTGTTCTTTTTGTAATCTACTGAATCCGGCAGTGGGTACAGACTGGATTTTTCCCAGAAACTCCGGGGCAGGCTGTCGAAGCCCAGGCTTACATAAAAGGCTTCGCCCTGTTTCATGATCCATTCGGCTGACTTATCCTTTAGCGACTTATTCAAGTCAAGGCCTTCTACCCGGACCAGCGAAGTCCAGTCCTGGCCCCAGCGGTTGGGAAGCCAGTGGGCCGGCAGGTAGTCCGGTACCGGCTGGCCGTATTTTTCCGCCAGCGTGTAGCGCGCCCAGGTATGCAATTCGCGGTATAGCGGCCAGATATCCCGGATCATATTGTGGCACAACTCCAGCATTTCTTTCGTACTCATTCCATATTCCGAAACCTGGTAAGAGAAATAATCCGGGTAGTTCAGGGCCTGCACACTGGCATTGCGGAGATTGCGCAGGTTTTCCAATCCTTTTTTCAGCACTTTCCCCACTTCTTTGCTGGCCTCCCAGGCCTTCAGCCGAAGGTTAAGATCCGTTTCCTCTTTCAGGATATTGTCTATATCGTTAGTTGAGACAGATTTCCCATCTATCTGGAAATCAAAGCCGAATAAATCCGTGGTTTGTCTGGCTTCTGCAGCTATGAGCTGATCGACCACTTCTCCCGCTGTTTCCGGTTTGGCCCCTGCCATATACAGTATGGTTTCGAGTTGCTTGACCTGCAAACCGGTCAGTTGGTCTTTCTGCTCCAGGTATCCCTTTGCTTTCTCTATGTTTTCCTTGCTGCCGGTGAAGGCTGCCAGGCGGCCTTCCGCTTCTTCAGCCTGCTTCTGAGTGAGAGTATCTCCCTCAACGATGTATGTGTTCAGTTTCCATTCGGCTTCCGAAGCATCGATTAACAGTTTCTGGTATTCCTGGTTGTATTGGTCCAGGTACGCCTGCACTTCTTCCTGCAGGTCATTTTTTTTCGTTGATTGGCATCCCATGGCCAGCAGACTGCAGCACAGGACCAGCATAATGGTATTTTTCATGTTATTGATTGATTTTTTGGCTGGCTACAAAGTTAACAAACCGGCATTCTACCGCAAGAGGGTAAATGTGCCGGATTTCTCATACACCTGCCCGGTTTGGCTGCGCACTTTGATGTACCAGGCATAGGAATCAGCCGGCTGGGGTTTCCCCCGGTAATTTCCGTCCCAGCCTTTGTGAAGGTCGGTGGTTTCGAAAACCAATTGTCCCCAGCGGTTGTAGATCCGGAAAATGAGCAGTTCACCTTTTCCCTTCATGCGCAGGTTGATCACATCATTATGCCCGTCCCCGTTGGGGGTGAACGCTTCCGGAAAAGCCAGGATCAGGCCATCCAGCACTTCGATGTGCAGGCTGGCGGTCAAGGTAAAACATCCCAGGCTGTCGGTGGCCGTCAGCGTGTAATCGGTGGTTTGCAGCGGGAAAGCCAGCGGATCAGGGCATTGGCCGCAGGAAAGACTTCCGGCAGGTTTCCAGGTAAACCCGCTCATAGGCTGGTTGGCATCGTAATGCAAATGAACCGTGTCTCCTGCGTAAATAGTGGTGTCGGGATACACGCTCAACTGGGGCGGCTGAAGCACAAAGGCATGCACCGTATCCGAAAAATCCTGGCAACCGTTAGTGTCCATGACCATCAACACATAACCCTGGTCTGCCGAGGGCGTTGCCCAGGTAAAATTGCTGTCCGGGTCGTTGACGCTCCCGGACGGCAACCAGAGATACACCAGGTCCGGATTATATTCTCCTTTCAAAAGGATGCTGTCCCCGGCACATATCACGGAATCGCCCCAGGCTTTGGCATCGGGCAATGGAAAAATCTCCAGCGACCGGGTCATGGTGTCTGAACAACCGTTAGCGTTGGTGACCACCAGGGTAACAAAGTAGGTCCCTGCGGTGTCATAATGCTGTGGAGGAGGAACGGGTCCGTTGAACACAAACCCATTGCTCAACAGCCAGGTACGTGAACTGATATCCCCGAGTGACTGGTCAAACAGCGAAATATCGGCCGGCATGCAGGCGGACGAAGGCGTAAAACTGAAATCCGCGTGCACCGTGTCGATGTTCACTGAATAGGGTGACGCAATGCCATACTCGCATTTTTGCGCGCCCTGCATACCATTGTTGATGATCATCACCGGCCAGAACTGCCCGTAATTGGTGTACACATGCGTCACGGTATCACCGGAACCGCTGGTGCCATCCCCGAAATCCCAGAATACATCCCCCACCCCCTGCTGGTTGAAGGAATAAAATGTCACAGCCAGCGGGAAACAGCCGCTCTTGGGGAAGAAATCAAACTGCGCGACCGGCCCGTTTACTATTATATATTGCGAAAGGTAAATGGAATCGGTGCAACCCAGCGTGTCCCAGACCTTCAGCCAGGCATCATAAATGCCCGGCAGGGTATAGTTGTGTGACGGGTTTTTCAACACGGAAGAAGAGTTGTCCCCGAAATCCCAGAGCCATCCCACCACGGAACTGTCGGTCACCGCGCTGAAATGAATGAACGCGGGCGGGCAATTGGCCACGGTGTCGCTGGCCCAGATACCGGCTGAAGGCTTGTGCACTTCCACCACTGAAGAAATGGTGAAAGTATCCTTGCAACCATAGGGTCCGGTTTCAATCAGCCGGACGGTATAGTTGCCGGCTTTGTCATACACATGCACCGGGTTGGTTTGGGTCGAACTGGTTCCGTCACCGAACAGCCACAGGAATGTGGCTGCCGTATCAGTGGTTGTGTTATTGAATTTTACTATGCTGCCCGCGCAAACCAGGGTGTCATTGGTGTAAAACTGAGGACTGGGGTCATAGATTGTCAGCATCACCGTATCCGAGCCCCCGCAGCCGGATACATCACTGGTCTGAAGGATGACTTCATAAATACCGCCCTGGGTATAGGTATGCACCGGATTTTGCTGGTTTGCCGCAACGCTGTCCCCGAAGTCCCAGAGCCAGGAAGTTATTACTGAATCCGCGATAGTGCTGTCAATAAACTGGAAAACGGCCGGGGCGCAACCGATGAGTGTATCCATATAAATCCGGGTCTCGTGACGGGTGATGCGGATAGTCCGCGAAAAAGACGAATAACAGCCCCGGTAATCATGCACGGTCAGAGTGGGCGTGTAAACCCCCGGAACGGTGTAGTTGTATACCGGATGAATCAGCTCCCACAGTGAATCGGCATCCCACTTGTCGAAAAACGCGGTATCGGAAAACTCCCAGAAATACCATTCGTTATCCACATCCTGGCTGCCGCTGGCATCGAACTGCACACCGTACAGGGTGTTGCAACCCACCGAATCTGACATGGTAAAATAAGCCAGCGGCTTGCGGATAAACAACAGAAACTCACTGGTGTAAGAACAGCCGGTCGAATCGTTACTTACTGTCAGGGAAACCAGGTAATCACCCGATTGCGCGTAAGTATGCTTCGGATCCGCCAGATCCGAAGAGTCGCCATCCCCGAAATACCATTTGTAGTGCTGCGCTAAAATGGCGTTGGCATGAAAATTCACATCGTAATCCTGCCCGCAGGGAATAGTATCGGTAACCGGATTGGCCACCGGGCCGTTGATATACAGCAGGTTGGTTTTTTTCACGGTGTCGCCCGGGCAGCCGTGTAACGAGGGATACAAGGTTACGGTAAACCACCCGGTGTCATGGTAAATATGCTGAAAAGGAGGGCCTGACTGTCCGTCCCCGTAATTCCAGAAAAACGCGTCAGCGTTGGTGTTGAAAGGCAGGAAAGTTACTGTCTTCCCGGCACAGAAAGTGTCGTTGCTTACCATAAAGTCAGCCGTAGGAGGAACCCCCACTTCCACTTTTACTGAATCCGTATGCACACAGCCACTGTCGCTGGTTACGGTCACTTTGGCCCAGTAAACCCCCTGGCTGGCATAAGTGTGCGAAATGGTGTCACCGGTGCCCGCTTGCCCATCCCCAAAGTCCCAGTCATAGCTCATAATGTTCTGGTTGCTCATCTTCAGGTAGGCAAACAACACTTTCAACGGGGCACATCCCGAACCGGGTGTGACGATGGGGAAACCACGCAGGGGATCCACCCACACAAACATCGCCACCGTGTCCACACAGCCATAAGCATTGGCCACTGCCAGGGTAACCAGGTGGTTCCCTGCCGACTGAAACACATGGCCCGGGTTTGGCCCTGTAGCCATGGTGGAATCTCCGAAATCCCATGACCAGCTGACAGCGTTGTATGAAACATCGGTGAATTGTATGACATCCGTGGTATCGCAGGGATGGGTATCTGATGCCAGAAAACCGGCCTGGAGCTCCTGCACGTAAATAGTGTCGTACACAGTGCCGCTACAGCCGGGGTTTGAAGAGGTTAGCTGCACAATGTATGTGCCCGGGACATTGTAAACATGCCACACATTGTTGCCTGTAGCGGTGTACCCGTCCCCAAAGTCCCAGGAAGCCACCGTAGCAAATGGCTGGGATGTGTTTGTAAACAAAAAAGTATCCAGCGGCTGGGTACATCCGTGGTTCTTGTTCACGCTGAAAGATACCTGGAATGGCGATATGGTTACGGCTTTGGAAATGACCAGGGTATCGCTGCAGCCATTGCCGTCCGTGACAATGAGGGTTACGTCATAACTCCCAAAGGCCGTGTAATCATGGACCGGGTTCTTTTGGGTGCTTGTATTTCCATCCCCAAAATCCCACTGATAAGTTAAATTGCCGGTGCCCGTGCTTTGATTGTTGAAATGCGCGGTATGCGGCAAAGTGCAGCCCAGCCAGTCCGGGGTATTGAATTGTACGACAGGTGGGCTCTTAACCTGCACATAAGCCGGAATACTTTGCACATCCGTGCAGCCATTGTCATCCGTCACCTGGAGGGATACCGTGAAGGAAGATGCATAAGTGTAGATATGGGAAGGATTTTGCGTCCCGGTTAGCTGCCCATCGCCAAAATCCCATAACCAGGTGGTAATTCCTCCGTCTCCGGGCTGCGACAAATCCTGGAACTGTACGTTTAATGGCGGGCACCCGGCAAGCGGTGACCCGGAAAGTGCTGCCGTGGGACTTTCATACACGGTGATCATTCCCGGAATGGTCAGTGTATCGTACTGATTCCCGTCTGTGACAATCAGGGTAACGTCATAGGTGCCGGGCTGGGTAAAGGTAACCACCGGGTTGGCGGTATCGGAAGTAGCCCCGTTGCCGAATATCCAGAACCAGTCGGTGACATTACCCTGTAACTGGTCGGTAAAATACACGATCAGCGGGCTGCAACCTGACGTGGGCGATGCAGTGAATCCGGCTGTGACCTGGGCCTGCGCCCAATGTGGGAACAGCAACCAGGCAAAAAACCAGAAAACACGGGATAAAGACTTTTTATTCAGCCACATTCCTGTAAGAAGATGTCTAAAGATAGCAATTCCTTTACAGTATGAAAAATCTTGGCTATATTACAAGCGGGATGAAACAGCTAATCCGGATAGGGTTTTTCATAAGTGGCCTCCTGGGGCTGCTCCAGGCGCAGGATGTGCATTTCACGCAATTTCAACGGGTGCCTTTGTATCTGAACCCCGCCTTGACAGGGGCCGAACCATATGCCATGGTTTCCGGCATTGATTTCCGGCAGCAATGGCGTTCGGTGGGCGAACCGTTTACCACCTATTCCGGGTTTGCCACTTACCGCCAGGATTTGAATTTTGATTATTTCGGCTTCGGAATTCATGCCAGTGTGGACCATAGCGGTCCGGGACGTTTGCAGGTTACCAGGGTTTATCTTTCAGGAGCATATCATTTTACCTTTAACCGGTTTGAGTTGGGAACCGGATGGCAGGCCGGGCTGGCGGAAGCCCACTTCAACGATATGACTTACCCGTCCCAATGGAACGGACAGAGCGGCATTTTCGATCCTTCCCTGCCCAACGGAGAACCGCCTTTGCTAAGCCCGGTGACTGCCCTGGACCTGAACACTGGGATTACCGGGAAGTTCCGGGCCGGCCCGGTGGCGCTGGAAGGTGGGGCCGCTATCTATCACCTGAACCGGCCGCACATGGACTATTATTTCGGGCAGGACGTCAGCCGGCTGCCGAGGCGCACACAATTTCACCTGAAAGCCGACTGGCCTTTAAACCCGGGCATCCTCTCCCCTGCCGTTTTATACTACCGGGAAAACACCGCGCAGGCTTTCCTGGCCGGAATTACCTGGCAATACTTCTGGCCTTCCGGCAATGAACCTTTGGTGCTCACCCAGGGAATTTTCTGGCGCAACAACCTAACCGGAGACCGGCAAACATCCCTGGCTAAAACCTCAGATGCCCTGGCCCTGTACACAGGAATCGCCTACCGCCAATTCGATCTCGCCCTCTCGTACGATCTGAATGTCAGCAGCCTGCGAACCGCTTCCCAGTTCCGGGGCGCTTTTGAAATCAGTCTGTTGTTCCGTGGAAAAGCGATCCAGGAGTTCAGCCAGTGGGTTATTCCCTGTATCCGGTTTTGAAAATCAGTCAGCTTATCCCCGCTCAGGAGGCGCTTTTGGGGGTTAATCTCCGCGGGCGAAGTATGTCCATTCCCATCGACAGGATCATCACCAGGACGCAGCCGATAAGGTTAAACCACAGGTATCCGATGCCGGTGAAGAAATACAGGCCCAGCACCACCAGTTCTGAAATAACAGCCGCCCAAAATACCGAATGGCGGCCCGCCTTTTTCAGGAAAAACGCAGTCAGGAAAATGCCGAGTATGGTGCCGTAAAACAGCGAACCCAGGATATTCACTGCCTGGATCAGGTTGTCAATGAGGGAGGCCAGGGTGGCAAACAGGATGGCCAAAGCCCCCCACATCAGGGTAAACCACCGGGACGCACGCAGGTAATGCCTCTCGGAGCCGTTTTTTTTGATTGACCGTTTATAAATGTCCACCACCGTAGTGGAAGCCAGGGCGTTCAGCTCGGCCGAGGTGGATGACATGGCTGCCGAAAACATCACTGCCAGCAACAAGCCCACCAGGCCAGCCGGAAGATAGTTAATCACAAAAGTGATGAAGACATAGTCCACGTCCCGGGTTTCGGCATCCGGGTCGGCCTGCTTAATCAGGGAATTTACATGCTCGCGAACTTCCCGGTCCATTTGATCAAGCTCATTAAATCTCAGGGTCAGGCGGTCGGCAAGGGGTTCGTCCCCATTCACGATAGCCGCGTTGATTCCCCGGACCATCTGGTTTTTTTGCACCCATAAAATGCCATGGGCGGTTTCCAGTTGTTTCAGGGAATCCGCGTAAGGCGATTGCTGCACCTTGGCCACCGCGGCCTGGTTAAAATGAACGGGCGGCTGGTGAAACTGGAAAAACAGGAAGGTCATCACCCCGGTAAACAGCACCAGGAACTGCATGGGTATCTTTACAAAACCATTGAATATCAGCCCCATGCGGCTTGCCTTTATGGAGATGCCGCTCAAATACCTCTGCACCTGCGACTGGTCCGTGCCGAAATAACTTAAAGCCAGGAAAGTGCCCCCAAGCAGTCCAGACCAGATGTTGTAGCGGTTGTTCGGATCGAAATGGGTGTCAATCAGGTTCATTTTGCCCAGCTTGCCGGCTACTTTCACTGCGCTGCCCAGGGTAAAGCCATCCGGAAGGTACAGGATCAGGAAGACCAGGGCCACCAGCATCCCGCCCATCATCACAGCCATCTGGTGCTTATGGGTCTGGCTTACAGCCCGGGTGCCGCCCGAAACGGTGTAAATGATTACCAGGATCCCGATAAACAGATTGGTAAAGTGCAAGCTCCAGCCGAGGATGGTCGAAAGGACAATGGCCGGGGCAAATATGGTGATCCCGGCCGCCAGGCCCCGTTGCACCAGGAAAAGAAATGCTGCCAACTGCCTGGTTTTCAGGTCAAACCGCTTTTCGAGGAACTCATAGGCGGTAAACACATTCAGGCGGTAATACAGCGGAATAAACACAGCCGCGATCAGGATCATCGCCAGCGGCAGGCCAAAGTAAAACTGGATAAAACCCATGCCGGATTCATAGGCCTGGCCCGGTGTGGAAAGGAAGGTAATGGCGCTGGCCTGGGTAGCCATTACGGAAAGGCCGATGGTCCACCAGTTCATTTGTTTGTTGCCGAGCAGGAAACCCTGGATATTCCGGCTTCCCCGGGTTTTCCATACCCCGTAAGTCACGATAAGCAACAAAGTGCCCAGCAATACCGCCCAGTCAATCCAGTTCATGAAAGGCTAACCGTTAACCAGTAATAAAACGCCAACTGTATCAGCAGCCAGGCAAACAGGGCCAGGTAAATCCTGCCCCAGCGCGTATTGTCCTGCTCATTGATCTTGTCCATAAGCTATCAGGTTTGCCATCAGGCGATAGGCGCCCCGGACCCCGGCCGGCAATTGCCGGAAAAAACTTAACCCGGTGTAAATGAAAGTGCCTTTCCCGTAATCAGCCACCAGCAAACTGCCGTCCAAATCTTCTTCGCCCGGGTCGTGCATGGCCAGCAGCGGGGTATAATGCCCGTCCCATTCCCCGGCAAAATACAAACCGCGTTCCTGCACCCAATCCCTGAAATCCTCCTTCCCGATAGAGAGCGGATGGTTGAATACCGGATGACGCTTGACCAGCAAGGTTACCGGAACTTCTTCCACCGTGACGCGTTCCCTCGACAGTTTCAGGGGGTACGGTCCGATTTCTTCCGTAACCAGCGAACGGTTGGTATTGTACTGGACAATGACGTTGCCCCCGTTTTCGGCATATTGCAGGACAGCCGGCATTTTTTCTTTCAGCCAGGGATTCACATTGAAAGCCCGGATGCCGAAGATGACAGCATCAAACGCGGATAATCCCCCGTTCAGGTCGTCCCGCCCCAGGATTTGCACCGAATAACCGGCCGACATGAGGCTCTCGGCCACATCGTCACCGGCCCCTTCAATGTAGCCGATTTTCAGCCCGGCCGGGTCATAATCGAGCGAAACCAGCTTTGTGGCGGCCCGGGGAAACACGTACTGCCTCGGGATATGCTCGTAATTAATCTCCACTTCCGCCCGGTTGTACACTGAGCCGTTGACACGCACGACCGGGCGGGCTGATCCTGTTTTGGCCCTTTGGCGGGGAGTCACTTCCCAGGAAATTTCCGTATTCTCCCCGGGCCGGAGACTGAAAGTTCTTTCCGGGCTTTCCGTTTCCCAGCCATCCGGCAATCCTGCCAGGATTTGCCCGGTTTGAGCCACTTGGCTGTGGTTGCGGAGGGTAACGGTCATCAAGGCCGGATGCCCGGGCCGCGCCAGGGCAACCGGTTTGTCCGGGGTGACGGTAATAGCCGGCATAACCACCACCGGGCGGTACCGTTCCCCGTACACCGGATCCCGCCATTTGTACATCAATGGCCTGGTGACCGACAACGGATGCCCGGCTATCTCAAAACGGATCTCCACTTCCAGCCTGAAGGGGTTTTCCGGTTGTCCGATCCATTGCTGGTTGCCAACCCGGAACATTTCCTTATCGCCCTTTTCCCGTTCCAGCCAGTAAGGTCCGGTGAATGGTGTTTCCGGAAGCAAATAGATTTTTTCCTCAAGAGCCCAGGGCAGATCCGGCCGGAGCATGGTATCACAGGCCAGCCAGGAGCCTTTATGGTTGAATCCCACCGAAGCGATCCATACCTTCAGGGGCGAAGGAGTTACCACTTCGATCCGCACCGGCAGGCTGTCGCCTGGGGCATAGCCGTAATTTCCGACCGTGGCTTCCGCCCACAGGCCGGTGCATGCCAGCATTGCCTCCACGAGGTCATGGCTTTTCTGACGCGTAAGGTCAGTGGAAGGAAGCTTTTGAACCCCCTGCCAGGCAGCGTACAGGTCGGGAAATATTTTCCACGGCATGTCCGGGTTAAAATTTTCAGCCGCCCGGTCGAGGCTGGCCTGGATCAGGGAACCGCCCGGCCATTGACTCCAACCGTCCGGTACATTTTCCAGGATATCGTTTTCAGCCGTATCACCGGCCACCCATTCGAAGTACTCCATTCGACTGCCCCGGCTGCTCAGCATGCCAAAGCCCTGGCTGCGGTGCTGGCTCCGGCTTTTCGCGGCAATTTCCGTGTAATATTTTCCCAGTCAGGGATCAAATTCCCCAACATCCAGTTTTAAAAATCTGGATTCATCGAAGGCCACGCCCTGCCGCTGGTAAAACCAGGTGGACGTGTTGAAGAGCAGCCTGCGCGGCTGCCAGGGTTCGGTATATTCCAGTTGTTCCGGGAAAGCTTCGGGGTCGCCAGCCATCTGAAAAGCTTCAGCGGCCAGGATGGCTGAAGCCGTATGATGCCCGTGACCGGCTCGCTGGTCAGGCGGGAAACGGGTAATCACAATGTCAGGCCGGTATTGGCGGATCACCCAAACCACATCCGAAAGGACCTGGTCATGATCCCATTTCTGGAAGGTTTCTTCCGCGCTTTTCGAATAACCGAAATCGATGGCCCGGGTAAAAAACTGTCGCCCCCAGTCTATCCGCCTGGCAGCCAGCAATTCATGGGTACGGATAACACCCAACAAATCGCCCCGCTCTTCCCCGATCAGGTTCTGTCCGCCATCCCCGCGGGTAATAGCCAGGTAAGCTACATCGATTTTCCGCCCCAGGCTTAACCAGGCAATCAGGCGTGTGTTTTCATCATCAGGATGCGCTGCGATATACAACACCCGCTGGGTATGCCGGAGCTTTTCCAGCATAACCTTCAGTTCTCCCGCATCAGGTTGCTTGTAAGGTTGGGCAGTTACAGGGAATGCAGCCAGGATAAATGCAACCCCGGCCATAACATTTTTCAGGTGATTCATGAAAGGCTTTTTGCTACAGGAATTGCCAAAGATAAAAGAATCAATGTTTGAAGCCTCTCAGAAACCTGTTTAAAAATGTTAATTCCCCCGGCTAGTGCAGCACGGCAAACCGCCTGGTCAAAGATCTGCCACCGGTCCGGAAAGCAAACAGATACTGGCCGGATATCACATGTTCCATATCCAGTTCCAGAACGCCTGAATGGTTTTGCAGCCTGCCACTCATAAGAACCCGGCCATCCAGGGAATAAACTGCCCAGGTTCCGTTCGCATCCGGCAGATTATAGGCGACTTTCAAATAATCCGAAACCGGGTTCGGATAAAGCATCAGCGCGTTGGCCGGTATCGAAAGGCCTGTTCCCAAAGGAGCACCCATCATGTCCCCCATGTAAAGGCCGTTGCCATGGGTGGCGGCTATCAGGCGATGGTTTGCTGTGACGGCAAGGTCGTATACAATCACCGCTTCGGGCAAGCCATCGCTGTACAGAGACCAGGTGGCTCCGGAATCGGCAGACACATACACGCCAAGGTCCGTGCCGGCATACATGTATTTGGGCCTGGAAGGATCAATCAGCAGCGCATTCACGGGCAAGTCGGGCAGGCCCGAATCCGAGACCGACCAGGTATTTCCACCGTCCCTTGTATTGTAAATGTGATGCGAGCCATACCCTCCCAGCGCGACAAAAGCGGTTTGGGAATCGGACGGGTCAATGGCTATGTCATTGTAAAAACGGTCAGGCAGCCCGTTCCGGATACTGCTCCAGGTTTGCCCGCCATCATCCGAGCGGAAGAGCCCGGCCGGTGGATCCAGCGTTACCGTTATCCCGGGGCTCAGGTACATGGGAGAAGTGGCCGCGTACAGTACATTCGCGTTGGAACGGCTAATCGCCAGGGCCAGCACGGGACGGCCGTTGTCTATCTGTCCCAGGTTCGCCCAGCTCAGCCCCCCGTTGGTTGATTTGTACACCGAATCCTTGCCCGCGAACAGCACATCAGGCTGCCCCGGCACTGCCACAAGCGGAGAAACGAAGTTGGTGTTGTAAATGTGGTAATCCAGCCCGGACAGGTAACTGAAATTCTGCGCGTGGTTTGTTGATTTGTAATGCCGCCCCCATTGGGTAGAGGCATACACCACGTTGTCATTCCATTGCCTGATAATGCAGTAGGCCCCGTCCCCGCCAACGACCCGCCTGAATGAGTAATGACCTTCGTAAACAGCCGTGGAATTGTCCTGCATGCCGGCCAGGGCGAACATCGAATCCGACCAGGAAGTGGCCAGTCCCTGGTAGAATTGCTGGGTCTGGTAGCCCCCGTTATGCCCGCTGAAGGTTTCCCCGTTGTCGAGCGAGCGGAATATGCCGCCATCCGTGGCAAAATAGACGATTTCAGGCGTGTCCGGGTGGCGGACTATGTCATGGATATCCGCATGCACGTAATCCGGAGGTCCTTCCGGGCCACCGATAGGCGTGGCACTCATGTCCCATGCCCACCAGCGCGATTTCTCCGAGAGGCTGTCACCAGGCACCTGCAGTTTGTAAACGCTCACCCCCGCGCAAATGACATCCAACGGATTAGCGGGATGCACGCTGAGGTCATGCGCAAACCAGCCGTAGGCGTAGCGATCGGTGGTCATGGGCTGCCAATGGGCTCCTTTGTCGGTGGAACGGTACAGTTCCCTGGCGTTGTCGGGGTAGCCAATCGAGGCGTACATGTTGTCCGGGCTGCCCTTGCAAATGCCCAGCATGATTTTCCCGTAGAAATCCGGAATCCCTTCCGCGGTGCCCAGTTTTTGCCAGGTATTCCCGCCATCCGCACTCCGGTACAATCCGTGCCCCGGGCTGCCGAGGTCTCCGCAGGCCGCCAGCATGATCAGGGTATCCTGCGGATGAATCAGAAAATCCGTCACCATTTTCACGTTGAGCGCGAGCTGCCAGGTATTGCCCGTATCGGTTGACCGGTATAAACCTTCCGTGGTTCCGGCCCAGAGAGTTGCTGCATTCTGCGGGTTGAATTTAATCATCCACACGCCCCGCAAAGGTCCGGAAGACCAGTCCAGGCTTTTCGTCCAGGTCTTCCCTCCGTCCCGGGTTTTCAGGATACCGATCCCGTAAAACCCACGGGTGGGCCAGACAGCATAACCGGTTCCCGCCAACCCATAATTGTACACTTCCCCTGTTCCGAGAAACATTAGGCCCGTATCGGCAGCGCTGATCGCCAGGCAGGTAGTGCTTGACACCGGGTAGCCTGTATTTACCCTTTGCCAGGCCGTGGGGCCCACTCCCCCGCTGCGGCTTACCCAAAGTCCTCCGCTGGCCGAACAGGCATACACCGTCCGCGGATCCAGCGGGTTGAAAGTGATCTGCAGGGTGCGCCCGCCAAAGTTCAGCGGCCCGAGGGCATGCCAGCTGCCGGAAAACCGGCTGCCGCGGGTAGAAGCCTCCATTCGTTGCGTTTCAAAGGCTTTTGCCAGCTTTTCTACCGGAATTTCATCAACCGGGTACGCCCGTGACTGGTAAAACAAATCCATCGAGGCATCCGCGCCTGTGTATTCCGGAACTTCGTTTTGGCCTTTGTCTGAGGCACATCCTGACATTCCTGCCAGAAAAACCCCAAAGGCTGTGATAGCTATGAATCTGATTATCTTCATGGGATGGAATAATTCACAGCAAAATACGAAGTCCCGGAATATTTAGCCGCATGGATTGTTAATTTTGACCCAAAGCCGCTGGCATGGAACAAAAGCCCTGGTTCGCTACCTGGTTCGGAACCCCCTGGTACAAAATCCTGTACCGCGACCGGAACGAGGAAGAAGCGGCCTTTTTCATTAAAAATCTCGTGCAATACCTTTCCCCCAGGCCCGGCAGCCGGATGTTGGACATGGCCTGTGGTACGGGGCGCCATGCACGGGAGCTGGCCCGCTACGGGTTCCGGGTAACCGGCATTGACATTTCCCCGGAAAACATTGCCGAAGCCCGCAGGAACACCCCTGCCAACACCGAATTTGCGGTGCATGACATGCGGAAAGTGTTCCGGCCGGGAGCCTTTGACTATATCTTTAACTTTTTCACCAGCTTCGGGTATTTTGAGCAACGGGAAGAGAACCTGAAAACCCTTCAGGCCGTCAGGCAGGGCTTACGGCCGGAAGGCCGGCTGCTCATTGATTTCCTGAATGTCCACCGCGCGGTACGGTCCATGGTGAAGGAAGAGACGATTCACCGGGAAGGCATTGACTTCCACATCAGCCGGAAACTTGAAAACGGGTTTATCATCAAGGATATTCGCTTCCGTGCCAACGGGCGGGACTATCATTTCTACGAAAAAGTGCAGGCTATCACCCTGGAGGATTTTCAACAGGATTTTCGGGCTGGCGGATTGAGGCTGCTGCGTATCTTTGGCAATTACCGGCTGGAACCCTATGATGAAAACCGTTCCGACCGGCTGATTATGCTGGCCCAGACCCATGATTGAATTCCTCCGCCATATCGACCATTCCCTTTTTTTCGCGATCAATAACGGCCTCGCCAGCGATGCGCTGGATGCTGTAATGCCCTGGATCAGGTTTAAGTACACTTGGTTCCCTTTCTACGCGGTGCTGACCGCGTGGATGGTTTGGAAATACAAGGGCCGGGCGGTATTTTACATTACGGCCATAGTGATAGCGGTCGTGCTGTCGGACCTGGTGAGCAGCCACCTGCTGAAGCCCCTGTTTCACCGGCTGCGCCCCTGCGCGGCTCCGGACATCATGGATTGTGTGCACCTGGTCCTAAACCGTTGCAGCAACGGGTACAGTTTCACTTCCTCGCACGCGGCCAATCATTTCAGCCTGGCCATGATCATCAGCGCCCTGCTTCGCACCAGGATGCGCTGGATACGGCCGGTGCTTTTCACCTGGGCCGCACTTATCGCCTTCGCCCAGGTGTACGTGGGGGTGCATTACCCGGCTGACGTGCTGGGTGGTGCCCTGCTGGGGATATTCACCGGGTGGATTGTTTCCCGGGCTTTTTACAAATTTGTACCCGTCCGTACATGAATTGGATTGAATACATTTTACTGATTCTGCTGCCGCTGACAGCCGGATGGCTGACCTATGTGTACGGCCAGATGAGCCAGCAACTACAACGTTTTATCCTGGCCGT
Source organism: uncultured Chitinophagales bacterium (assembly GCA_964422925.1). Taxonomy (GTDB): domain Bacteria; phylum Bacteroidota; class Bacteroidia; order Chitinophagales; family S012-47; genus CAYRDC01. The sequence goes on along the minus strand of CAYRDC010000005.1, from coordinate 80,558 downwards.
CAGCGGGGCTTACGTGTTCGGCATAACCATCCTGGACCTCGGCCCCAAGGTTTTGTTGACCGGCATCCACTGGGTCGCTTTGTTCATCCTGGCGGGGTTCCTGCTTCAGGTCCTGATTGAATATTTTTCGAAAGGGATTGAACACGGGCACGCCCACGGCCGGGCGCATCCGGACCGGGCCCTGCTCATCAGCATCATGGCGGGTTTATGTCTTCACAGCCTCATGGAAGGCATTCCACTGTCAGAAAGTAGTGTCTCCCTCGTGGACATTCATCACCAATCCCTGTTCTGGGGGATCCTGATCCATAAAATCCCGGCCGCCATTGCCCTGGCCAGCCTGATGGTAACCACTTCATTAAAAAAATTATCCTCGATTGGGCTCCTGCTGCTGTTTTCTCTCATGACCCCACTAAGCAGTGCCTTGTCCGACTGGATTTTTGGCCTGGCCTCCGGGCTAACTTACGTACTGGCAGTCGTGGCTGGATCCTTCCTCCATATTTCCACGACCCTGATGTTTGAATCCGGCAGCAGAAGCCATCATTTTAATTTGTTGAAAATGCTGGCGATCACCTCGGGATTCCTCCTGGCAGCCCTGACTACCTTATGAACTTAAAACACTGATTCACAACATGAAATACGAACTCATTAAACTTGAACGTGAAGCACGGAAATACATAGCGCTCATCCGGCTTAACCGGCCTGATTCCCTGAACGCGCTGAACCTGCAACTAATGGGCGAACTGCGGGACACCCTGCAATCGCTTGACGCGGATGAAAAAGTACGGGTGATCGTGATTACCGGCAATGAGAAGGCGTTCGCGGCCGGGGCGGATATCAAGGAAATGGCCGGAAAATCCGCTATTGAGATGTGGGAAGCCGACCAGTTTGCCACTTGGGATCAGATCAAGCGCACCCGCAAACCGATCATCGCGGCTGTTTCGGGCTTTGCCCTGGGCGGAGGCTGTGAACTGGCCATGACCTGCGATATGATCATTGCCTCCGAGACCGCGCGTTTCGGGCAGCCGGAGATCAAAATCGGCACCATGCCGGGCGCGGGCGGAACCCAGCGGCTTACCCGGGTCGTGGGAAAAGCCCTGGCTATGGAAATGATCCTCACTGGCCGGTTCATTGACGCGGAAAAAGCCCTGCGGGCCGGTTTGGTCAACCGGGTGGTACCGGTCGACCTGTACCTGGAAGAAGCCCTGGATCTTGCCGAAGAGATTGCCGCCATGTCTCCTGTTGCCGTCCGGCTCGCCAAAGAATCCGTGCTCCGGGCTTTCAATACATCCCTGGATGACGGCTTGCTGTATGAGCGCAGGAATTTCTACCTGACCTTTGCCTCGCGGGACCAGAAAGAAGGTATGCAGTCTTTTATCGAAAAACGGGCACCGGATTTCAAAGGGAAATAGCCCGCCTGACCGCCCTGCGGGCATACCAGGTCATGAAAACTCCGCGGAACAGCATGAACAGGGTAAACGCCAGCCACAGGCCGTTGGCGCCCCAGTCATCGCGGAGCAGGTAAAACACCGGCACGTACAATACGGCCACCACCCCGATCATGATATTGCGCATCAGCGCGGTGGCCGTCAGGCCGATGTACACACCGTCCCAGAGGTAAGAGGCGGCATTGACCACTGGGAGTACGATAACCCAGGGCAAATACCGGATAGCAAAAGCGCGGGTTTCGGGCTGGTCGGTGAGCAGCCGGATCAGCTCGCGGCCCCCGGCAAGGAACAGCAAGGTAAACACCACGCCAAAAGACATCCCCCAGCGGAAAACCACCCGGATGGCTTTTTTCAGGTTTTGCATGTTGGCCTCGCCCGTATACCGCCCCACCAGGCTTTCAGCCGCGATGGCAAACCCGTCCACCGCATAGGAAACCAGGGAAATCAGCTGCTGCAACACCGCGTTGCCGGCCAGCACGGCTTCGCCCAGGTTGGCAGACTGGACGGTGAAAAAGTAAAACACGAATAACAATGCCAGGGTGCGGATAAACAGGTCGCGGTTCACCCGGAAATACACTTTCAGCCGGGCTGGCTGCAGGAGGGCTTTTTTCCGGAAGTAGTCCAGCAGGTAGCGGTATTTACTGCCAATCAGCAAGAGGCCCAGGAACAGGCCGGTGTACTGCGCGCAAACTGTGCCCCAGGCCACCCCGTCAGAGGTAAAGCCCAGCCCGAAGACGAAAAACAGGTTGAAGCCGATATTCAGCAGATTCACCAGAATGGCGATAAGCATGGGAAAGAGGGCATTCTGCATGCCCAGGAACCAACCGTAAAACACCATGAGCACCAGGGTAGCCGGTGCCGCCAGCACCCGGATTCGGAAATAGGAACTCGCCAGGAGGCGCACCTCCTCCTCTCCTTTTACAAAATGGAACCCCAGCCACGCGATGCCGCCCGTGGTCAGGATCAGCGCCAGCCCCAGCAAAATAGCCAGCGCCACCCCACGGGCGAGGGTTTGTATGAGTTGTTCCCGGTCGTCCGCGCCATAAGCCTGGGCGGTAATCCCCGTGGTACCCATGCGCAGGAAGCCGAATCCCCAGAAAATGAAATTGAACACCACGCTGCCCAGCGCAATGGCCCCAAGGAACACCGGGGAAGGCAGGTGCCCCATAATGGCCGTGTCGGCCAGGCCCAGCAAAGGCACGGTGAGGTGCGTAATAATGTTTGGGACAGCCAGTTTCAGGACCTGTCGGTTCATGCACGGGACGGGTTTTCCGGGTTTTCAAACCTCGGCTGCCAGATTTTTACCGGCCGGGACCTGCGCGTGATGCGGATATTCAGCCATTCGACAAACAAACTGAAGAACATCGCGAAGTAGATATACCCTTTCGGGATGTGATGGTGCAAACCGTCCAGCACCAGCATGAACCCGATCAGCAGCAGGAAAGATAAGGCCAGCACTTTCAGGGAAGGATGCTTTTCAATGAGCCGGCTTACCCATCCCAGGGCGGGAAACATCAGGATCATGGCAACCGTCACCGCGGTAATCATGACCCACAGCAGGTCAGTCAAGCCTATGGCCGTCAGGATGGAATCGAATGAAAAAATAATGTCGAGCGCCACAATCTGTAACACGATTTTCCCGAAAGTTCCTGGTTTCCGCATTGACCGGTTTTGCGTTTCTCCTTCCAGCTTATGATGGATTTCTGTCACGCTTTTGTACAGCAGGAAAAGTCCTCCGGCCAGCAGGATCAGGTCGCGCCAGCTGGCCCCGTAACTGCCGATGGTCAAAACCGGTTCTGTAAGCCGGATGATCCAGACCAGGGCAAACAACAGGGATATGCGTATGCCCAGGGCCAGCGAAAGGCCAATAAGCCGGGCCTTCAGTGCAGTCCGCTTATCCAAGCGGGAAGAAAGAATGGAAATAAAAATCAGGTTATCAATGCCCAGGATGATTTCCATGAACGTAAGAGTCGCAAAGCTGAGAAGTAGCTGCCAATCCATAATACCGGAATTAAAAAAGGGTTACGCGTTCTGCGTAACCCCGCAAAAATAGTTTTTACACCCGTTCAGTGCCTTACCTGAAATTTCCCGGTACCGGCTATTTCTCCCTGCGGACTGATGATACTGTAGAAATAGAGGCCATCGGGGAAGTTATACACCGAAAACCGCACTTCGGAACTACGAATAATTTCCCGATGGAAGCGATTGCCGAGCAAGTCATACAGCTCCAGCCGGTATCCATTCCACTGGGCAGGCAATGCCATAACCGCTTCGGAAGAAGCCGGGTTCGGATAGATCACGGCAGTTGCTTCATCCCCTGGACCCCAAGTGCCGGCCGGCCACGTAAATCCCAGTGCATCCACAATCAGTACGCTACCGGTTGGCGGAATTGTAAGGATGGAAGAGCTGATCAGCACCATCATAGTGTCAGGCGGCATAGGGAGGAAATTGGTAACCGGTGCCACAAAAGGCGTATACCCGCTGGTACTGTCAATAAAGAAAAAGCCGCCCATGCCCACCACGAGGGTTGTATCATTGGCTGCGTCATAATGAGTAAGCACGATGCTGATGGCTCCGGTGTCTCCCGGTGTGGGCGCGTACTGGTACATGCCCGTAACCGCCACCGGCATTTTGCTGAATGGAGCACCACCGGTAAATACCGGGTGGAAATTGGCATCCACCGCAATGTCGGCAGTGGTAACCGCCCCCGGAACAGCCTGTCCGGCCAAAGGAAAATATTTGGATTCGAGCCTTACCGCGTAATTGCCGTCTGCGGCATCTGTGGTCTGGGACATACACTGTATAAAATTCCCTATAATGTCATTGGTGGAATTCCAGTCGGCCAGCTCGTCATATAATGGGTTGGCCAGCCAGTGCTCAAAACTGGCATTGGGCAGGGAATCCTGAGCTAGAGCCCATCCCCCGGCCGCGGTAATCAACAATATCGTAAAAACGCGTTTCATAGGCACTGTTTTATGGTGATGCTGGATAAAACAAATATACGAAACAACGGGCAAACCATTTTCCCGGAAAATGATTAGATTATTTCCCCCTTTTTTGCAAACCAAATCCGGATGGGGTTTGTTAAATATAGTTCAGCCCATTACCCTGTTATATCAGGGAAAAGCAATAACTTTGTGACTCAATTCAAAAACCAAAAAAATCAGTTAAACATGTCATTAGTTGGAAAAAAAGCACCCTCTTTCCAGGCGGATGCCGTAGTGAATGGGGGTGAATTTGTAGAGAATTTTTCATTGGAACAGTACCTGGGGAAGAAATACGTAGTGTTTTTCTTTTATCCCCTGGATTTCACTTTTGTTTGCCCGACCGAAATTATTGCTTTCCAGAAGCACTTGGTGGAGTTTGAAAGCCGTGATACTGTAGTGGTTGGCTGTTCAGTGGACTCCAAATACAGCCACTGGGCCTGGCTCCAAACCGAGCAAAAGGATGGGGGTATAAAAGGGGTTACCTATCCGTTGGTTTCTGACCTGAGCAAAACCATTTCCATGAACTACGGGGTTTTGGCCGGAGATTACGATTACAACGACAACGGTGAAGTGTTTTTTGAAGGTGCTCCGGTGGCATACCGCGGTTTGTTCCTGATCGACAAGGAAGGCGTGGTGCGGCATGAGATCGTGAACGACCTGCCGCTGGGCCGAAGCATACACGAAGCCCTGCGCATGGTGGAAGCTTTGCGCTTCAGTGAAGAACACGGGGAAGTTTGTCCGGCCGACTGGGAAGAAGGAAAGGAAGGCATGAAGGAAACCCACGAAAGCGTGGCCCGGTACCTGGCTACCCATTAAAGCAAATATTCACGCATAAAAAAAGAGGCTGCCGGTAGACAGCCTCTTTTTTTGACCCCTACTTTTTCAGGGCGGAAACTTCCTGTTGCAGGGCTTTTATTGTTTCCTCCTGTTTGCGGTTTTCTTCTTGCAGTTGCCGGATGATTTCCTGTTGTTCCTGCACGGCCTTCACCAGCGGCACCACAAACTCTGCGTAACGCAGGCTGTACAGGGTGTTTTCATTTACCGGCTTCTGGAGCCCGCTGAAGACATAGCCCGCTTTTTTAGCCGCCTGCTCCACTTCCTGGGCGATGAACCCGCTGAAACGGATGTTCTCAATGTCATACTTTCCCTTCCATTCATTGGTATCCACCTGGCCGGTCATAAGGAGCTGCTCCTTCTCAATATCGTAGCGATAGGTCACCGGCCGCAGGTTCAGGATAAAGTCCAGCCCGTGCACATCCTCGCGCACATCTTCTTTAATCCGGGCGTCCGAATAGGTGCTCCAACCCACCTGACCGCCTATCCAGGTTACGGAAGTATTGCCAACATGCACACGGTTGGAAGAAGAAGGGGCTGCATTATACCCCAACCCGGTGCTGTTATCGTATGCCGTTCCCAAATTGTTGGCATAATACCCTACTGCCGTACGGTAGGAACCTGTAGTGTTACTATACAATGCATGATACCCAATAGCCGTATTATTAATCCCGGTTGTACTGGAGTGAAGGGCAAATGTCCCAATAGCAGTATTATTCCCTCCTATAGTTACAGAATAAAGTGATTGGTAACCCACTGATGTGTTACTGCTACCATTGGTATTTAAATACTGTGAATAGTACCCAAGCGCTGTATTTTGATTACCTGTAGTATTAGAAAACAATGCATGCATGCCAAGCGCTGAATTGTTGCTTCCGGTGGTATTTGAACTAAGGGCAGCAAATCCTATTGCTGTATTATCCCAACCTGTAGTGTTTGAATATAGTGCATTATACCCAACAGCTGTGTTAAATGAACTGGTAGTGTTCGAATAAAGAGCCATAAAACCATAAGCTGTATTTTTATATCCCGTGGTATTGGAATACAGGGCGCTATAACCAGTAGCCGTATTATCAAAACCTATAGTATTGGAATACAGTGCATTCCGGCCAAAGGCAGTGTTCTGATAACCCGTTGTATTGCTGTACAAAGAATGATAACCGGTGGCTGTGTTGGAATACCCTGTGGTGTTGGCAAACAATGATTTGGAACCTACTGCCGTGTTAGCCGTGGCCTGAACATTGCTGGTGGCCCCGGTACCGTTATTATACAAAGCAGAATCTCCAATGGCTACCAGGTTGCTACGGGTAGTGTTGCGGTATAAAGATTTTACCCCTACAGCTACATTGGAATATCCAATGGTATTATGCCACATGGCTGAATATCCGATAGCGCTATTGTTATTTCCGGTAGTATTTAAATCCAAGCTCTCCACGCCAATTGCTGTATTTCTTCTTCCGGTTGTATTAGAATATAAAGCGCTATAGCCGTTCCCGATGTTATAAGAGCCCGAGGTGTTACTATTCAAAGTCCAGGGCCCAATTGCCGTATTTCTTATTCCGGAGATATTGACGGAAAGTGCATAAGGTCCCACAGCGGTATTATTGGTACCAGTTGTATTGGCATTTAACGCATTATATCCTACTCCTGTATTATTCCATCCCGTGGTATTCGAATACAGTGTATTATAGCCCACCCCGGTACAATATGACCCGGTGGTGTTGGCGTACAGCGATTTGGAACCAATAGCCGTGTTTCCCACAGCTTCATTGTTTGCTGTGGCCCCAGTGCCGTTGTTGAACAAGGCCGAATCGCCTACGGCTACCAGGTTGCTGCGGGTGCTATTCGTATATAAAGCTTTTGGGCCGATAGCTACATTACTTGTACCGGTTGTATTTGACTCAAGCGCCATAGCGCCAAAAGCTGCATTATTATCTCCAGAAGTATTGTTTTTCCCGGACCGGTAGCCAACAAATACATTTTGATTGGTACTGAGGTCATCTGAAGTTCCGGCCTGTTCTCCCATGAATACGGAATGTCCCGTGTTCCTGTAAGCAATATATCCGGCATGAATGGAAACCATCGGCTGGGTTCCGGAACCGCTTTCCACTGTTTTGCTGCTGTCTACATACACGGTATTGGTGGAAACAAGCCAGTCGTTGTCGCTGCTGGAATCAGCGGCCGGAGCCCAGGCCGAACCGTCCCATTTGAGCACCTGGCCACTGGAAGGAGCAGAGCTGCTCACGGCATTGCCCTGTAGTGCGTCCACGGTGGGGTTGGGATAAGTGCCTGAGAGGTCGCCCCCTGCGGTGGTGGTGTTGGTGATATCGTCCGAGGCATCCGTGTCGCCCGTGTTGCCGATGGTGGTGCCGCTGATGCTAATACCCGTGCCGGCCGAATAGGTGGTATTGTCATCCGCTGCCGGAGCCCAGGCCGTGCCGTTCCATTTGAGCACCTGGCCACTGGAAGGAGCAGAGCTGCTCACGGCATTGCCCTGTAGTGCGTCCACGGTGGGGTTGGGATAAGTGCCTGAGAGGTCGCCCCCTGCGGTGGTGGTGTTGGTGATATCGTCCGAGGCGTCCGTGTCGCCCGTGTTGCTGATGGTGTTGCCGTTGATGCTAATGCCCGTGCCGGCCGAATAGGTGGTATTGTCATCCGCGGCCGGAGCCCAGGCCGTTCCATTCCATTTGAGCACCTGGTTGACGGATGGTGCCGTGCTGCTCACCGTGTTGCCCTGCAGGGCGCCCACCGTGGGGTTGGGATAGGTGCCGGACAGGTCACCACCTG
>CAYRDC010000005.1:0-72405 GCA_964422925.1 uncultured Chitinophagales bacterium | reverse complement strand
GGTTGGGATAGGTGCCGGACAGGTCACCACCTGCTGATGTAGTGTTGGTGATGTCATCCGATGCATCCGTGTCACCGGTGTTGCTGAAGGTGGTGCCCGTCAGGGCCAGTCCCGTGCCGGCCGTGTAGGTGGTGTTATCGTCCGCGGCCGGGGCCCAGGCCGAACCGTCCCATTTGAGGACCTGTCCGCTGGAGGGAGCGGTACTGCTCACCGCGTTGCCCTGCAGGGCGCCCACCGTGGGGTTGGGATAGGTGCCGGACAAGTCGCCCCCGGCTGAAGTGGTGTTGGTGATGTCATCCGATGCATCCGTGTCACCGGTGTTGCTGATCGTGGTGCCGCTAATGCTGATGCCCGTACCCGCGGAATAGGTGGTGTTGTTGTCGGTTGAACTGATGGTGAAGTTCGGGTAGGTGCCTGTCACCGTGGTCGCGCCAGCACCAGTCAGGGTCACTGTCTGATCCGGGGCTGTGTTGGTGATGGTGTTACCTGTGATGTCAATACCCGTACCTGCTGTGTATTGTATCACATTGCCCGCCTCATTGGCAAAGATGGCATAAGGCACGCTCACCAGCTGGCTGGTACCCATGTCCACATAACCGCTGCCGGCATCCAGTTCCACCTGCAGAAAACAACTGGCGCTTCCCCAGGGTATCGCACTGAAAGATCCCATGTACACCGTTCCTTCCCCAATCTTCAAGGTAAACAGACCGTAATCGTTGGTGAATGTATTGTGCACTTCCTGGTAAGCCACCGGACCTGCCGCTGTATTTTCATGAATGGTAAACCGTACGTTGATTGATTGATTGGTTAACAAATTGCCGCTACCATCACGGGCCACGGCCTGGTAATTGATGCTTTGGGGGGCCTGGGCTGTAAGCGCCAATGCCGCCTGCAACAGCATTATCAGCCAAAAGACGCGTTTCATAACTACCGTTTTTTAGTGAAATAAATTTAAATGTAAGGAATCATTATTATCTTAGAAAAGCCTGCGGAAGTAACTTTTCCACTTTGAAAAGTTATTATTTTGACATGTACTTTGCCGTATTATCAGCACAATACGAAACGGTGAAAAAGTACAGTATTAGAAGGTTTCTTCAATTTTTCCGTGGTTTATATCCCGGCAAATGGTTTGACTTCGAATTTCTATTTTCACAGCATGCGTTCAAGATTAAGACAACTGGCTGGTTACCCGGCCCGCATTTTACCATTTACCTGGCTAAGCCGGGTGAATTCATTGCCAGTTTTTCTCCCGTTTTATCATGCGGTGAGCGCAGAATCGCTTCCCTGGTTGAACCCTTTTTACCGGGTTCTCCGGCCGGAGGAATTCCGGGCCGACTTGGAATTCCTGCTAAAAAATTTCACTCCGGTCGGACTTGATCGGGTACTATCCATAGCCACAATAGAGCGGGGAAATACAACAAAAGGCCGACCGCTGATGCATCTTAGTTTCGATGACGGTCTCCGCTGTTGCCGGGAAGAGATCGCCCCCCTTCTGCTGGAAGAAGGCGTGCCAGCCACGTTTTTTGTTAACCCGGCATTCATCGGAAACCGGGAGCTGTTTTACCGCTACAAGGCGGGTATCATCCTACAGCGGCAACCCCGCCTCCGGAAAGAACTGCTTGCCATGACCCACCGAAATGTCGGGGAACTGGACCGGCTCCTGGAAGAAACGGGAACGGACCTTAGCGCATGGCTGGACGAAGAGCGCCCGTTCATGGACGAAGAAGACCTTCAATGGCTGGCAGGCAAGGGGTTTACCGTGGGCAGCCACAGCCTAGACCACCCGGATTTCCGGCTGCTTGACGAACTTGAAAGGAAAAATCAGGTCACTGCCAGCCTGGAATGGCTGCACAGGCAATGTCCTCAGCCGCTGCGCGTTTTTTCTTTTCCGTTCACTGACGCCAACCTTCCGGCCTCATTTATCCGCTGGCTGGGCACAGTATGTGACCTGAGTTTTGGCAGCGCAGGCCTGAAAACCGACATCATTCGCACCCATCTGCAGCGCCTGGCCATGGATGAGCCGGGTTCTTCATCAGCAAAGCATATTATTAAAAGCCGTTATTTCATATTTGCCATTGCATCCATTGTTGGTAAGAAAAAAATATCCCGGTAGAATCAAATAAGAAAGACAATAAGGCGGATTTTTCAATTAGCATCAGCATAATAAATTTAAGACCCACCGGATTTTTTCTTCTTATTAACTGATTAACCTGAAAATTAAGGAGAAATTGAGATTAGTCATTGTTAGTAACAAATATTTAAGCCTTATTCGCTTTTGTTTTTAAAATCCCCTAAACGATTGATTGCAATATTTTCAATGATGAGCATATCATATGAGAATAATTTAATTCCATGAATCACAAAACGTTAATCGATATACATACAAGTTGCGAACGATGTGATACAAACAGTTGCCTGGTAAAGAATTATTGCACGCATTCTTTTGAATATCTAAATCAGAATAAAAAAATATTGTATTTTAAAAAAGGTCAAACAATATTTGTAGAAAGGTCTCCGATCAATGGTATATTCTTTATTAAAAAAGGTAATGTCATTATTGTTAGTAGTAATTCCGTTAAGGAAGAAATTGTGCGATTAGCTTCCGATGGATATATTATTGGACGTTATACTCATACAAATGAATCGCACAGCACAAGTGCTATTTGTTTATCAAATTCTGAAATTTGTTTTTTTAACAACAATACGATTGAAAGACTTTTTACAACCAATACTAAGTTAGGTATAAGCATTATGTCATATTATGCTGATGAGCTTCAAAAATGTGAGCTTCGTTTAAAATATTTTGCGTTTATGTCTGTACGAGAAAGAGTTGCTTTTGCACTTAATTATATTGCAGAAACTTTTGGTATAAATAATAAAGATCACACACTTAATGGAGTAAGGTCTAGACGTATTATAGCAGAGCTCGCAGGAACCAATATTGAACAGGTTAGCAGGGTTATATCATTTTTTAAAAACGAAGGAATCGTTGGTATAAAAGGTAAAGCTATTACAATAAAGAATTTGCACTCTATACGTGAGATAATTTTGCCATATTCAAGTGTTTTTTCCGGAATTTAGAACAATGAATTGAATCTTTTATTTCAAAATGCTAAAATAATTTATAGTACACTCTCGAATCACTTTTCAAAAAAAGCAAAGAATTTTTTGCATAAATGCAATTAATTAGTTAACCCAAATCATAGCTTCAGGATAAAATCCATTAAAACTTTGCAATTAGTCAATTAAACCTAATTGGTCATCATCATTTTGGATATTCTCGTTGGCCAATTTGATGATATGCCTGAATAAAACAACGAGATAATTTCAAATAGTTACACATGATGAGAACAAAAACTATTATCGGATTATCAATCATTTTGCTGATCAGTACTGCCATTTTCTCAGTAATGAGTTGCAAGAAAAAAGTTGATCCGGATCAAATTGCTTATGAAAATGCTGACGGAACGATAGGGGCTCGTTTGTATGATCACGTCTTAAATGAAACTAATTTACATACAAACAATATTTATGCCTCAAAAGCTAATTTTTTTAGATGCAAAAGTTGTCATGGTTGGGATTTATTAGGTAGAGAAGGTGCATTAATTGGTAAAGCGGCAAGTCCAGATTATCCTGAAGTAGCCGATGTAAATTTATATGAATGGAGTCGTAATCATACACCGAGGGAAGTGTTTGATGCTGTAAAAAATACCGGAGGAAGAAGTGGAAATACTTATGATGCTACTATGCCCGATTATGGAGCAATTGGGCTAACTGACGATCAAATTTGGGATATTGTTAAATTTCTAAAAGAAGATTCAAGAAACATATATGATTTTACAGACATGACGGTTACCGGAACCTATCCAAACGGGTCTATTACCTATACGAACATTGGTAAAGGGGGAGATCCAACTGCCGGATTGGCTACTTACAATTCTATTTGTAAAACATGTCATGGCGCAGACGGAACCGCTATTAATGTTTATTGTAAACCGGAAGGTGAATTCATTGGAGGAATGTGTCGTGGGGATGTACCTGAAGTTGTTCATAAAGCACACTTTGGTATGCCGTATGATTATGATCATCCAAACTGCCAATATGCCGGGGAAATGCCAGCCGAACTGTTTAAAAACCTGACTGATCAGGATATCCGCAATATTTTGGCAATGGGCCAGGACACTGTTGCATTTCCGGGTGATTAATATTTATATTTTCATTTATTTCATTGCTGAAATTTAGGTTTTTTAAGCGGCAGTTAATTTAATTGCCGCTTTTTTTTATTGTAATTATATTATATACTTCTGATGAATCGTAAAATATTTAAATATTATATTCTGGTTCAATGCTTTCTTTGACAGTATTCGGATAGAGCGAAAATATTAAATATTATATTCGATACTAAATTTATTTTTAAGTAGCTGTATATCTTCCCTGAAGTATTCCTTTAAGGCATCCACGTCTTCCGGAGAGGGTTCCGGCACTTCGGTCGGCCTGCGGTTGAGCCGGTGGCCAAGGTCAAGCAGACCGGAACGGATGATGGCTTTGCGCAGGAAAGCCGGCAGCCAGCTGCGGGCCGCCTTGCGGAGCGGGTGCTGGCGGTTGAGCAGCACCTGTTCCAGGGATTTAACGCGGGCTTCGGCAGCAATGTTCTGCGGTGGGATTTCCCGGAAGTCAAAGTCAGGCAGTTCCATGAAATCCAGCACGCGGCTGAGGAAGGCATCCCGGTTTTCCGAAAGGTCTTCCAGGCGGCCGGTGAATACCTGTTCACGGGGGAAGACCTTCAGCCAGTCGTGCAGCAGGCGGCCGTAGAGGCTGCCCCAGGCGTGGCACAGGTTGTTGACCTGAACGGGGTCTGCCAGGGCCAGCACCGAAGTTTCGCGCAACAGGCTGTCGCGCAGGGTAATCTCCGGCTTTTCGTAGCCGAAGCGCAAGGAATACAGGTAGTTCGACACCGCCCGCTGCACGGGATCGCGCAACATGACCACGAGGCGGATCCGGGAATCGTAGCGGTAAATCCTTTCCGCCAGGTCGGGCATGGCCAGCAGGTAAGTGTCGGCCGTGAGGGTGTGTTTTCCTTCCCAGCGCCTGAAAAAAGACTGCAGATAGGGCGTGCCCCGCTTAAACAGGTCATCAAAGCTGAAAAAGTGGACTTCCTTGATGTGGCTGGCGCATACCTCCGGGTGTTGCCGCAGGTATTCGAACAGGGTAGTAGTGCCGGAGCGGCCCGCGCCAATGATCAATGTGTTTAAGCGGAAATCAGGCATTGGTGCGAAATTATTCAAAACAGCCGTGAAAAGCTTTACAAGGTATTTCCTCCGGGTCTTCTATTTTAGCAAAAAGAAAGGAATGGTCCCCGGGCTGACGTTATACCGGAAATTTTGCAAAAAGCATCCTCAACTGCCTGTTTACCTGCAGGCTGCCTGGCTGGAAGCCGCAGCCGGTGGCAGCGAGTGGGGCATTGCCCTGGTGGAGAAAGGCGGGGAAGTGGTGGCCGCGCAGCCGTGGTTTCTCAAACGCAAATGGGGCCAGTCGCTCTGCTACCAGCCTTTCCTGGTTCCTTACCTCGGCCCGTGGATCGTTTACCCCGAAGGCCAAAAAGTAAGCACCCGCCTGAGCTGGGAAAAAGAATTGATGTCGAAATTGATCCGGCAGCTGCCGCCTTATGGCATGTTTGTGCAGTCGTTCCGCCCCGAAGTGGCCAACTGGCTGCCGTACTTCTGGGCCGGGTTCCACCAGAGCACCCGGTACACCTATCGGCTTGCCCTGGACAAAACCGAAGACGAACTCTTCGCGGGCCTGACCGAAAGCATGCGCAGGCAGGTGAAAAAGGGCGGGAAAAACACACGGGTTCAGGAAACCGGTTTGCTGGAAACGGTGTACCGGCTCAAGGAACTGGCCTACCTGGCCACAGGTAAGCGATTTCACATCCCCCTCTCCTATGCCCGAGACATATTTTCCGTGGCAGATGCCGCGGGGCGCAGCCGGGTGCTGGAAGCCCGCGATGAAGACGGAAATCTCCACGCGGCCCTTTGGCTGAGTTGGGACGCGCACTGCACCTATTACCTGATGGGCGCCAGCCATCCGGAACACAAAAACAGCGGAGCCATGAGCCTGCTGATGTGGGAAGCCATCCGTCAGGCCCGGAACACCTCGCGGTATTTCGACTTCGAAGGAAGCATGATTGAACCCGTGGAGCGCTTTTTCAGGGGTTTCGGAGCCGAGCAGGTCTCCTATTTCGAAGTGAGCCGGATTACCAGCCCGGTGATGCGGCTTTGGAAAAAATGGAAAAAAATCTGAGTCTCAATTCCGCTCTTTCTTGCCCGGTTTGGTATGTTTCAAAACCTTGGCATCAAGGTAAAAGATAATTTCTTCCGCCAGATTGGTTACCTGATCCCCGATACGCTCCAGCTTTCGGACGATGCTGATCGCTGCCAGGATTTGCTCCGCCTGCTCCGGGTGTTTCCTGACCATGTCAGGAGCTATGCCCGTGGCGGTGCGGTTAATCTCATCCAGCAAATCGTCTTTCCGGAAGAGTTTGCGGGCCTGTTTGCTGTTTTGCCGGATAAACGCTTCGATGGCATCATCAAACATCGACAGGCAGATATCGTATTCTTCCACCACCCGGAACGCTTCCACTATTTTTTCATCAAACTTCCCTCCTATGCCCAATATGTAATTGGCAATGCCTTCCACGTTGTCTGCCATACGCTCGAGGTCAGTGTTGCTTTTCATCATGGCCATGACAAACCGCAGATCTATGGCTACGGGGTTGTATAAGGCTATGATATTTTCACACTGCTGGTCGATATGCAGTTCCATGGCGTTGACCCGGTTTTCAATCTTTTTTATCTCGAGGGCAAGATCCAGGTCTCCGTTTACAAAGGCTTCCTTGCCCCGGGCCACCTGGGCTCTGACCAGGCGGGTCATTTCAATCATGTCTTCTTTCAGCTGGAATATGGCTTTTTGCAAATTGGACATACGCATTGGCTTTAGCCGAAACGGCCGGTTATGTAATTCTGTGTCTTTTCTTCTTTCGGATTCGTAAATATTATCTCGGTTTCATCGAATTCTACCAGTTCACCCATATAGAAGAAACCGGTTTTCGCGCTTACGCGTGCCGCCTGCTGCATATTGTGCGTCACGATGACGATCGTGTAATCCCTCTTCAGTTCATTGATCAGTTCTTCAATACGGGCGGTCGCAATGGGATCCAGCGCAGAGGTCGGCTCATCCATTAGGATTACGGAAGGCTCCACGGCAATGACCCGGGCAATGCACAGGCGTTGCTGCTGCCCGCCTGACAAGGCCATGGCTGATTTTTTCAGGTTGTCCCTTACTTCTTCCCACAAGCCCACCAACCGCAAGGCGTTTTCGGCCCGTTCCTCCAGCAGGCCCCGGTTGCGGATTCCCTGAATTTTCAATCCGTAGACCACATTTTCAAAAATAGACTTGGGAAAAGGATTGGGTTTTTGAAACACCATCCCGATTTCTTTGCGCAACTGCGCCACATCCACTTCACGCCCGTAGATATTCTTCCCGTTAAAGGCCAACTCGCCTTCCACGCGGAAGCCGTCAATCAGGTCGTTCATCCGGTTGAACAGGCGGAGGAATGTGGATTTCCCGCACCCTGAGGGGCCGATCAGGGCCGTGATAGCATGTGAAGGAATGTCCACGGTAATATTCCGCAACGCGGCAAAATTCCCGTACCAGGCTGTCACGTTGCGTGCCGTGAGCTGCTTTTCATTTTCACCGGCTTGGATTTCCGTGCGCAAAGGCATCATTTTATGCACTACTTCCATATTCTTACCAATTTACTTTTTTCTGCCACCGGTTCCTCAGCCAAACGGCCACCGCGTTCATCAGGAAGGTAATCAGCAGCAGGATAATGATGGTAGCTGCCGCGTTTACCAGGAATTCCTTCTGCGGACGGCTGGTCCAATTATAAATTTGCAGGGGCAACACCGTAAAATCATCCATCGGGGTCCTGGGCACGAAGGGCACGTAGGCCATGGCGCCCACCACGATGAGCGGGGCGGTTTCCCCAATCGCCCGGCTGATGGCCAGGATCACCCCGGTAAGGATCCCGCCCAGGGAAGCCGGCAATATCTGGGTCCGGATCAACTGCCATTTGGTGGCCCCCATCCCGTAGGCTGCTTCCCGGATGGATTGTGGTACCATGCGTATGGTTTCCCGTGTCGTTACAATTATGACCGGTAAAACCAGCAGCGCCAAAGTAAGGCTGCCGGCCAGCACACTGCTGCCCAGCCCCATAAACCGCACAAACACCCCCAGGCCAAGCAGACCGTACACAATGGACGGCACCCCGGCCAGGTTGTTTATATTCACTTCCAGGATATTGGCCAGGCGGCCCTTGCGGGCATATTCTTCCAGGTAAATGCCGGCCGCCAACCCGATGGGGAAGGCAATGATAAAGGTCAGCACCATGATCCACACCGTGCCCATTATGGCCGTGTAAATGCCCGCCCGGCTCGCCCGCCTCGAGGGCAGGGAAACAATAAAATCCCAGTCCAGCCGGCTGAACCCCTTTATCAGGATATCCCCGATAAACACCGCCAGCAGGGCCAGCCCAACCAGGGTGCAGAACAAGGCCCAGTAGCGGAACAGGCGGTCTTTTATTTGCGCGCTGCGCGTGCTCATAACTTCACCTCGAATTTCTTTTTAATCCACCAGCTGATATTGTTCAGCAGCAGGGTAAATAAAAACAGGGTAATGCCGGCCGCGAAAATCGTCCGGTATTCCACCGAACCGTAGGGAACATCGCCCGAACTCACCTGCACGATGTAGGAGGTAATGGTTTCAATGGGTACCATCGGGTTCATGGTAAGCCGGGGTTGCATCCCCGCGGCAATGCTTACGATCATGGTTTCCCCAATGGCCCGGCTAAAGGCCAGGATTACCGAAGCAATGATGGCAGAAGAAGCAGCCGGTACCGTTACCCGGAAAGCTGTTTGCAGCCGGGTGCTGCCCATTCCGTAAGCCGCTTCGCGGTAAATGGAAGGCACCCGCTGCAGGGCATCCTCGCTCAGCGATGACACGAAGGGAATGATCATGATACCCATCACGATGCCTGCCGAAAGCGCGTTGAACCCCGACAACCCGGGCATAAACTGCTGCAGGAACGGGGTCACGATGGTCAGGGCAAAATACCCGTAAACCACCGTGGGAACCGCAGCCAGCAGTTCCAGGGCCGGCTTGAGCCTTTTCCGGAACCAGGCCGGAGCGTATTCGCTCATATACACGGCAATCGACAAGCCCAAAGGCAGGGCGATCACCACCGCGATCAGGGTGACCAGCAGGGTGCCGCTGATCAGGGGCAATATGCCGAAGTGTTTTTCGGTGAACAGCGGGGTCCACTGGGTGTCGGTGAAAAATTCAACCAGCGACACTTCGCGGAAAAAGGCAATCGTCTCAAACAACAAAATGCCCACGATGCCCACCGTGGTAAGCACCGTGAACAAAGCCCCCAGCATAAGGACATACCGGATCAGACTTTCTTTGCCGAAAATACCTGTTTGTTTCCTCTTTTCGTGCATGGGGGCATTGGCCGTTTATTGATTGATTCCCGCAAAAGCCCGAAATGCTTCCAGTTGCCGGGTATATTCCTCTTCAGGAAGGGCAATGTAGCCCACTTCCGTGGCCAGCTCTGCAGCGTGTTCCAGGTAATAGGTTACGAAAACAGCTACTTCTGTCCGCTGGGCGGCAGATTTTTTCACATATAGATACAGCGAGCGGGCCAACGGGCTGTAGGTGCCATTGCTGACGGTCTCGTCATTGGGCACCACGGGACCGTTGCCATTGTCCACGGCCACCAGTTTCAATTTGTCCTGGTTTTCGAGGTAATAGGCCAGCCCCACATAACCGAGCGCGTTGATGTCGGATCCCACGCCCTGCACCAGCACATTGTAATCGGCACAGGCCGTAAAGTCACCCCGTGAATGGCCGCTTTCACCCATGATTTCTTCAGTGAAATAATCATAGGTTCCGTGGGCTGTGCTTGGGCCGAACAGGTGCATTTCGGCATCCGGCCACGAAGGATTCACCTGGTTCCAGCGGGTAACATTCCCCTGGGATTCCGGTTCCCAGATTTTACGAAGCTGGTCAACCGTTATGGTGTTCAGCCAGTCGTTCTCCCGGTTCACCACAATGGCCAGTCCGTCATAGGCAATGGTCAGCTCCAGGTATTCGATTCCCTTATCGACCAGGGTTTGTTTTTCGCTGTCTTTGATGGCGCGCGAGGCATCGGATATATCGGTTTCGCCCCGGGCAAATTTCTTGAACCCGGCACCGGTTCCGGAAGCACCGATCGTAACGCGCACATCGGGTTGCACATCACGGAAATCTTCCGCAACAGCCTCGCTCACCGGGTAAACAGTACTCGAGCCGTCAATTTTGATCGTACCGGAAAGTTGGGCTTCGTTCTCATTGGAATTGCTTTGGTTGGAAGAACCGCTGCAGGCCCCTGTCCATGCGGCTGCCGCCAACAGGAGCGCTAATGTGTAATTACTCATTTTCATCATTTCGTTTTTAAAGTTTAT
Source organism: uncultured Chitinophagales bacterium (assembly GCA_964422925.1). GTDB lineage: Bacteria > Bacteroidota > Bacteroidia > Chitinophagales > S012-47 > CAYRDC01. The sequence continues at coordinate 61,846 of CAYRDC010000005.1, read as the reverse complement.
ACTCAAGGTTCAAATAAATCATGCGCTGAAAGTTCACGGCCGGGTCAGCCGGGTTCCATTGCTGGTAATTCAGTGCCATCTTCACCCCTTTGACCGGGTTAAACTGAATCCCTGTGAGGATCAGGCTGCCGTCCTTGGCAATGTTCCAGGGAGACGGATCGCCCGGCATCGTGGTAGAGCCCAGCTGGTCGAACCGGGCAAACAGTTCCCACTGGCTGTTCAATTGATACCAGGCGAAGGCGGAAATACCTCCCAATGACTGATCCGGCATGTTTTTGTGATTCTGCTGAAAACTGTACTCCACCCCGGCAGAGGCTCTGTTGCGCCAAGTGTAAACCGCAAAAGCGCTCAGGCTTTGCTGTTCGGCATAGGGTAAATGCTGGCTCGTGTCATTAGGGTTCACAAAAGTGCCCCCTTTGTTCATTTGGTCGCCATATAATTTAAGGGTTAAACCTTTTACAGGACGGGCTTCGAGATTCAGGGATACTTTGTGCAGTCCGTAATCATCCTGCACTTTTTTGTAGCCTTCCCCGTTGCTAACCGTCAGTTGCAGGTTGAGCCACCCGGTTAAAGAAGCCACAGCAGTGGCGCCCAGGCCGGCACTGCTGCTCATACCGTGCTGATCCTGAAAGCTTTTATAAATGTAGCGGTGCCCCCAGGCGTTCTCCTGTAACTGGTGCTGGGGCAATTCAATCATCCCGGCTGAAAGCTCCAGCCAGTTCAGGGCTTTCCAATCGAGATACGCATATTTAAGAAAGGCGGTAAAAGCGCTTCCCCCGGAATTGTTTCCAACATCAAAAGTGACCCTTGCCCTGAAATCCGGACTGAACTGGTATTTGTACCCAAAATAGGTACGCTTCAGTTCAAAGGCGGAACGTTGTTGCGCACCAGTAGTGAAATCATACCGGTAATCCGCATACACTTTAAACAAAGGCGTGCCATGAGGGGAAAATTCCTTTTCCTGTGCAGGTAATGAAATGGAAACGTTAAAAATCATTGCCAGAAACAGGAAGCTCAGGATAGACTTGTTTGGCTGTGTCATAACTTTATGTTTTTAAAAAGTGAATGTATCATTCGTGGAAGGCGGGATCCTTTGTGACATGTTGCAAAATGACACACTAAATGTAAACCAACTGTGAAGCGAATGTTACCTTTACGTTAAATCTGACCTATGGAAATCAACCGGTTTACCCTCCGGGTGTATGGAATAATGATTGAAAACGGGCAGGTATTGCTGAGCGATGAAAAGATTGAAGACCGGTTAATCACTAAATTCCCGGGCGGAGGGTTGCAATACGGAGAAGGATTCCGGGAAGCCCTGGAAAGAGAATGGCTGGAAGAAACCGGGACTGCGATACGTGTCACGCAACATTTTTACACCACCGATTTTTTCGTTCCCTCCATGTTTAATGACGGAAAGCAGGTCATAGCCGTTTATTACCTGGTGGAACCTGCTTCAGAACAACGACCCAAAGTGGTTAAACACCCCTTCGCGTTCCCTGACAAAACCACGCGGGAAGTTTTCCGCTGGCAGGACCTCGAAACCTTCCAGCCGGAAATGGTCAGTCTTCCCATTGACCGGAAAGTAGCGGCCATGCTGAAGCGTTCATGGCGAACCCTGCCCGGGCAATCCCTCAGGGTGATTTGACACCGGCAGCTTCCCGGATGCCAAAACGGGAATAAGCAATTAAGTTCAACTCAAACAATATTTACCGTATTTTCGGCATTATTTTCAAAATGCAGATTTATGGCGCGCAAAAACGGTATTTTTCTTATAGTATGGTTAGCCCTTGGACTTTCCGCCCGGGCCGGTGGATTCCTGGTAGGGGCTACCGGGCAAACCGGGATGATTTACCCGCAAAAAGCCAACGAAAATGTGGCACTTGATAAGGCAATTATTGATTTTGAAGGATTCAGTATCCGCTACACAACCGACCATTTTCCCGTGCCAACCGCCAGCTATAAATGCCTGTATGATTTTGCCAACCAGGGGAGCAATTATGAATACGTTCCCTCGGTGTTGCCACTAAAGTTGTATTTTACCCGCTTCGACCGGGCCAGCCGCTCCCGCGTTTATGATTACTTGGCGGACTTGCTCCCAGATTTATTCATAAAAAACGGTTCACACGAAGCTATCATCTCACATATCCGCGAACAATTCGGACACCGGGTTTTTATCCGCCAGTACCTGAATGTGGAGGACCTGGACAAGCTGAATGTGCGCGTCAATATCGTCCAGGACGATAAGCAAGTAAGCGTGCAGAAAGCGATTGCCGAATTCCGGCTGGTGGACGACCAGTCCGGCAATAAAGCCGCGGTACTGGAAATGGACCTCAAATTGGTATTTGATTTGCAAATGAAGCCGATGAGCGGAAGCACGGTACTAATCAGTTACGCGGTACCGGCTTTTGACATGGGCGATGGAGATAATCTCTTTTTCGCCTCGGTTTTTCTGGGGCGGGGGCGCGACTGGGCTGGAAATATCAGCCAGCTGTACATGGCCTGGCCGGCCCTGGGCGCCACCCTTACCCTGCCATACTACATGGAATACAAGCTTTTTGATCTTGGATATGATAAGAAATTAGCCTTGTTCAGCGACCATGAGCCGGAGCAATTCGAAATTGTCGGTTTTTACCACCATGATGCCCCGCGCTGTGAGTGCGGGAACACGTACAGCGACTATCTTTACTGGCCGGCAGCTCTGAAAAACGTACGGGCATCCTCTTACCTGAAAGGCAGCGGTTCCCTTTCCGGGACCTGTGCGCAGCCGGCTGTATCCGTTGCCGTCAGTCGTTGGGTTCCTCCCTTTGAGGAAGGCAGTACCGGAACCCTGAGTATTTTCAAAGACACACTAACCAGCGAAAAAGCGGGACCAGGCAACTATAAAAGCCTGTTAACCAACACTTGCATTCAAGGTACCCCCAAAGTGTCGCTTCCCGAAAAACACAGTCCCTGGTGGGCTTTTGATGTGGGCAGTGACACGATCGGTTACCTGAAGAGTGTCCGCACCGGCCATTTCAATGAAAACACAAGCTGGTGCGAGGGAGTGAAAGGCTATGGTTTTAACCAATACCTCGAAATTGAAATTACCCAGCCGGTGGATGCTTTGAAGTTCTGGACCGGGGATGTAAGCAGTGAACAGAGCTATAATGAAAACAGCCGGGTCAAGAAATTCGTGCTGACACGCGTTGGGGGCAACTACCGGAAATTACTCGTCTTTTCAGATCTTCACATCAGCAGTTCGCTGGAGGATTATCTCCCTCCGGGAAAATACCGGTTTACCATCACCGAAGTGTACAAGGGAAGCAAATACGCCACCACCTGTTTTGCCGGCTTAAAGCTCAGCTTTACACTGGAAGATGAATGGTTCAGGCAGAACTGGGAGGTGTTACGCAAGTATTAACTGATAAAGCCGTTGTAAGGGAATCCTGCTTCGGGAATTTCTCAGTAACTTGCGCCCGTTTTTTCACCGGGAAAAAATCCATGGCACATAATGGATGTCGGTGCGCGATTCAATCATAGTTTTGACCTGAAAGTGGCCGGCCGCTGGCTGTTGCTGGGTAGTGTAGTGGGCGTTGTCAGCGGTTTGGGAGCTATCCTGTTTCAAAGCCTGTTATCCCTGGTTCAGGAGCTATCGTTGGTGCACTGGATGGGATTGGAAGCCGGGGCTCCGGGAGGTGAAGAGGCGGTCGTCCGGTTCATTCGCGGTCCGTTCATTCCCTGGGTGGTTGTGCTGCTCCCCGCCCTTGGCGGTCTGTTAAGCGGTTGGATCGTGTTCCGATTTGCCCCGGAAGCCGAAGGCCACGGCACAGATGCCGTTATTGATGCCTACCACCGGAACCGCGGTATCATCAGGCCCTTGGTACCGGTTGTCAAACTTTTTGCTTCCGTGATAACTATCGGAACCGGAGGATCAGGCGGACGCGAAGGACCTATCGCCCAAATCGGGGCCGGATTCGGAAGTTTCCTGGCCGGGAGGCTTGGATTGAATACACGCATGCGCAGGTGGCTGATGGTGGCCGGTATGGGAGCCGGCATCGGAAGTATTTTCCGTGCCCCGCTGGCCGGAGCCATTTTCGCAGCAGAAGTGCTGTATAGCGACCCGGAACTGGATTCAGATGTTATCCTGCCGGCCGCGGTGTCCAGTATTATTGCCTACTCCATTTTCTCACTGGTTTTCGGATGGGGACATATGTTTGTGGAACCCAGCAATTTCGGGTTTTCCAATCCGCTGGAACTCCTGCCCTACGGGATAATGGCCGTTTTACTGGCTGTTGCTGCGTTTTTGTATGTAAAAACCTTTTACGGCATCCGGGCCGGGTTTCAGAAACTGAAAATCCCCAACCGCTACAAACCAGCCCTGGGCGGATTGTTGACCGGTGGGATTGGACTGACGCTTATCCTTCTCTTTAACGACCGGCATTACATCGTAGATGTGCTGGGAGGGGGCTATGGAATCATCCAGGAAATTCTGCTTCACGGAACAACAAATGTCACAATTACCGTACTGCTTGTCATCGGTTTGGGAAAGATACTGACTACTTCCCTTTCCATCGGTTCCGGGGGAAGCGCGGGTGTTTTTGGCCCTTCCATGGTCATTGGCGGTACCCTGGGCACGGCCATGGGCTTCCTGATGCAACAATTAATGCCCGATGTAGTGCAACATCCTGCGGCTTTTACTATTGTTGGCATGGCCGGTTTTTTCGCGGCAGCCGCCAACACCCCGATTTCCACCATTATTATGGTCAGCGAATTGACCGGAAATTACGAGCTGCTCCTTCCTTCCATGTGGGTGTGTACGCTGGCTTACCTGGTAGCTAAGAAATGGAGCATATACCAGAGCCAGGTCCCCAATCACAACTTCTCACAGGCTCATTTCGGGCAATATGCCCCGGATATTCTGGAAACCACCCCGGTGGCTGAAGCCTTTAAGCGAACCCGGAATTTTACCTGCGTGCCTCAAAACAGTTCTTTTGAGCAGATCATGAACATTGTAGAACAAAGCCGGCAACGGGTATTTCCCGTAGTGGACAAAGACAACCGCCTGGTAGGAAGTTTTAACATCGAGGATGTGACACACCTCCTGCACGAACCGGATCCCCAGTCGGTGACGGCCCAGGAAATTATGCACGAAAACATTCCGGCCGTCCGGGCCGGAGAGCCCCTGGGCAAAGCCTACCGGCTGATGCGGGATAACCTGGTCAATGAAGTACTGGTTTTGTCTGATGAAAGCAACCCGCGTGTTGTCGGTATCATAACCAGTGCCGACATTACCTTAACCTATAACCGGAAGCTTTCCGAGATCAAATTTGGCGGGGAAGAACCGGATTATTTACCGGAGGAACAAACATTGGTCAGTACCCTCAAAATCGGGCAGGTGCTGGAAAAAGACCTGATGCCTGTATCGCCTGAACAAACCCTCGGGGAAATGGTACAGGCCATCATACACAGCAAACGGAACCTCTTCCCGGTGCTTGACCGGGACAATAAATTGGTTGGGATCGTCATACTGAATGATATCCGCTCGGTAATGTTCGATCATTCGCAATACGACACACTGAAAGTGTCGGATTTCATGACGAAACCGCCTGCTGTGGTCCGGGATGATGAAACTATGGCTTTCGTACTGGATAGATTTGAAAAAACCGGGGCCTGGAACCTGCCGGTGGTGGATAAAAATGACAAATACATCGGGATGGTATCTAAGTCGCGGATTTTTTCTTCATACCGGAAGGCACTGATACGGCTGGCGGAAAAATAAACCGGGCTTGAAGGCCTGCACAAATCAAACCTATGAGCGAAGCATTGGTATGGCATCCGGAATGGCTTACCGTATCCCTGGCAGTGGGTTTGTCCGGTGCCGGATTCCTCCTGTATTACCTGCTGGTGGCAGAACCAGGTTTCAGGAAGTTGCCGGAAACCGGGCACAAAAACGAATGGATCCGGTGGGTCCTGCGGCAGCGGCTGGGCGGGTTTGTGCTGCTGGGCCTTTTGCCCGTAATTCCGTTGCTGCTGGCAGGGAATGCCACCCTGGCAGATATCGGGTGGGCGGCACCGGCAAAGTTCGACTTCCTGGCAATACTTGTTGGCATTCCGGTAATCGTTGGCTTTAACTATTTAGTCAACCGGAAAGGAGCCAATGCGGCCGTGTATCCGCAAATCCGGCTCAACCACTGGACTGCAAATCTTATCCTGTTCAACGGAATTACGTGGACCGCATACCTGGCCGCTTATGAAACCCTGTTCCGGGGTTTGTTATTATTGATCCCGGCCGGACCATTCGGAACCTGGCCGGCCATCCTGATGAACACCACGGTTTACGCATTGGCTCACATATACAAAGGAAGGAAAGAAGTGGCAGGGGCTGTTCCTTTCGGATTGCTTCTCTGCCTGTTGACCCTTCAAAGCGGTACGGTTTGGATTCCATTTATCCTGCACCTGGCTATGGCTTTGTCCACCGAGCATTTCAGCCTGCGGGCCAACCCGGAAATGAGCCATGGCAAAAAATAAACAAAAACATGTTTTCCTCACCGGGGCCACCGGCTTTATCGGCCAGCGCCTCGCCCTGGTCCTGGCGGAGGAAGAATGCATGGTGCATGCTTACGTACGCAACCCGGAGAAAGCAGCCCGGCTGTTGAACCATCCCGGTATCCGGGTATTCAACGGGAGCCTGTTCGACCGGGATAAACTGCAAGAGGCTCTGAACGGATGCTGCGAAGGATATCATGTAGCCGGCCTGACCGAGCCGGCCGTAAAGGATCAAAACGAATACTTCCGGATTAACTGCGAAGGAACTCAATCGGTTCTGCAGGCTGCCCGTGATGCCGGGCTGCAAAAGATGGTGGTCACCTCCACGGCAGGCGTGTTCGGCCCTTCGGTGAATGGTGAAGCCATCCATGAAAATTCCACGCGCACTTTTCCATGGTTCAATGCCTATGAGGAAAGCAAACATGCCATGGAAGAATGGATTGCCGCAAAAAACCTGCATCCCATGGAAGTGGTCATTGTGAACCCAACCCGGGTATATGGTCCGGGAGAAGCAGGAAAAGATTTACCGCTGAACCGGCTGATCCGCGATTATGCGCAGGGCAATTGGCATTGGCTCCCGGGTAACGGCAGGCAATCGGGCAATTACGTTTTTATCGATGATGTGGTACAAGGGCATATACTGGCAATGCAACGCGGCACAGACAAGGAAATCTATCTTTTAGGCGGAGAAAACGCCACTTATAGGGAATTATTCCGTACCATTGATGCGCTGACCGGCAAAAGACACCGTTTGTGGCGGGTTCCCTTACGACTGGTGCTGATGGGAGCTTATGGCCTGAAGCTTTTCTCTTTTTTTGGATATACCCCTCCGGTAACACCTCCCTGGGTCAGGCGTTATTTTTACGAGTGGATTGTGGATTCCGCGAAAGCCAGGGACGGCTTGGGACTGGTTTTTACCTCATTGAAGAAAGGATTGCAAAAAACCCTGGAATGGGAAGGGTTAATCGATTAATTTTATCATCGTGAATGAACGCTTTGCATTAATCACCGGGGCAAGCCTTGGAATCGGCCGGGCGCTTGCCGAAGAACTCGCTTCCCGCCACTATAACCTCCTGTTGGTGGCACTGCCGGAAAGCGGCCTGCCGGATTACGCCCGGTCCATTGCAAAGAAGTATCATGTAAAAGCCATATGCCTTGAAACAGACCTTTGCCGGGAAGATGCCGTTCAACAAGTGGCAGACTGGGCGAAAAACCAAAAGGGAAATCTGCAGATTCTTATTAATAATGCCGGTTTTGGGCATGCCGGAAGTTTTCTGGGCCAAGATACCGCCTTTTATGAAAAAATGATCCGACTGAATGCGGTAGTGCCGGTTATGTTAACACATCACTTGTTGCCTTTGTTGTTAAAAAACGAACAAAGTTACTTGCTAAATGTTTCCAGCATGGCCGGTATGCGGCCCTCTCCTTTTAAAACCGTGTACGGAGCTACCAAGAGTCTTCTTTTGAATTTCAGCCACTCCCTTCGCGGAGAATTGAAAGGCCGGGGATTGAATATCAGTGTCCTTTGTCCCGGGGCGGTACTAACCAACCAAGAGGTGCAGGAAAGAATTGAACGGGCCGGCAGACTAGCTATGGCAGCAGCCCTCACCCCGGAAAAAGTAGCCCGTTTTGCGATAAAAAAACTGTTTAAAGGCAAAGCTGTGATTGTGCCCGGCCGCTTTAACAGATACCTCAACCGGCTGGGTATGTTTATCCCGAACTTTTTACAGCAAAAAGCCATTCGAAAGGTATTTTTAAAATCTTCTCCCTGACTTTAAAAAGCGTTTTAAGTTGATTCTCAATTGCGGAAGGAGTATTTTCGGAACACCGGTTTTTGGATTATGCCTCCACTGAAAAACAAACTGCATACCGTAAACCAGGCTTTCGAGGAATTTATCCTGTATCTGCATGGTTTACATGACTTTCATAAAGTACTGAATGAAAGCATTGAATTTTTGGATAAAGTCCTTAAACCAGATACCGTTGAAATATATTTGCTAAACCCGGATGGCGTCCTTTCCCTTGCTAAATCTAAAGGATTGACTGCACAACAAGCCAGGCTGGCGGAAGAAACCTGCATGGAAGGGAACCCAGGCAAGGTACTGCGAATGGGCGAAGCCCTGCTAATCCCTGATATACACTCAAACCTTGAAGCTGCCCTGAAAGGATTCCGGATTGGACTGATGGCAGAGTCAATGATCTTTATTCCCATCCATTGCCTGCAGGAAGTATGTGGTGTTTTGGGCCTGGGCAGCCGGCAACGGAATTATTTTTCAGGACAATATTTGTTTCAATTACAAACCCTTGCAGACAATATCGGCATCGCCCGGCAATTCTCTATACTTGAGCACCGCCCGCCTTCTATGGAAAATGCAATCCTAAACCAGCCCCGGCCCCTGATTTACAAACTGATGGTTGACTATGCGGCCGATATCATGATGGTGGTCGATGCCGGTTCCTACGGGATCGATGAAATAAACCGCGCGGGGGAAATTATTCTGGGATATGGCAGGGAAGAATTGGTGGATTTCCCGATTATGAAGATCATACACCCGGATGATATCCGGTCAGTTATGACGGTAATCAAGGAATACACACTGGAAGGGCGGAATTTCCGGAATTTCACCTGCAAGGTAATAACCAAAAACCGGGAAACCATTTCACTGGTCTGGAATGCGGAAATCCGGGCCGGCAAAGTGTATATCGTTGCCAGGAAACAAAACGAAACAGATGCTCATATTGCCGTAAACGAAAGGCCTGTGCATTTGGTACTGCTCCTTTCTCCGGACGGACTGATAATGAATTCACTCCACACTGACAAACACCCACTCTTTGAACTGAACGGGCAATATATCCACGATCTGATCACCGATGAACAACTGGATGAATTCCTGGAAGTCCAAACCGCTATTATCGATGGCAAAGGAGCAGGCATGGTCCGGTTTCAATTGACGGATAAAGACGGGGAAACCCGTATGGTCAGCGGAAAACTCCAGCCCATGAGCTGCCCCGGATCTCCGGATATTGACAATCTCCTGTTTACCGGTCGTCTGGAAGATTAATCCCTTCCCCTTGTTGGTCATTGCGATGGTGTTTGGCGACCAACAACACCCTCAGCCATACCCACAATCGCACAAAAAAATTGGGCAGGCCCCCCGGGAGCCCGCCCAGTAATTACCTGCCAAGTTCAACCCCTATTAATCAGAGCGCATATCAATCCTTAACCACACGCATTGATTCATTCACTACAGTGCCTTGCAGTTCTACGATATACACACTGGCAGGTAAATCACTTAAGTCAACCATGAAATAGTTACTACCACTAACCACCTCAAATTTTTCAGATTTTATGGTTTGTCCCAACAGGTTTACTACTGAGATATTAATTTCACGTTCTTGCGCGATATTTTCCAGATGCACGTACAAGCTACCGGTAGTCGGATTGGGCCATGCTTTCCATTCCACTTTGGGAGGCTTTTCAGCCATACCCGTACTGACATCCACTGAAATGGTTTGGGTGAAATAGTCGTCACACGTGCCGTTGAAAGCCCATAATTCAATATCATACGTTCCCGGTGACTGGTATTGGTGAACCGGTTCGGGGTCAGTGCTTGAATAGCCATCCCCGAAATTCCAGTACCAGTTGCTGGCGCCCTGGCTTTCATTGTTGAAACTGACTTCCAATCCAGTTGCATTGGCCGTGAAACCTGCACTGGGTTTACTTTGTTGCGTTACGGTAACCGGGTCGCTTTGCGCATTGCATCCATCTCCTGAAGTAAGAATCACATAATAAGCTCCGGGATCACTCACCAGAATACTGCGTGTAGTAGCACCATTTGACCAAAGATATTCCGCTGCTGCCGAGGCTATAAGTCTGACAGCTTCTCCTTCGCATAATTGTGTCGGACCATCAGCTATGATTTCAGGTACAGGTGGCTGATATACCTGAACCGGTATGGCGCTTCGAATACTCCGGCATTCTGGTTCATTGAGCTTCCAGTCATAGAAGTAGTAATACGTATCATTCGGGCTCCCTCCTACAGACGACAAGATGGAGAGGACGCCCGGAACCGTATAGGGAAAAGTAATATTGCCATAATTCCTGTACAGGTCAACATTACCATCCACCGTAAGCTGGTATATCATGTCCTGTGCTAATTCAAAGCCTAAAGGCAGGATAACTTCTCCGGCATTGATATACAGGGTTGTATCGTTAATCAGTAAACCATTTTCATCTTTCAGGCTGATGGTGACGATGCCGCTATTTGCCGCATACACCTTCACCGATTGCAATATCAATGATTTTAAAGCCTCAAACCGGAGTCCCCCTGAATTGGCGGTCACGTAACCACCAAATGAAGCATTGGTATCCGGCAGTCCGGCCAAAATGGAAGGCTGTGGAAAGACTTCTTCCACATAATAACTTACCGTTTGGTCAACATTTTGCAATGATAAAGTATCTCCCGTGGCAATAGGTGCCCCTCCTGCCGGGCTGTCATACCAATAGAGTATGCCGCCATTGCCGGAGGCATTTAATGTCACCGGTCCGCTGCCGCAAAGCGTTACCGGGGGAACCACCGGAGTTGCCGGCCGGACAATTTCAACCAGGTCGGTTTTGATTTCCGTGCTTTGCCCGTTGCAGGTAGTGGCTGTCAATGTAACAGTGTAGAGGCCGTTTTGGGTGTATTCATGTACCGGGTTTGCTTCATGGCTTAAGGTGCCATCGCCAAAATCCCACAACCAATCGATTACGGTTCCATGTGTTTCATTGCGGAATGTAATCGTTCCGTTGCAGCTTGCATAAGCGTCCGGTTTGAAATCAACCATAAGGTTAGTATTGTATGGCTCACCGACTCCCACCGCGTACCAGGCATTTATGGTGGAGATAAATTCCTGCGAACAGGTCCCGTACAGGTCTTCAGCCGCCTTGATCGCGTAGAAACGGGCATCTTCATAGGTTGCATTGGGGAACAGGTACACCGTAAGATTCCTGTAAGTAATATTGATTGCTTTGTCAATCCCGATGCCGGTTACTGAATAACTGTTCCCAAGATCATTGGTACCGGTTCCACCCTCGCTCAGCAAATAGAACCAATGGTTTTGCACCCCGCTGTTGCGGTGCACTCCGCCATTGTCTCCACTGCCGGTGTACCAGTATTGTCCTTTATAAGTATCAGGATGGCCTTTGGATTTCGGATTAATCAGTGAGCGGAATACTTTTCCGATATCATGGCCCAGGTCCCAGCGAGCTGAGTCAGGACGATACGCGAAATTCACTGCCACCCCGAAAATATCGCTAAAGCTCTCATTCAGCGCCCCGGATTCATACGCATATATGAGCTTACTGGTATTGGTCGTAACTCCATGAGTCAACTCATGGGCAACGATATCCAATGAAGTCAGCGGACTGTAGGTACTATTCCCATCGCCCAGGGTAATCCGGGTACCGTCCCAGAAAGCGTTGGCAAAATTCTGCCCGTAATGTACATATACCTTGATCGGCATCGCGTTCCCATCGAGGCTGTTCAGGTTGAAACGGGAAAGAAAATAATCATACGTCACTTCACAGCCCCAGAAGGCATCAGTGGCTACCTCATCATGGGTGGCATTTACATTATTCCAGTAGTTATCATCATCAGTGAACAGCTCTGCGAGGTAATAATTATACTGTTCTTTCATGTTATAGGTCATGATGCCGCCACCCCGGGTCATATCCCGCAACAGGAAGCTGTCCGGACCGGCAAAATCTGTTACAATTTCCTGCACTCCGCTATAAGCTGTAAGCGCAGTGCCCGCGGAATCCAATTCCTGGATCAAATCCTGTTCAAAAATGACCCGTCCGTCATAGGAGCTTACATAAACCAGTTTATGCAGCAGTGGATTCAGGCTGTAGATATCGAAGCGATAGGCTTTCTCATACCGGTTGTCTTGCAATGATCCCGTAGGGCCATAAACAAGCTCCCCGCTTGGGGAATTGATCCCGGGCCCTATAAACGGTAAGGATTTCCCACTGAGCCCAAGATAGTCGAGCGCAACCTGCCAGGCATCTGCCGCCTGAATCTGAACCGGTTTCTCAATGATTTTTCCGGCCAGCCGACCGTTCATACTTACTATCCGGTTATCCCGCGTATGCAGAATCATCATGGCCCCGTCAACCGGAATGCCATGAACCGTCTGCTCCAGCCTGTAATGGGTCATGCCCAATCGGTCAGGCATTACCGATATGGTTTTTAACCGGCTTTCCTTATCAAGCGGTAAATTTTCAGCAGCCCATTGATTGAAATTGGCCAGGGGAAGCTCCTGGTTTTGATTGAAACGAATAAATTCTGGCGTATTGGTGGAGGCATTCAGGCGTATTTCTGAGACACCCGGAATTTTTTCCGATGCCTGAATACCGGTGAGCGTTTGCGCAGTAACCGGCCAATTAAAACTAAAAGCAGCAATTATAGCTGCCGCTAAGCTGAGGGGTATTTTGTTCATGGTTGCTTGTTTTAGATCTGAGCGATCTGTTACAAATCAGGTTCATTCAGATCAAGAAACATTCAAACCACTTTACGGGACACAGACCTCAGTGTTACTTTTACACGGTTATTTCGGAAAAGTCTTACAAGTGAGTTTATTTACCAGATATTCTTCTCCAATATTTTCCTAATTTCTTATCAGGTTTCATCAATTACCCCAGGCAATAAAAAAGGCATACATTGAATGTTGTATGCCTTCCTTTTCGATAGTGCCTTTAAAAAATCTTTGAGAAGCTCCCCTGCCTGTATTTATCGCTTATACCGAACGCCTATCATAAAATTCCTGCCTCTGGCGGCAAACCCTTGTACGGCAATTATTTCCTGGTTCAGGATATTGTTCAAGCCGGCAAAGGCTTCCCACTGACGCCCAAAGCGATAGTTTACATTCAGGTCCAGAAGATTATAGGCTGGCAGTTCCAGCTCGGAGCTACTCCACCAATCGTAAACATATCGCACACCGGTATAGTTGTATTGAAGCCGGCAGTTGACATTCTTTGTGATTGAAGCGGTTACGTACAGGCCATATTGTTCGCGCGGAACGCGGTACAGGCTGGCAGAATCATCCGCACGGAGTAGGGAAATGTCTGCGCCAAAGCGAATATGATCCCCGGTTTTTCCCTGCAGGCGTGCTTCAATGCCTTCCACCAGGCGCTCTCCCCCATTCTCATATCCGGCCATTCCAAAAACGATGGAGTTTGATTCCTTTCGCCTGTAAAGCGTGACATTGGCCTGCCAGTCTTTCCCGTAGTACAGTGTAGCTCCGGATTCATAATTCAATGACGATTCAGGCTGCAGGCCGGTGTTACCGTAAATCGAATACAGTTGGTAGAGTGACGGGGCCCTGAACGATGTGGAGGCCGTAGCAAACAATTTCAACCGGATTTTCTTGCCTTCACCAATCAGCCAGGAAGGATTTACAGACCACAGCAGGTGTGTTCCATAGGTTTTATGGACATTTAGCCGGCCCCCTGCCGTTAAACGGAAGCCTTTTCCGGCAGACCAGCGAATCTGTGCGTATGGATCCACCTGGTAATCGGACGTATTTTTAGGGAGCACGGTATCGATCCCAACGGGAAGACCAGGCCTTGTCCCCATTAAGTCTCCGTACCGGGTGTTTACCGAACCATAGGCCATTTTCCGGTAATAGATCCCGGCAATAGCCTTGAGTTGCCGCCCCAGGTACAGTTTATTCACCCAGTCAGCCTGCCAGGAACTGCCGTAATAATTGCTAAAAGTATAGCCATTCAGATAACTGAACATGGGGGGGGAACCTGCGTATTCCGAAGAATCATTGAGGTCAAAGCGGTTTACACGGGTAAAAGAGAGATGTAATGCCGACTCCCCATTTTTGAAAGCGACCCGCGGAACAATGGCAACTTCCCATTCGCGGCTAAGATATTGCCGGTTTTCATCATCAGCATAGGCCCCATTGTCGATGGCCGCCCGGTAATTTTCCATACGGAGGCTGGAACTGAGTTCCCATGGCCCCTTTTGCCAGGCAAACCGGCCCAGCATATTCTGGCGGTTAAATCCATCCCGATCGTAAACGCGTTCCGGATGGACATAGCTTGAATCAATTACCGGGGTCGCATTGGTATCCAGTGCCGAGGAAAATCCTGCACTGCTGTGAGCCGAAGCATTCAGGAAGTACCGGATATGGTCAATACTTCCCCCGAGGTCAAAACTGCCTTCCAGGGTCCGGTAACTTCCTCCGGCTACCCTTCCATTTACAGTAAACGGTTCCTGCCCGCCTTTCTTTAAGCGGATATTAATCACTCCGGACACCGCATCGGTGCCATAGAGCGTGCTCATGCCTCCGCGTACAATTTCAATGGATTCGATGGTTTCAATATCCAGATGGCGAAAATCAAATGCATTGTTGATGTCTGACGGATCACTCACCGGGATGCCATCAATCATAACCAAAACCTGACCGCTTTTGCCTCCGCGCAGGTAATAGCTCAGGTTGGTGCCTTCTGCCCCGTAACTGCCGTCAATATGCAAACCGGGCACCTGTGACAGGACTTCTGCCAGGGTTTTGCCTGTTTGTTCGGACAAGTACTGACGGTTCAATACAATAACTTCCTTTCCATCTTCTTCGGGATTCACTTCAAAGCGTGTGGAAGTAATAACTACCTCGCCCAGGGTATGGGCTGAGTCAGCAGGGGCCTGCTGCCCCTGCACGGATAGTGGAAGGCCCGTGGCAACACAGGCAGCAAGTACAATAATTCTTTCCCTCATGGTAAACCATTTTGATTGTTAAACAATGAAACCAGGGGAAAGCGAAAGAAGAATAAGCTGACTGTAAAGGCATCTTATTTTCCTCGCTTTTCGCCCGAAAGCTTAGAAACCGATGCAAATGGCAGGTCTTCTGGCTCGTTCCTAACCCTTATCAGGGTGGATTATTTACAGCCTTCCCATCCGATAGAAGGACAGTGGCAAAGGGGTGAAAACAATCTGTTCAGAACTCACAGCAGCGGGGACTGCTCCGGATTTTCACCGGATTCCCTTTTAGCCCCCGGGCCGGTCACAGCCCCGGGGCACCACTTGCAGTGTCAAAATTAATCAAAATACCTCCGAAGATGCTCACGGGATTTTTCCACCATCCCCGGCCTTGGATATTAACAACGGATCCCGGGCAATCCAATGACTCAACCACCAGGTTCCCGCATAAAAGAAAGGCGTATCAAGGAGGGCAATGGCTGCCTTGAACAGGTACTGGCCGATCACGATATTACGCCAGGTAATCCAGTCGATAGGCATGGTGGCCGGGTTGGCGTCCACATCCGGCCAGATCACCAGGGCTATGGTCACGACCATGAACGTGTCGATGAGCTGGCTGAAAATGGTCGATCCGTTATTGCGCAGCCAAAGATATTTTCCCCGGGAGACTCTCCGCCAAAACTCAAAAGCCTGTACATCAAAAAACTGGGCAGACAGGTAGGCAATCATGGAACCCAGTACAATGCCGGGCATCAGACCAAATACGGTGTCAAAGGAATGCTGGTCAACCGGGGAGCGGTCATACACAGGTGTTTGTGCGGCAATGATTATGATGATGGTAACGAATATGCTGACCAGGAAACCCGCCTTTACCACCAGGTTCGCCCTTTTCAGGCCATAAATTTCAGAAATCAGGTCTGTTATCAGGAAAGTTACCGGATAAGCTATGATGCCACAAGAGAGTTCCTGCCCGAAAAGAGTAAAAAATTTACCCGCAATGGCGTTGGTCATGACCAGGGCGCCAAAAAATATTCCGGCCAGGAAAATAAAGGTGCGGTCAGCCCGCGAAACGGGGCCTTTGCGGTACTGTTCGACATGTTCGTGAAGGAATTTCATGCGGACGGGTCATTGTCGTTTGATGAAACTTCTTCTTCCCTTAACTCTTCTTTCCTGCTCTTCAGGAGAAACAAAGGAATGAATTTACCGGTTCGAAGCCTGTATTCATCATATTCAGGATATGCCCGGAACAGTTTTCGCTCTTCATACCCCGATTTAATTTCGAACAGCAGGAGGATCATAAGGGCAATGACCAGTTTGTCGAAGTCGCGGGAGAAGATGCCATAACCCAGCGCCAGCAGGATGATTCCCGAATAAATGGGATGGCGCACATACTTGTAAATTCCCCGGGTGACCAGTTCCCCTCCAGGCTTTGGGGTAGGAAATATGGAGATGAAGGGAAGCAACTGGATCATTCCCCAAACCAGGATAACGGCCCCGGTTATCATGGGAATAGCCCCGATTACGCGAAACAGGGAATCCAGACCCTGCTCCACGAAAGGCGGCAGGTAAAAATAGAGTACGAAAAGAAGCAGCTGGATGAGTACGAGAATATAATCTGCTATGCGTGGTTTCTGATCCATGGCAAATGCGGGATTGAAAATAGCAAAGTTAATTTAAGCCGGGCCGGGCGACTGGTATTGAACCCGGTTAACACCTTTTACGAGCCGGATAAGCCCAAATAACATAATCAGCACCAGCAGCAAATATATCAGGCGGAATATCAAAAAGCTGATCAACTGTTTGGCTTTCTCATCCTGGGGCAGGGTACTGGCGAAACCATAGCTAAAAACGATTCCCATTATCCCGGCATACATGGCAATCAGCCCTGTTTTGATCCGGGAGGTAGCCGGTTTATATCTTTCCTGGAAACGGGGATTATCCAGGTAATTGGCCAGGCGGGAAAATGCAAGCCCTATGCTGAACAAGTTAATGACCGGCAGGATGAACCCCCATAATATGCCCATGGGCCTGCTTACCGGGCTCATCCCGTTGTTAATCTGCCACACAGTCCAGGCATAATACCAAAGCCCGAGCAAAAAGGCATCGATTTCAAGGATATAAGGTGCCAGGCTTGCCAGGTAATAGTGGAAAGCACCGTATTCAATGAGCAGGACGATTCCGGGGTCTATCCTTAGGTGGAGTACCGTGTACAGGGCATAGAATAAGCCGGCAACAAACTCCAGTGCTAATACGGATAGCAGGATGATAAAAAGATTCCTGACAGCGGCCGGTTGATCAGGCATTGACTTCGGCATATGTAGCAAGAAATTCTTCTGCCTTTTCAACCATCAGCCGGCTGCCGATAAAGATGGGCGTGCGCTGATGCAATTCTTCCGGTTGTAATTCCAGGATCCGCTTTTTACCGTTGGAGGCTTTGCCCCCTGCCTGTTCCACAATGAAAGACAAGGGGTTGCATTCATACAGTAAGCGTAGCTTACCATTGGGATGGCCATGCGTAGCCGGATAAATAAAAATGCCTCCGGTAATCAGGTTCCTGTGTACATCCGCCACCATGGAACCGATATAGCGCAGGGAATATGGCCTTTTGGTTTGGATATCAACTTCCTGGCACCAGGTAACAAATTTCTTCAACCCTTCTTCAAATTTCTGGAAATAGCCCTGGTTCAGTGAATAGGTTTTCCCCATTTCCGGCATCTGGATCTTGGGATGCGACAGGCAGAATTCACCAATGGAAGGATCCAGGGTAAAACCGTTAACACCCCTGCCTGTGGTATAGACCAGCATAGTGGAGGAGCCGTAAATGATATACCCCGCGGCCACTTGCTTAATGCCGGGCTGCAGAAAGTCTTCCAGGGTGCAGGTACCGGAGATGCTTTGGCGCCTGTATATGCTGAAGATCGTCCCGATCGATACATTCACATCGATGTTGGAAGAACCGTCCAGCGGGTCAATGGCTACCACGTATTTCGCATCGCGGGCAGCCCCTTCCTCTATGGCAATGTACTCTTCATTTTCTTCCGAAGCAATGCCGCAGCAGTATCCTCCTACCCTAAGCGCATGAATAAATTGTTCATTGGCAAATACATCCAGCTTTTTTACCACTTCCCCATGGACATTGCTTTGATCAGTGATGCCAAGGATATCTACCAGGCCCGCTTTGTTCACTTCCCGGTTTACTACTTTGGCGGCAAACCCGATATCACGCAAAAGGCGTGAAAGGTCGCCACTGGCAAAAGGGAACTCACTTTGTTTGTAAATGATAAATTCATCCAGGGTGATGACCTTTTTTTCATTAGCCATGGTGTCTGCCAGATTTGTTACAAATATCCTTTATTCTTGGCAATCAGCGAAACCCTTTGTACAGAGTTTTTACGTTAATTTAACAGCGTTTAGTACGGAAATGCCAGTCATGAAATACGTACCTCTATTTATTTGGTTGTTTAGCATACCATTTTCGTTGCATGCACAACAGGCTGAATCCGGCCAGCGACCGCGGGGGTTTACGGATACCAGCGGATATGCCGAAGGGATATACCGGCCAGGGAGAATGCACCTTATAAAGGTTTATCCCGCCTTTTTCGGACTGATTCCCCGGGGCGGGACACTCGCCTATGAAACGGGCCTTGGGCTATGGCCGTTTTCTGTGCAGGTTAGCGCAAAATATTTTGCAGGAACCGACAGCCTTATGTCTGAAATTCAGGAAGTAAGGCCTCATTGGCGATTTGAGATCCAGCCAAGGTTTTGGGGAATCGCTTATTTAAAAGGTATTTTTATTGCTCCGCTTTTTGACCTGTACGATAACCTGAATTTTGGAGTGGGCGGGTTATTCGGTTATCAACAGTTTATAACCAAAAACTTGCTGATTGAAGGCTATATTGGCGTTCAAAGCAACAACCCGACTGAAAATTATACCGCTCCTATCTTTTTAAGGTATGGATTTTCACTGGGTTGGGCCTTCCGGTTTAAAAAATAACCTATTATGGGCATTAATATAAGGGAAGCCACTGAATCAGATTTACCTGGCATGCTGGCCCTTATCAGGGAGCTGGCTGAATACGAAAAAGCGCCCGGGGCAGTTATGGTAACGTTGGAAGATTTTATCAGGTATTACCGGGAAAAGCGGTTTATGGCGTATGTTGCCGTGGACCCGAAAGAAAAAGTGCAGGGGATGGCTTTGTTTTATTGGGCATATTCCACATGGAAAGGAAAAATGATCTACCTGGATGACATGGTGGTGACCCAACCGGCCAGAAGAAGCGGGATCGGTCACAGATTGTTTACCCGGGTCGTTGAATATTGCCGGGAGAATGGTGCGCGGCAGTTGCGCTGGCACGTGCTGGACTGGAACGAACCGGCCATAGCTTTTTACCGTAAATGGAACGCTGACCTGGACCCGGAATGGATAACCTGCAAGCTGGAGGCTGATCAATTGAATAACCTGTAATGAAAGGATTCGTTGTCTATAAATTTGGCGGGGCTTCGCTGGGTAACCCGAAAAATATCCGGCAAGTTGCCGGGATACTTACTTTCAACCGGCCTGAAAAACTCCTGCTGGTTGTTTCGGCCACCGGTAAAACCACCAATAAGCTGGAAAACATACTGGACCAATGGCTGGAAGGCAATCCCGCGAGGTTTGAGGTAATGTCCCGACTCATCCGCGAACATCATGAATTGTTTTCTTCAGCCGGTATGGAAGAAATCCCCGGCATGGCACAGCGGTTTTTTGATGAAGCCAGCGCTTTGATACGGCTTCCGGCACCGGAATCCTATGGAGAGGCCTACGCTCAACTGATCCCGTATGGGGAGCTGTGGTCTTCCACCTTGATGGCCGATTATCTGCGCCAAAAAGGCCTGCCGGTGGATTGGACGGATGCCCGCCAACTCATCTTTACCAATGATACCCACCGGAATGCAGCCATTCAATGGGAAGAAACTTCCAGGGCCGCTCAGACACTAAAACAAGCCATAGCTGAAGGCCGGATAATCCTAACCCAGGGATTTATTGGAGCTTCTCCGGGCGGCACTACAACCACCCTCGGCCGGGAAGGCAGTGATTTTTCCGCAGCTATCCTGGCCGCAGTATTGCAGGCACAGCAAGTAGTGGTCTGGAAAGACGTGCCCGGCATTATGACGGCTGACCCCAAGGTTATACCTACAGCAACCTGTATCCCACGGCTGTCATACAAGAATGCCATTGAAATGACGTATTACGGGGCAAAAGTGTTGCATCCTAAAACCATTAAGCCGCTGGAAAACAGGGATATACCGCTTTCTGTTAAACCTTTTTCCAATCCGGATAGCCCGGGTACCCTGATCAGTAAGGAGGAGCCAGAAACCCCGCTGCCTGCTATTTGCGTGGTAAAAAACGACCAGGTACACCTGGAAATCAGCACCCAGGACCTGTCTTTCATGGAGGAAAAAAACCTTGGGTTTATTTACAGCCAGTTTGCTGTTCATCAGATCCGGCTCAACCTCAACCGCGTAACAGCCCTGCATATGGATGCCTGTTTTGACCATGACCCACACCGCCTGCCCGGCCTGCTGCAAACCCTGGCTGACCGGTTTGATTACCGGATCCGTAAAAACCTGGAACTAATCACGTTCATTTCCTATTCAGCTGATGACCTTGAAAAAATAAGGCAGGAAAGAAATATTTTGCTGGAGGAAAAAAATGACCGGATCGCGCATCTGCTGGTCACCCCTCAATAATCAAATCCCTTAGGACGGGAAAGCATTTCATAATACAGAATCGCCTCTTTGGGATCGAACGGGAGCTCGCCTTCAAGCACATCCGCCTCCTCTCTCATAATCTGTTCATTTTCAGCTTCCTGGCGTGCCTGTTCCATCAACTGATCGTAAGCGATTAAAACTTCAGGCGCAACCTCTGGGGTAACTTTAGGTTTCTGGGATTCTGATTCCCGGGAGTCTTCTATTTCACGAGGGGTTTCAGCCACCGGCTCTTCTGCCCGGGATTCCGCTTCACCCAGCGCTTCATTGAGAATTTCGCGTAGCGTTTTGTCGGCAGGTGTCTCAAAAGAGCCATCGCTGCTTCCTTCCTGCCCCTGGGCTTTTTTCCGCAGCATCCTTATCAAGGGTTGCAGCAGGAAAAATACCACAAACAAAAGGATATACAACAGGTTTTCTATGTCTTTGCTTTTCATAATTATTCGACCACGATGGTCTTAATATTTACAAACTCCATAATCCCATACCCGGCCAGTTCCCGGCCAAACCCGGAACGTTTGATACCGCCAAAGGGAAGCCTTGGGTCGGAACGAACCATTCCGTTGATAAAAACATTGCCGGCTTCAATCTGGTGCGCCATCCGGAGGGCCTGATCAATATTTTCGGTCCAGATGGAAGCACCCAGGCCGAACTCGGTATCATTGGCCACGCGAATAGCTTCTTCTTCGGATTCAACCATGATCACACTGGCTACCGGCCCGAATACTTCCTGTGAATATACGGGCATATTTTCAGTGACATGGGTAAGAAGGGTTGGCTGGTAAAAGAATCCCTTGCCGGGAATCTTCTTGCCGCCTGTTTCCAGTTTGGCGCCTTTTTTCACCGAATACCGTACCTGGCTGTGAAGTTCCTTCAGCAAATCTTCCCTTGCCATCGGGCCGATATTGGTTTTTTCCTGCATCGGATCGCCAGGTTTCAGGGCAGCTATTTGTTTTTTCAGCAGTTTCAGGAAATCGCGGTACACCTCTTTTTCAACGATAAACCGTTTGGCGGCAATGCAGCTTTGGCCGGTATTGAGCATCCGGGAGCGGATGGCTGTTTCGACAGCCTGTTTCAGGTTAGCTTCACGCATAACAATGAAGGGATCGCTTCCGCCTAATTCCATGACCACTTTTTTGATATTCTTCCCGGCCACCTCTCCGACTTCCGATCCTGCTTTATCACTGCCGGTTAAGGTCACGGCCGCAACACGCCTGTCTTCAATCAGTTTCTTTACTTTGCCAGCGCCAATCAACAAGGTCTGGAACAGCCCTTTGGGCGCACCCGAATTGCGGAAAATCTCCTCAATGGCCTGGGCGCAGCGCGGAACATTGGAGGCATGCTTCAGCAAAACCACATTTCCGGCCATGAGCGCGGGGGCCGCAAAGCGGAAAACCTGCCAGAACGGAAAATTCCAGGGCATCACAGCCAGGATTACCCCCAGCGGCTCAAATGCCACAAAACTCTGGTCCGCTTCCGTGGCGATGTGATCATCCTGCAGGAAAATCTTCGTCTGTTTCGCATAATAATTGCATACCCAGGCACATTTTTCAACTTCCGCCCGGCTTTCCGTGATCGGTTTTCCCATTTCTTCAGTGATCAGCCGCGCATATTCTTCCTTGTTCTCTTCCAAAAGCTCCGCAACCCGTTTCATATACCGGGTCCTGACCGAAAAGGCAAATCGCCCCCATTCCCGGAAATAATCCGTAGCCAGTTGCAACTTGGTTTCTATGGCTTTGGAACCTTCTTCCCTGAAAGATTTTACCAGTTCTCCCGTAGCCGGATTTAGTGATCGGATTGCCATAACAGTTTTTGAAGCAGGGTAAATTTATACAAGAACCCCTTCCTGTTCAAAAACTATTGCTATAATTTTCAGTTTTTTTCTGCCACCCGGTACGGGAAAACGGTTGGGGCAATATCCACACCGTGTCAAAAACCGGCACGAAGCGGGAAGGAAAACCGGGGTTATTTTAGGGCGATTAAAAGCAGGCAATGAGGTTATCGACTCTCGAGATTAAAGGATTTAAAAGCTTTGCGGACAAAACGGTTATCCATTTTAACCGGGATATCACCGGTATTGTTGGCCCAAACGGATGCGGCAAATCCAATATCGTGGATGCCATTCGCTGGGTGCTGGGAGAGCAAAAACCCACTACCCTCCGGTCCGACAAAATGGAAAACCTCATCTTCAACGGTACCCGGAAAAGGCGTTCATCCAGCGTGGCGGAAGTGTCGCTTACCTTCGACAACACCAAAAACATCCTGCCCACGGAATACGATAAGGTTACCGTTAGCAGGGTTTACTACCGGAACGGAGAAAGCGAATACAGGCTAAACAATGTCACCTGCCGGCTTAAGGATATTATCAATCTCTTCATGGATACCGGCATCGGAAGTGACAGCTATGCCATCATCGAACTGAAGATGATTGACCAGATCCTGAACGACAAGGAAAATTCGAGGAGGAAATTATTTGAGCAGGCTGCCGGGATTGAAAAATATAAAAGCCGGATGCGCGAAACCCTCCTGAAGATAAAGGGTACAGATGCGGATCTGGAGCGGGTAAAAGACCTGTTGTATGAAATTGAAACCAACCTGAAAACCCTGGAATCGCAGGCGAATAAAACAAGGCGCTATCAGAAATTAAAAGAGAAATACAAAAACCTCAGCATAGAACTGGCGGTGTTGCTGCTTTCTGATCAAAAAGAGATATACGACCGCATCAACACTCAGCTGGAATCGGAATCGGACCGCAAACTGCAGGTAGAAACCGAGATAAATCAGCTTCAGGCAGACCTGCAGCAACTCAAAGCGGGCAGCCTGGAAAAGGAAAAGAACCTGCAGGCCGTCCAGAAGAAACTAAATGAACACAATTCCTACATCCAGCAACTGGAAAATGAACGGTCGCTGATCAGGGAAAAGAAACGCTACCTGGAAGAAAGGAATAAAAACCTTTTGGCCCAGGAAGAAACTTCCAGGCAGCGCCTTGAGGCCCTGGAAAAATCCATTAGCGAACTGGAAGAAAAAGCGCAGGCTGCCAGGACCAACCTGGAAAAAGTGCAGCAGGAACAGTACGCGCTGCAGGGCAAACTGGAAGAATCGCGCAGTGTGCATGCCGGCAAAAAGGACCACCTCACCCGGGAAAAAGAAGTGCTCGAGGCTATTGAAAAATCCATTTACGACTACGAAAAGCAGATAGCCGTAAACCGGGTTCAGGCCGAAACCCTCCTGGCCGAACTCGAACAAACCGGGAAGAAAAAAAGCGACAGCCAGGAAACGCTGGAGCAGATCAACCGGGAACTGGATGCCCTGCAAAAAGAGGAATCACGCTTGGAAGAAGAACTGCAAAAACTGGCACAGGAAGAAGAAAAGCGCAAAGAAGCGCTGGAAGCCACCGAAGCCCTGGCCGAAAAACTGCGGCATGAACTCACCAGCGTAAACCGGGAACTGGACGCCCGGAAAAACGAATACCAACTCACCCGCAACCTGGTCGAAAACCTGGAAGGTTTTCCCGAATCGATCAAATTCCTACGGAAAGAAGCCCGGTACACCCGGCAAGCCCCCCTCCTGTCCGACATTATCACTACGCGGGACGAGTACAAAATCGCCATTGAAAATTTCCTGGAGCCCTACCTGAACTACTACATTGTCAATAACCTGGAGGAAGCCGTCTTTTCGGTGAACCTGTTGAGTGAATCGTCCCGGGGCAGGGCGCATTTCTTCATACTCAATGAATTTGAGCAGTACAAGCCGCATACTTTCATACCGGACAGCCAGGGAATCCCCGCGCTGGAAGTCATTGAAACCGAGCCGAAATACGAAAAACTGGTAGCTTACCTGCTCGACCGGGTATGCCTGGTGGAGAGCCTGGACGATATCGGCACCCAAAAGGACGATTCCATCATTTACCTGGCCCGGAGCGGAAAATTCATCCGCCAAAAATACGCGTTGTCCGGAGGGTCGGTGGGTTTATTCGAGGGGAAAAGGCTCGGCAGGGCCCGCAATCTCGAAAAACTGGAAAAAACCATCAAGAAGCTCGAACAGCAAGCCCTGGAAATCAGCAATAAACTGCAGCAACAGGAACAAAAAACGCAAAAACTGCAGGCATCGGACCAAAGCCGGGAAGTGGAGCGCCTGCGGAACGACCTCAATGAAAAATCCAGGCGGGTTATTGAACTGAAAACCCGGAAAGAGCATATCCTGCAGTCGCTTACCGATGCGGAAGGCCTGAAAGACCACGCCCTGAAGCAGGTCAGGGAATTTGAAAAAGCCAACCGCGATTTAGAAGCCAGGCTGGCTGACCTGAAACAACAGCAGCAGGCCCAGCAATCCCTGCTGAGCACCCTGGAAGAAGAATTTGCCGTACTGGACACGAGCCTGAACCAGTTGACTTTTGATTTCAACCAGGCTACCATCGGCATGCACCGCCAGGAAAGCCAGTTGAACAGCATACTGCAGGAAATCCGTTTTAACAAAGCCCAGATGGAGGAAACCCGGCAAAGCCTTGACCGGAGCCGGGAAGAGCAAAAGTCCAACCAGGAAAAGATCCTCGGCTTTGATCAAAAAGCCAAATCGCTGGAAGAGGAAGTTCTAAAGGCTTATGAAAAGATGGAAGTACTGGAAGAGGATGTGCGCAAAGCCGAATCAGCCTGGTACGGTACCCGCGGCCGGATCGATGAACTGGAAACCAAAATCCGCAACCTGAACCAGCGCAAAGAACAGAGCAACCTCCTGATCAGTGAACTGAAGGAGAAAATGAATACGCTTAAACTGGACCTGGCTTCCCTCAAGGAACGGTTGATGATTGAGTTCAAGGTGGACATCAATGACCTGCTCGACCGGGAGCCTGACCCGAAATACGAACTCGACACCCTGCGGGCGGAGGTGGAAAAAGTAAAATACCGGCTCGACAACTTCGGGGAAATAAATCCCATGGCCGTGGAAGCCTATGAGGAAATGAAAAAGCGCTATGATTTCATTTCCTCCCAAAGGGATGATCTCCTGCAGGCCCGCGAAAATCTGATGGCCACCATCCGGGAATTGAACGAAACCGCCACCACCAGGTTCATGGAAGCCTTTGAAAAAATCCAGCACCATTTTCGGGAAGTGTTCCGCACCTTGTTCAATGAAGAAGATACCTGTGAGCTCAAGTTGCTGGAACCGGACAAACCGCTGGATTCGAAAATTCAGATTATAGCACGCCCCAAAGGCAAGAGGCCCAAGCTGATAGACCAGTTGTCGCAGGGCGAAAAATCCCTGACAGCCATTGCCCTGCTTTTTGCCCTGTACCTTGTGAAACCTGCCCCGTTCTGTATTTTTGACGAAGTGGACGCCCCGCTCGATGATGTAAATGTCAGCAAATTTGTCGAAATCGTGCGTAAGTTTTCGAAAGACTCGCAGTTCATTTTGGTCACACACAACAAAAAAACCATGAGCGAGGTGGACGCTATTTACGGGGTCACCATGATGGAAACCGGTATCTCCAAAGTTGTCCCGGTGGATTTCGCGCAAATGAACTAAAACCGTATTTCTGACATCCGGCAGACAATAGATTACCCTGAATCCCGTAGTTTTAATCAGGAATTTATGAAAAGAGCTTTCCCCCTCCTTCTCCTGCTGACTGTCACGGCCAGGGCAATTCCCCAACCGGAAGATGGCATAATTCCCGGGCAGGTGCTCATTCAATGGGCCCCCGGTACCGATGCCGAGAGCTTCATGCGTGATTTTCGTGCCCGCCACCCGGAGGTTCGGCTTCATTACGCATCAAATGTGTCAACCGCCATGAATATCAGCCTGCTGGAAAGCCGAAACAGAACACAGGTTCCCGAATCCTGGCTCAATCAATTACAGGAAGAACCCGCGGTGTTGAATGTTCAGTACAACCACAGGATACACTACCGCGCCACGCCAAACGATTCACTGTTCAGTAACCAATGGAGCCTCCTGAACACCGGGCAGAATGGCGGCCTGCCGGACGCGGATATTGATGCCACCGATGCCTGGGACATTGTTACGGGTGGGCTTACCTCAGCGGGCGATACCATTGTCATAGCCATCATAGACGGGGGCGTGGATATGAACCACGAGGACCTGGCGGAAAACCTGTGGATTAACCGGTTTGAAATCCCTGCCAACCAGGCGGACGATGACACCAACGGGTACGTGGACGATTATCACGGCTGGAATTTCTTTGATAACAACGATACTCTGGACCCTGACTGGCACGGTACGGCTGTCACCGGCATCGCGGGGGCTGTGGGCAATAACCAGATTGGCGTTTCCGGGATCAACTGGTCGGTGAAAATCCTGCCGGTGGAAGCCGGGGTGTCGGAAGCCCAGGCCATAGAAGCCTACTCCTATGTGTGGGAATTCAGGAAACGCTATAATGCCACCAACGGCCAGGAGGGCGCGTTTGTGGTGGCTATTAATTCTTCCTGGGGCATAGACCTCGGGCAGCCGGCTGATTATCCCTTGTGGTGCGCCATTTACGACAGCATGGGTAAAGACGGGATACTGAACTGCGCGGCTACGGCCAACCACGACTGGGACATTGATGTCATGGGCGATATGCCTACCGCCTGCCCCAGCCCCTGGCTGATTTCAGTGACCAACACCACCCGGAATGACGCCAAGGAAAACCTGGCGGGGTATGGCGACACGACCATTGACCTGGGCGCACCCGGAACCCAGACCTATACCACCATGCCGGCCAATGGTTACGGATTTTTCGGTGGCACGTCCGGGGCAACGCCCAATGTAACCGGTGCCATTGCCCTGTTGTATGCCACCACCTGCCCCGAATTGATGCAGGACGCCCGCCTGTACCCCGACAGTGTAGCCCTGCTGGTGAAACAAATGATCCTGTATGGCGTGGACACCCTGGCGGACCTGACGGGTCGCACCGTGTCAGGCGGACGGCTGAACGTATACAAAAGCCTGGTGCTTGCTCAGAATTACGGAACCTGCATCTGGACAGGACTGCCGCGAAAAAATCCTGTTCCGGGTTTCCGCTTAACTCCGAACCCGGCCACCGAATCCGTGCAAATCACCTGGCCGCGGCAATTTTCCATCAGCCAGTGGCAGTTGATCGCATTGAACGGGCAATTGCTCCGGATCTCCGCTTTGCCAGTTGATTCGTTCCGGGCAACCATCTCTTTAACGGATCTGCCACCGGGGATGTATTTTATCCGGCTGGTCAGTTCAACGGGTAAAGCCGTAACCGGGCGGTTTATGAAACTTTAAGGCTGCGTACTGTCATCTCCCTCTTCTTCATGCTTTTGCAGGATTTCCTCCAGGACTTCTTCATCCGACTTTCCCAGGTTCTCCAGGGAAAACAGCACGCTGGCCACCAGCGAATGATCAGGGTATTTGTCCAAAAACTCGAGATAGGTTTTCCGGGCCATTTCCAGATCGCCCATACCCTGTTCATACACATTGAATCCCTTGAAAAACAGCAGCTCGGGGCAGGATGTGCTTTCAGGATACAGGGCCAGGAAGGTATCTATCATTCCGATGGAGGCCTCCCATTCGCCTGCCTGCCCGTACAGCATGGCCGCCTTGTAGCGGAATTCCATGCCATGGGCCGTATCTTCCGGGAAAGCGCTTACAAACTCTTTCATGGCATCCGCGGCCTGTACCAGGTGGCCTGTGTTTATTTCACCGGCTTCGGCATCCTTATTGATGATTTGCTCCAGAGATTCAATCCGGTGGAGTTGCCGCTGCCGGCTGGAAGGCCTGCAGGCCGCCAACAAGGCCGCTCCCAGAAAAATAGCTATTATTGACTGCCGTTTCATACAGGATATGTTTCTCAAAGTAAAATTAAGGAATCCGGCTGCCATTTGGGCTGTGATGGTTGGACTGTTCCTGGCGGTTCTCCTCGATGCCTGCCAGTACCAGGTTTACCGCTACATCCCGTCCGAAGGCGATATCCTGTATGAAACGGATTCGCTCCGGCCCAAGCGCGACCCCTGCCATGTTATTTTGAACTACCTGCCCGACACGCTGCACCCGGAATGGGAGCCTGTGCGCTACGTCCGGGTCAACTGCCATTTCATAAACAACAGCTCCGGAACAGCAAATTTTGATTCAGCGGCCGCAGTACAATATGCCCGGGATATCATTTATTCGGCTAACCAGAAACTGCGGGATAACCACCGGATGCACCTGCCACCGGGCAATGACAACCCCGCTTACCCGGTATTGATCCAGTACGTGCTCACGCCAGACAGAACCCGCCCGGGGGATGACGGCATTTATATGCATACGGATGCCCACCACTGGTATTTCGACAAGAATTCGCCAGAAAATACCGTGTATTCATCCTGGCTGTACGACCATTACGGAGTGCAGAAAGGCCGGGTGATCAATGTTTTCTTTATCGAGCACGGAACCGATTCGAGCGATGCGCCACTCAGTGGTGACATGAACGGCATCGGCATGGGCCCCTGGGCCAAACTGGTGGGCTGCTTTGTGAAAAAAAACGAAGTATTCGATGCCTCAGCCGACCCGCCTGTCACGTACGGAGCCTGGTTCATGTCGAAGTTGTTTAATCATGAAATCGGGCATTGCCTGGGCCTTTCGCATACCTGGAACCAGAATGACGGCTGTGACGACACCCCCAAAAACCCAAACTGCTGGTCAGCCGG
The DNA here is from genome assembly GCA_964422925.1 of uncultured Chitinophagales bacterium. Lineage (GTDB taxonomy): Bacteria > Bacteroidota > Bacteroidia > Chitinophagales > S012-47 > CAYRDC01. The sequence goes on along the minus strand of CAYRDC010000005.1, from coordinate 32,184 downwards.
ACAAAATGAAAACTGCCGGGAACTGTGGTCGAACAATGTAATGGATTACAACATCTACCGAAACGCCTGGAGCCCCTGCCAGGTAGCCCGCCTGCGGTACAATTTCACGAAGGAAAACTCCATTCAGCGAAACGTGCTGCGGCCCGACTGGTGTCGCCCGGAAAACCCGGTGACCATCCACATCAGGCGCAATGATACGGTCGACTGGCCCTGCAGCCGGGATGTGATGGGCGACATTGTGATTCATCCGGGGGGCAGCCTGACAATGCATTGCACGGTGTCCATGCCGCAAAACAGCCGGATCACGGTGATGCCGGGCGGCCTCCTGGTGCTGGACGGCTGCCATCTCACCAACCGCTGTGGGGATCAATGGTTCGGCATTGAAGTATGGGAAAACAAGGAATCCCGGGGCCGGGTCATATTCAAAAACCGGGCAAGGATCTCCCGGGCGAAATACCCGGTTTCCACGGAACGCTTATACCTGGGCAGGTTACCCGTAAGTTACTGATTCTGAATGTCCACCACCTCGATGTCAAATATCAGTATGGCATTGGGAGGGATCAGGGCGCCCGCCCCGCTGTCCCCGTAAGCTAGCGGAGAAGGCAGGTATATGGTGCCTTTGGCTCCTTTGTTGAAGAACAACAGCCCTTTTTCCCATCCTTCGATAACCTGTCCCCGGCCGAGGGTAAAGGTAATAGGCGCATCCCGGGAATAGGACGAGTCAAAAACTTTCCCGTCCAGCAGCATTCCGGTATAATTCACCGTTACCAGGTCACCGGGGCGCGCGTTCGGCCCCGTTCCGGGCCGGTCGATATGGTAATATAACCCATAAGGCGATGGCTGGGCTTCCAGCCCCTTTTCTTTCAGGTAGGCTTCAATGGTCTTCATATCCTGCTGGATAACCTTATCCCGGTTGGTAATATCCAGCAGTTCGATTTCAAACACCAGGATCGCGTTCGGTGGGATGACTTCCCCGGCACCGCGTTCGCCATAGGCAAGGTCGGAAGGCAGGTAAACCATGATTTTCTCGCCCTTTTTCATCAGGCGCAGGGCCAGTTCCCAGCCTTTAATAACCCTGCCGGTTCCCAGCATAAAGGAAAAAGGCTGTCCCCGGTCCACTGAAGAATCGAATTTCTGTCCGTTCATCAACCAACCGGTGTAATGAACCTTCACGGTTTCCCCGTCTTTAGGCAAAGGCCCGTTTCCCTCCTGCTCCACCACGTAAAACATACCTTCCGGTGTTTGCTGGTAGGAAACACCTTCGTCCTTCAGTTTTTGCTCAATTTCCGCCACTTGTTTTGCGTGCATTTGCTGTTTCTGCTTTTGCTGTGCCTGCTCATGTTCCAATGGGGTTTCCACATCCACCAGTACCAAATCATAAAAAATAAATTCCCCGCTACGGGTAAAATCCGGCATCACCCCATCCCGGTATACCGAATCGCTGGCTATGGCCAAGGTTACACTGTCACCCTCGTGTAGCAAGGGGAGCACTTCCACCAAATCGCCATTGAACCCGGGCGCCTGCAACTGAAACGAAACCGGGCTGCCCCCGCCCGAATATGTGCTGAATATTACCTGCCCGTCCTGATTGCGGTTCACCAGGTGAATCTTCACCCAGTCATACACTTTCGGCATAGCTCCTTTGCCCTGGCGCTCCACCCGGTAGTAAATTCCGCCATCCGTTCGCTGATACCCTGACAAATCAGGTTGGGCCTGCAATCCGGCTTCCACTGTGAAAAGCAGGAACCCTGTAATCAATAATTGTTTCATACGTGATTTTTTTATGTTCGTAATTGGCAGATTCAATACCGAAATAAAAACATCAATCATACGCTGTTGTGTACAGACAATCAGCTGTTTAAAATTTTTTCTTTATACTGCTCCAGCACTTTCCGGATTTCCCGGACCGTATCCGGCACGGATAAATCAGACGACCCTCCGGCCGCGTTTTTATGCCCTCCGCCCCGGAAATGCCTGCGGGCAATTTCGTTCACGTTCAGGTCTCCCTTGGAGCGGAAACTGATTTTGGTCAAACCGTTGCGTTCGGTAACGAGAATAGCCAGCACCACATTATCCATTTTCAGTGGAATATTCACAATGCCCTCCGTATCCCCTTTCTCAATATTAAATCGCCTCATGTCCTCCCGGGTCAGCGCTATAACCCCGGTGTTAAGGTCTTTCAGCAGTTCCAATCGTTCAGACATGCAAAACCCGACAAACCGCATTCGCCTGAATGAAAAGCGGTTATACAATTCATTGCAGACTTCCGAGGCATTCATGCCGGTTTCCATTAATTCGGCAATGATCCGGTGCACATCAGGCGTGGTGGACGGATATTGAAAAGAGCCGGTATCGGTGATGATCGCGGCATACAGGCATTCCGCGATGTCGCGGCTGATTGGCTGGTCCGACCAACCAATCCGCATCAGATGATAGATGATTTCCCCGGTGGCCGCGGCCCGCTGGTCGCTGATCAAAACTTCGGTAAATGATTCTGGTTCGAGGTGATGGTCAATCAGCACCTTCGGACAAGAGGCCTGCAACACAAACGGTTCGAGTGAATTAAGCCGGTTGGACTGGTTGAAATCCAGGCAAAAGATTAATTCCGCGTTCGCGATCAGTTCTTCGGCCTGATTTGGGTTGAGTTCATGAATGATCAGCGAATCCGTGCCCGGCATCCATTTCAGGAACCCGGGATAATCGTTCGGGACAATTACCCGGCAATCTTTCCCAAGCCCCTGTAAAAAATGGTACCAGCCCAGGCTCGACCCGATAGCGTCACCGTCCGGATTATGATGACTGGTGATGACTATGCGGGAAGCACGGTCAACCAGTTCCCGGGCCCGCTGAATATCCGCTATGTCCAGTCTTGATTTCAAGACAGCGAAATTCCATATTTTCTGCTTACTCTCAAAATAGGCTTTCGGGATGTTAGTAGTCTGTAAAAGCTTCCCTATTTTTGCCCCCTGATTTAAAAAACCCGAACACAATGGCAGGAAACATCACCTTCACCATGATTAAGCCGGACGCGGTGAAAAAAGGCTATGCCGGAAAGATCCTGGATCACATCATTCAGGCCGGTTTCCGCATCAAGGCTATGAAATACACCCGTTTAAGCAAAGAACAGGCCATGGCTTTCTATAAAGTGCATGCCGAGCGGCCTTTTTACCAGGACCTGACCGATTTCATGTCATCCGGGCCGATCGTAGCAGCCATTTTGGAAAAAGAAAATGCCGTTGAGGATTTCCGTTCTCTGATCGGGGCTACCAACCCGGCTGAAGCAGCCGGAGGCACTATCAGGAAATTGTATGCCACCAACGTGGAACGCAATGCGGTGCATGGCTCCGACTCTGACGAAAATGCCGCTATAGAAGCCGATTTCTTCTTTTCCAGGCTGGAACGTTTTTAACCCTCAGTTTTCTCCTTCCTGCCTTTTCCGGGGCGGGCAATCGTGCGGCAGGGCTTTCCTCGCTTTGGTAATTCCCAAATCGATCGCCTGGTACAGGTCGGCACAGGCTTCGTTTTTCCGGAAAGATTTCAGGTTGGTTAACCCGCGGAAATAATAAGCCAGCCCGTCCGAACTGTTCAACAGGATGGCTTTATTCAGATTGTCAAGGGCCGCTTTATAATTGCCGATTTGGGTAAGCGCGTAGCCTTTTCCACGGTACGCGTCCGCGAAATCAGGATCCAGGGCCAGGGCTTTGTCATAATCTTTTACGGCTTTCCCGTATTGCTCCATAGATGACCTGGCATCAGCCCGCCCGTTAAAATATCTCGCGTTGCTGTTATCCAACAGAATGGCCCGGGTAAAATAAGTTTCCGCGTAGTCATACTTCCCCATATAATTGTTTGCAATGCCCATCCGGTAATACACCTGGGCGTCTTCCCCGCCAATGGTCAGGGCTTTGCTGTATTGCTTCAGGGATTTCTTGAATTTTCCCTGGTAGGAATAAATATTACCCGCCAGCAGGTAAATGTCCTTGTTGCTCTTGTCTTTCTTTTTGGCCGTTTTCAGCCATTGCAGGGCATCGTCATACTTTTGGTAATAGGCAGCCATTTTGGCTTTGAGCAAATAATACTCGCCTTCCAGTTTCGGGTTTTCCTGCAGCCCGGCTATCATATTGCCTTCCGCCACGTCTTCCAGCGTCTGGGCATACAGCGGTAGCCCGATGGGAACCAACAGCAGCGCCAACAAAATATTTTTCATGGATTGCGTAAAATCTTTGGCATAAAACTAACGCAACCCGTCCAATATTGCCCCATTACTCAAAACAGATTATGCACAGAGGATGATAATTAACGGATAACCACCTCTTCCACGACAACCTCGTGGAAATGGTCATTAATCAGGTCCCGGATCTTTTCCCGGTTATGGAAGAGTTCCTGTTTCAGGGGGGCCGAATCAATATGAACAATCAATTTCCCATCGCGGAGGTACAAATCCTCCGTATGGCGGGCAATGGTCCGGCCAACCACTTCGTCCCACTCATTCCGGAGGCGGGCGGCATTGTATTGTCCGCGGATGCGGAAAGTATCCAGCAGGTCGTTGATCACTTCGCGTATGCTATGTTCATTGCTTTTGTTCATGAAGCCGGGCTTTGCCATTTTCAATCCAATATAAATCTATGGTTTTTTTTGCATTATGCAAAATCTCCGGCAAGCGGCCGGGGTGCGTATCCGTAATAATTACCTGTCCGAATGGCGCTTGCAGGATATTCTGGATCAGCGATTCCGCCCGTTGGCGGTCGAGTTTGTCAAACAGGTCATCCAGCAGAAGCAAAGGACGGACCCCGGTGTGCTTCTTCAAAAATTGATATTGTGCCAGTTTCAGGGCAATGAGAAAGATTTTCTTTTGCCCCTGGGAGCCGAATCGCTTCAGTTCCAGCGACTGGTATTCAAACAGGTAGTCGTCCAGGTGAATGCCACAGGTTGTTTTTCCCGCCTGCAGGTCCCGGTTCCTGTGTTGCCTGAACAAGGCTTCCCATTCATCAGACTGCCCGAGGGTTTCATAGGCAATATTCCCGCTCTGCTGCCCGGTGAGCTGCGCCAGCTGCGCGCTGAAATATCCATTGAATTCCTGCAGCAGCTGATACCTGGCCTGCTGGATGTGAGATGACAAGTCAACTAATTCATGGTCATAAGTGTCGAGCAGGTTGTGGTCCGCCCGGCCGTGAATCAGGGATTGGCGCAGGTGCGCATTGCGCTGGCGCAGTACCTGGTAATACCGCAGTAAATCCAGCAAATAGGGCCGTTGGCTGACCGATAATACCGAGTCGAAGAATTTCCTGCGGTCTTCAGGCGATCCGTTGACGATAGTGATATCATCCGGGGCAATAATGACTACCGGGAAGGACCCGATATGGTCCGATAGGCGTTCATACGCCTTTCCGTTCCATTCCAGTTTTTTGCGACTGCCTTCCGCCAGGCTGCATGCCACCCGCTCTTCCTTCCCGTCCCGCTCAAACGTGCCTTCCAGCCTGAAATACCGGCTGCCCTGCCGAATGTTTAACGCGTCTCTTGGTTGGAAATAGCTCTTTCCCATGCATAGGTAATGGATAGCATCCAGCAGGTTGGTTTTGCCCATGCCGTTGCGCCCGGTCAGGCATACCACCCAATGCTCAAATTCCAGTATTTGACGGTCGTAGTTTTTAAACTGGTCGAGGGAAAGTCGCAGCAGCCTCAATGCCTGATTTTTTGGTAGGATTCTTTTTGATATTTTTGCACCCTGATTTACGCGGTATGGCTACAACAAAAATAGGAAAACAAACCTACATCAGCTGGTACCGGGATATGCTTCTTATCAGGCGGTTCGAGGAGAAAGCCGGCCAGATGTACGGGATGCAGAAAATCCGCGGTTTTTGCCATTTGTATATCGGGCAGGAAGCCGTGGCAGTAGGCAGTGTAGCCGCACTGGAAAAAAATGACATCATCCTAACGGCTTACCGCGACCACGGCCTTGCCCTGGCCCGCGGCACCTCCCCCAATGCCGCTATGGCGGAATTGTACGGGAAAATTACCGGCTGCACCAAAGGAAAAGGCGGGTCGATGCACTTTTTTGACGTGGAAAACAACTTCTATGGTGGGCATGCGATAGTCGGAGCACAGATTCCCCTGGGAGCCGGCATTGCCTTCGCGGAGAAATACAAGGGCACTTCAAACATCTGTGCCTGCTTTTTCGGAGACGGAGCGGTAAGGCAGGGCGCCCTGCATGAATCTTTTAACCTGGCCGCGGCCTGGAACCTGCCGGTGCTCTACATCATCGAAAACAACGGCTACGCCATGGGAACCTCCGTAAAACGCTCCGGCCCGGATGTGGATATGTACAAATTAGGGCTCCATTACGACATCACCTCCGAACAGGTGGACGGAATGAATGTGGAGACGGTGTACAAAGCCGTGAAAAAAGCCGCCAGTCGTATTCGCAAAACCTCCAAACCCTATTTGCTCGAAATCTGTACCTACCGGTATAAAGGTCATTCCATGTCAGACCCGGCCAAATACCGGTCGAAAGAAGAAGTGGAAGCCTATAAGAAAAAAGACCCCATCCAGCAGGCGCTGAAAAAAATTACCGAAAACGGCTGGCTGGATGAGGAAGGCGTCAAAAAAATACAAGCTGAAGTCAAAAAAACAGTAGAGGAATCGGTACGCTTCGCGGAAGAATCGCCATTCCCGGACGTGGATGAAGTTTATACAGACGTTTACGTACAGGAAGATTATCCATTTATCAAAGATTAGCAAACCATCACTTAACCATGACGGCACAACCCAAGGAGCATAATCCAACTTTTCTGGAACGGGTAGACGAACTATTCAATAAGTACAAGAACTACGTTTTTGGTGTAATTACCGTGATCGTATTGGGGGTTGGGTATTTGTTTTACCAGAAATACCAAACCGCCAAGCTGGATGAAGAAGCCAAAACCCTGATTACGCAGGCCCAGGGCTACTTTTCCATTGATTCCCTGAACCTGGCCTTGTATGGTGATGGCTCCAATCTGGGCTTTATTGACCTTGCCGATGAATACGGCCACACCCGGACCGGCAACCTGGCCAAATATTACGCAGGTGTTTGTTACCTGAAACTGGGAGAATTCGAAAATGCCATAGATTACCTGGAAGATTTTTCAACTTCCAGTGAAACGGTTCAGGCCAATGCCTGGAAATGCCTGGCTGACGCCTACGCGGAACTGGGCAATACCGATGAGGCAAAACACTATTACACCAAAGCAGCCAATCACCTTAACAACGAAACCCTTACGCCCTACTACCTGCTCATAGCCGGAGATTATTGCCGGTATATCGGAGATTCAGGCGATGCCATTGAATTCTATGAAAGGATAGAAAAAGAATATCCGAAATCCCGGGAAGCTCAGAATATTAAAACCCTGATTCAACTGGCCAAAACCCAGGGTTAAATATAAAAATGTCTGCTTCAGAAAAAAGCTTGTCTTCCTACGATCCTGAAAAGGTTCCCGATGCCTCCACTTTCCGCATCGGGATTGTGGTGGCCGAATACAACCACCGGATCACCTCTGCCCTGCTGCGCGGTTGTAAAGAAACCCTGTTGAAGCACGGAACTTCCGAAAACAACATCGAAATAATCCATGTTCCCGGCAGCTTTGAGTTGCCTTCCGGAGCCCAGAAACTGCTGGAAGAAAAACTCCCGGATGCCGTCATCTGCCTGGGATGCATCATCAAGGGGGAAACCAAACATGACGAGTATATCAGTTACGCGGTGGCCCAGGGCATAATGCAATGTAGCATTGATTACCAGCGCCCGGTCATTTTCGGGGTGCTGACCACGCAAAACGCGCTCCAGGCCGAAGCCCGGGCCGGGGGAAAACATGGCAACAAAGGCATTGAAGCGGCCATCGCTGCCATAAAAATGGCTGCCCTTCGCAAAGGTTCCGGCAGCACCCTGGGATTTCGTAAATAAACCAATTCAAATCTATGCGCCTGAAAACGATTAACACCGGGTTCTTCAAACTGGACGGTGGCGCCATGTTTGGCGTAGTGCCAAAAAGCATATGGAACAAGATCAACCCGGCCGATGAAAAAAACCTTTGCACCTGGGCCATGCGCTGCCTGCTGGTGGAAACCGGGGATTACCGCATCCTGATTGACACCGGAATGGGCGACAAACAAAGCGAAAAGTTTTTCAGCTATTATGAGCCGCATGGTAAAGATACCCTGATGGGTTCCCTGCATGATGCAGGCCTGGCCCCGGAAGATATTACGGATGTTTTCATGACCCACCTGCATTTTGATCATTGCGGGGGTTCGGTAATCCGCAATAAGGACGGTGAGCTGGTTCCGGCTTTCCCGAATGCCACCTACTGGACCCACGAAAGTCACTGGGACTGGGCCGTCCACCCCAACGACCGCGAAAAAGCTTCTTTCCTGAAAGAAAACTTCGTGCCGCTGCAGGAAAGCGGGCAATTAAAATTTGTGGATGAGACCCGGGAGTTGTTTCCCGGCTTCCGGATCCAGCTCGTGAGCGGCCATACGGAAGGCATGATGATCCCGGTGATAGAGTACAAGGAACATACAATTTGCTATATGGCCGACCTGCTCCCGTCAGCCGGTCATGTACCCATGCCCTACCTCATGGCCTATGACATCCGCCCGTTGCTCACCCTGGAGGAAAAAGGCCGGTTTTTGAAAGAAGCGCTGCAGAATCAGTATATCCTGTTCTTTGAACACGACCGCAAACACGAATGTGCTACCCTGAAACAAACCGACCGCGGCATACGGATTGATGAATTGTTCCCCCTAGAACAAATTCTGTAAAACCGGTCACAAAACCGGCTGGTTTGGTATATTTGCACCCCGTACTGGCGAGGTAGCTCAGGAGGTTAGAGCGCAGGATTCATAACCCTGAGGTCGAGGGTTCGATTCCCTCCCTCGCTACTAAGTTTCTCTTCAGGTCGAGGGTCCCGAATTCCGCCTTGGCTGTATTCGTGGATGCTCGCGCACAGAGCGCGGCATTCGATTCCCTCTGTTGTTCCCGCAAAATGTTAAAGCCCGGAAGGGCTTTTTTTATGCCCTATTATGCTTACATGATCCATGTACCGCTGGTTAGCATTGTTTACTTTATTCCGTTTTTTCCCCATTCATTATCCGGTAAACGGGAATCCATACGACTTCATACTTTTTTGTAGCAGAGCCGGATTAACCAAATGAATATGGTTTAAGAAATCTTTGACAGTATTTCCTTTAAGTAATCCATGTTCATTATATACATCTTTTGTATCTTTACAAAACTTCTTACTACAACTCATAGAACCATTTGACCAACTCTATACAGACGCATATTCCCTTAAAGCCCAAACCAATTTCAGACAATGAAGATCATCAGAAAAATCCTTGGTAAGGTAAATGGAATAAAATTATCACCTGGTACTAAACCCGGAAAACCTGCTAAACCTAAAATCAAACGCAGCATTTTTGACTTTTTTCACATTGATTGTAAAACAATTCCCGACTATAGCTTTATTCAAGGAGAAACAGGCAGCAACGTGGTTGGAGAAACCATACAGAATTTCCGCAAAACCTTGGATTACAAGGAGTGTGGAATATTTGACACCATAGAAGTAAAAATCATCGGGGAGAAAGGCAAGAATGTTTTTTTCAAATCATTTGAGCCTGACAACATCAGGATGGAAGATTTAAAACAACTGATTGACGAACTCTATTTGATCTACGGGGAAGACAACGATTTTAAGGGGAAATTTACCGACAGCGACAACAAATATTACCAGAACACAAAGTTTTATATGTTGTTTGGCCGTAGCTGGACAGACCACCGGAAACACAAATACCCTGTTACCATAAACCGGGATGAACACCAGGTGTCCATTTCAATCTGGGGTGTGGAAGGTATTTAAAAATTTCAATTCGCTTTTGTTCAAACGCCCCTTTCACCGGTGAAACTTATTTACTCATATTTCCCCACAATGTAACTCAATCCCTTGAGGAAAAGCTTACGCATCGCTTGCCCCGATCATTTTCTATGCTCAGATCCCAATGAAATGCGGATAGCCATTCTGTTTACCCACAAAAAGTTCCGGAAAGGGCACCATCCTTGCCCTTCGCTTCAGCGAAAAGCTATTTTATCAACCTGTACTTCCAGACACCAGCCCCATAAAACATCAAGCCAATAAGAAAAGCTGGGTTTGAAGAGGTGACGGGGTATTTAGTATGTCTGAAACCCGAATATTATTCTATTTATTTACGGTTGAAATGCGATTTCAATAAGGAAATTTTCGGGCAATCTTCTTCATAAGCGTCTTTGCCAGTTCGCTGGCATCGCTCCCGACACCGCCCGACCAGGAATAGGTGTATTTCCATAGCAATGAGCCATTGACCCTGTCGTGGATGGCCAGGTCAATATCCACCTTATTGGTGGCTCCTCCATACCCAGTAAGTAGCCATACCGCGATAGCGGCACCGGTTGACATGGGGCGCGACATGTGGATGGTGCCACCGATTATCGCATCAACATTCAGCATACCAGCCAGTTGTTGCGGGCTAAAATTCCGCATATTGGCGTATTCCGCACCGTTTTGCCGCAGCAGTGCGTTGGTTTGGTCTATGTCCTGGAAAGTGACGGAATAATGTTTTTGTTTCTTTAGGAACTGGGAATATATCAGCCCCTGGAACACATAGGAAAAGTCCTGCTCCTGTTCAAGCAGCATTTCGGTGGTAACATCTTTTGGAAGGTGTTTAGCGGAAATTGACACGTCCATGGGAAGGATTGCCACTTGGCGATGGGTCGCGATAACTGTTTCCAAGGTAGGTGCCTTATAAATAGTTGCGCAACTTGTAATAGTTAACAAAAAGCATAAGTAAAGCAAATATTTCATAGTTCTTTATTTGAATGCGATATACGAATCCTAGACATTGCTTAAATAGAACAGTAATGGATGGGCCTTCATTGATGAACAAAACAATGCTTTTTCCCAGCAGCGTCCCGCTTAGTCCGGTTACTCTTCCGGGATATAAAATAGATTTATTTTACCTACTTTTGTATTTGTATAATGAAATTTTTATAATTAATCATTTCAGCCTAATTATTTATAAAACCTTAAAAAGTAACTGCTTAACAATCATTAAACCATATTAATTATTACCATATTGTTACATTGCTAGTTATAAAGCGAAATAATTTACTAAAATCTAAACAGTAACAAGCAAAGGGATAAAATGAATTACATAACCTTTAAGATTGTAAGAAGGATACCCAAACCAATCAAATCGTCATTGAAATCTATCGGAATCAACAAATTACGGGCACTCTGGAGGAATAAATACACTGCTGAGTTAGCCTTTCAAATCGAATGGGCAAAAGAATTTGAAGCTCACAAGCATTTGGTTCTGGAATACTGGAAAAAATACCGCTATTTAAACGAGATAAATAAAATTTGTAAGATTCACCATAACACTAAAATTCTTGATGTTGGATGTGGGATAAGTACCGTTCTCCATTTTATTGACGGAGATAAATATGGTATTGACCCATTGGCTGATGAATACAAGAAATTATACAAATACCCCAGAGAAATAAATATTCAAAAAGGTTTTGGTGAAAATATACCTTTCCTAAATGACTATTTTGATGTTGTTTTTTGTAGTAATGTATTAGATCATGTTACAAATCCGCAAAAAACTGTTGATGAGATACATCGAGTATTAAAAACCAAAGGTTATTTTGTTTTAACAGTGGAAATATTCAAGGAGAAAATACTAAGAGATCCAGCCCACCCGCATAATCTTACAAAAGAAGATGTGCACTCATTATTAAGGGGTACATTTAAAAGAATATTTGAAAAAGAATCCCCGTGGATAGGATTAAGAGTTTATGGGAATGGTTCACTAAAATCTCATAATAAAGAATTGATAATGGTTTTGGAGAAAATATGATCTTTACTTGCTCCAAGGCTCTCCAATCTGGCATTGTTGCAGGATTTCACAATTCCGAAAGCTGTTTTATTCGGCTGACCAGCATTTATCCTTCTCTTTCTTAAAATCACACAAAGCTGATTTCAAATTCGACTAGTTTCAGTAGATATTAGCCGCAGAATATGAAACAAGGTGCCGAAATCTCAAAACCAAAAGCATATAATTATTACTCTGTCCTTCAGGGCGGGGATAAGCCACGTCCCTCTATCCATCTGGCTTTAGTCATGCATGCTTTCAAGGAAATCAATCCGCGGCCGATTCCTGTCAGGCAGGAACCCTTATGGACCGATAGCACCAAGCAAGCTAAGCTCTAATAAACCCACTCCCAACGGCTAACAGCAGCATATTGCAAACAACCCACCCCAAAATAAAAGCTTACTTCCCTGCGTTTGCTTTGGTAATGAACAGAATAAACATCCGCATATCGGTTTCCATGGCAGGAATATACCTGATGAGTATTATCTTTACCTTAAGCGCCTGCCAAACCATGAAACGCGATTGCCAGGGGCGCAAACACATTCGTCTTGAAAATGGCATTTACCTGTATAAACCCGAACCCAATGAAAACCATGTCATTAATTCCCGTACTGCTGCTGGCAGCAGTACTGCCGGCCTGCCATTTTTCCACCCCGATATGCATTGACGGCAAGGGGGCTCCCGTTACCAAAGTGTATGAACTGGGGCCTTATGACGGTTTAAAGGTGAAAACCCACGCGCGGGTGTACCTCACCCAGGACGCGATAAGTTCCGTGGCCATTGAAGCGGAGCCCAATATTCTGGAGCACATTACCGTTACGGTCAATTCCGTGGGCGACCTAATCATTGACCAGGACCGTTGTTTCTGGGAGCACGATACCATCCGGGTTTACCTGCACACCCCCGTAATGAATTCCATTGAAGTTAGCGGAAACACCATTATAACCAGTGATGGTATTTTCACCGGTCCGGATATGAGTTATAAAATCAGCGGATCCGGCAAAATTCAGATGAACATTGACGCGCAGACCCTGAGCGCCAATATCAGCGGGTCCGGTACCTTACTCCTTGATGGGCAAACGGTGGGAGAACTGTACGAAGTCACCGGATCGGGCGACATTCAAAGTTTCGGCCTGGTGGCCGACCAGTGCGATATACGGATCAGCGGATCGGGCAATGCGGAAGTATCGGTGAATGACGAACTGACGGTGAAAATAACCGGCAGCGGGGATGTATGGTACAAGGGACATCCCACCATCAACAGCCTGATAACCGGTTCCGGCCGGCTGCATGACGCGAATTAAACCGACTCAGCACAAAACAAAAGAGCCGCTTTTCAGCGGTTTTTCTTTTTATACAGCGCCTTCCCTGATCGCTTCCACAATGGCCGGGTCGAGCAAGGTGGAGGTGTCGCCCAGTTCATCGGCTTTGCCTTCGGCAATTTTCCGGAGTATTCTCCGCATGATTTTACCGGAACGGGTCTTGGGCAGGCCCGGCACAAACTGGATTTTATCCGGTTTGGCAATGGGCCCTATCTCCTTGACAACGGTTTGCAGTATCTCCTGTCTCAGGTTATTTCCCGGCAAGCCGTGGTCCGGGCAAATCACGTAAGCATAAATTCCCTGCCCTTTGATTGGATGCGGATAGCCCACCACTGCGGATTCCACTACGGCCGGATGCATGTTGATGGCGTTTTCTATTTCAGCGGTTCCCAGGCGGTGGCCTGATACGTTAATGACATCGTCCACCCGGCCGATAATCCGGTAATTGCCTTCTTTGTCGCGCTTGGCGCCATCCCCGGTGAAGTACAAATCCGGAAAAGCCGAAAAATAATTCATCCGGCAGCGGTCATGATCGCCATAGGTAGTGCGTATCATGCCCGGCCAGGGAAATTTAATGCACAGCAGGCCTTCCGCTTCGGGTGCCGTCAGTTCCCTGCCATCCGGATCGACCAGCACGGGCTGCACCCCCGGCAGGGGTTTCGTGGCATAACTGGGAATCAGTTTGGTAACACCGGCAATCGGGCTGATTAATATACCGCCTGTTTCGGTTTGCCACCACGTATCCACGATCGGGCATTTCCCTTTCCCGATTTTTTTATGGTACCATTGCCAGGCTTCTTCATTGATAGGTTCGCCCACCGTGCCGAGCACTTTCAGGGAATCGAGTGTATAAGGTTCCACGAACTCATCTCCGCAGCCCATCAGGGCGCGGATGGCGGTCGGGGCCGTGTAAAAGATATTCACCCCGTATTTGTCAACGATCTGCCAGAAACGTCCGGCATCGGGCCAGGTAGGCACGCCTTCAAACATCATGGTGGTAGCCCCCGCGAGCAGAGGACCGTACACTATGTACGTGTGCCCGGTTATCCAGCCAATATCCGCGGTGCACCAGTAAATATCTCCTTCATCATATTGAAACACGTTACGAAACGTGTAGTCGGCAAAAACCATGTAACCGCCTGTGGTGTGCACTACCCCTTTGGGTTTCCCCGTTGAACCCGAGGTATAGAGGATAAAGAGCATATCTTCTGCGTCCATAGGTTCGGGATCATACCGGTCAGCGGCATCTTCCAGCAATTCATGCCACCAGTAATCCCGGCCCTCTTTCATTCTGATTTTCCAGCCGATGCGTTGATAGACAATCACTTTTTCAATGCTGGGGCAATCGAAAAGCGCTTCATCGGCAATGTCTTTCAGGTGGATTTTTTTGGCGCCCCGGTACGAACCGTCTGTAGTCAGGAGGAGCTTGCAGGAGGCATCATTGATGCGGTCGGCCAGGGAATTAGCAGAAAATCCCGCAAAAACCACCGAGTGAATGGCACCGATCCGGGCACAGGCCAGCAGGGCAATGGCCAGTTCAGGTATCATCGGCATGTAAATGCACACCCTGTCACCCTTTTCGATGCCCAGGTTCTTCAATACATTGGCAAAGCGGTTTACTTCATGATATAATTCCCGGTAGGTAAAGCGGACCGTTTCTCCGGAGGGATCGTTGGGTTCCCAGATCAACGCTACCTGGTCGCCCCGGGATTCCAGGTGCCGGTCGAGGCAATTTTCGGTGATGTTCAGCTGCCCGCCCCGGAACCATTGAATTTTCGGTTCCCTAAAATTCCATTCCAGGACTTTATCCCATTTCCTTTTCCATACAAAGCGCTCAGCCTGAGCCGCCCAGAAAGCTTCCGGATCTTCCACGCTTTTCCGGTAAGCCTGCTCATAGTCTTCCAGTGTGCGGATTCTTGCGTACATGATTGTGTATTTTGGATGGGAAAATAGAAGGTGGAAATTAAGAAAAAACTGACTTTCGTCATTATTCCCGGAAGGGGTGTAAAAATGTTGTCATGCCGGAAAAACCCTTTTGGTTAACTTCGTTGCGGAAGGTTTAGGCATGTATATTTTGAAAATAAAAGGTACCGATAAGATCCCGGATTACATACAAATCCGGGATAAACACTTTGCCCTGAAAGCCTATTTCCGGGCCGACCGCCCGGATAAAGGCATTGAAAAAGCCGGACTGCTGCCCTGGAAAGAGGAAATCACCCGTTTGATCCGGGAGTTGCCGTACGGCAAACTCGAAAAACTTAAACTCCAATAATGGCAGAACCCGTAGCTGACGCGTTAGTCGTGCACCTGCAGGATGTGGCTATTTACCAGCAGCAAAACCTGGTGTTGCGCGATGTAAATCTGAAAATTTCAGAAGGTGAATTTCTTTATATCATCGGCAAAACCGGTACCGGCAAAAGCAGCCTGCTGAAAACCCTGTATGGCGACCTGCCGCTGAAAGACGGACATGCCATCGTGACCGGGTTCGACCTTAGCAAGCTCACCTGGAAAAAACTCCCGGCATTAAGGCGGAAGATGGGTATCGTTTTCCAGGATTTCAACCTGCTGAACGACCGCACCGTCAGTGAAAACCTGAAATTCGTGCTCCGGGCCACCGGCTGGAAAGACAAAGCCAAAATGGATGTACGGGTCGATACCGTGCTCGACAAGGTGGGGCTCAAAACCAAGGGTTTCAAAAAGCCGCACGAGCTGTCGGGGGGCGAACAGCAGCGGGTGGTCATTGCCCGGGCCCTGCTCAACAACCCGGAGCTCCTGCTGGCTGACGAACCCACCGGCAACCTCGACCCGGACACTTCCTACGATATCATTAAGCTGCTGCGGCAAATCAACAAGGACCTGGGTACCACGGTAATCATCGCCACGCACGACTACCGCATCATTGAACAGTTCCCGGCCCGGATCATTCAGTGTGAGAACGGTTTGCTGAACGAACGCCAGAAGTCAATAACCGAATAAGGGCCCGGGCGCTTTTGGCGTTGGAAAACAACTGCTGAAGCACTTCCTTCCTGTGGCGGATTTCTTCTTTGGTGAACTCCCTGAAGCTGAATTCCCTTAGCAACTGCTTCATTTTGTCCGCGTCCCGCGCCACCAAGCAAAGGGGCTCCATACCCGTGTTTTCCACCATCTGCGGGTTGACGATGCAGTAGCGGCCGTTGAACAGGGTGTTGATGAGCTTCAGCTTGATGCCGGTTTGCTGGAACGTGGGCAATAAATGGATTTGCGCCTCACGGATCAACTCCTGCATCTTGCTTTCATTCGGGTTTTCCACCAGGGTGGCGTGCCCGGTGCGGTACACCGCGTTGCGGACCCGCCTGGTGGGGCTCAAACCCGCGATCACCACCGGGAATTGCACCTCCGTGAAAACATTCTGAAGCAGGAACAGCACCGCCTGTTCATTCTCCGGCACACTTAGGTTGCCGTGATACAAGGCATACTTCCCCCGGCCGGGCAGGATGTCCACCTTTTCAAAGGGATGAAATACCGGCAGGTAATGGGTTTGCCCGAAGCGCTGCCGGTAAAAACCGGTGTCAGCCGGTGAAATGGCCAGCAAAAGATCCGCATGGGAAAGGATCCGTTCATATTGTTTCAGGCGTTTCGATTCCCAGTGGAAATACCAGCGCTTCCAGACAGAGCGCGTGGCGTGCCCCAGCCGGTAATAATATTCCCATTCCACGTTATGTAGGCGCACGGCCTTGAAGCGGTTTTTCAAAGCCGGATGATCGAGAAAATAGCAGGTGTGCAGCCCTTCGAATAAAATGGGATAATCGTCTTCCAGCAGCCGCTGGAGCAATTCCGGATCCCTCCGCGACTGCACGATATACGGCCTGCGGAAATGAAAACTGGTCCAGGCCGGTTTGCGCGTGTAAAAATGTGTTTTGAAACAATATTCATTCAGCTTCCGGGTGCGCGTGCGCCCGTACTGAAAACTGTGAAGGTGTACTTTCACCCCCGCCCGGCTCAGGGCCTTCACTTTGTAAAACACATCAATCACCCCCCCGTAATTAGCCGGATAGGGAATGTTGAAAGATACCACGTGCAAATGCATATCATCCATAGCCAGACCAAATGCTTAACAATACCTCTTTTTCATTTTCCCAGCAATACACCTTCGCGGCTTTATGGCAAGCCTTAACCATTTCTGAGTATAAATCATCGTCATTCAGCAGGATATTCAGTTTATCCGCGACTTCGGTTTCATTTAGTTCAGAAACCAGGAGGGCTACGTTCCACGAACCGGTGACGGCCCGGTATTCCGGGAAATCCATGCTGAGACCGGGTACGCCCGCCTGGATGTAATCGAAAAACTTATTGGCCAGGGAAAGATAGTAGCTCCGGCTGAGGTTGTCCAGCAGGTTCACCCCCACCCAGGCCTGGCGGGTGAGAGCTGACAACTCATCCGGCATCAGGTTGCCGGTGAAGGTGACTTTGCTTTCCATGCCTTCCTCCAGTGCCAGTTGCCGGAGTTCCTTTTCGATATCGCCTGTGCCGGCCAATACCAGGGGGGCCTCCACCCGGTGCATGGCCCGGATCAGGGCTTCCAGGCCCCGGCCGGCATTTAACGCGCCCTGGTAGAGGATGAACTTCTCATACTTTTCCGGTGAACCCACGGGGTTGTAAACGGGAAGGTTGCGCACCACTTTAAAAGGCGCTCCATATATATCCCGGAATTCGCGGGCGAGGCTGTCGGAAACGGTATAGCGGAAACCGGATCGCTGGCAGGCCCATTTTTCAACCCTGCGCCATACCTTTTGGACAAAAGGCCGGTGAATCACTTCCGGTACTTCCGAAAAATATTCATGCGCGTCAAAGCCCGGTTTCCTGCCCTTGAGGCGGGCCGCGAGCCAGGCAGCCATAAAGGTATCGGCATCCACGGCACAGACCGCATCGAAACGGTGAAACAACAGGTAGAGAAACAAGCGAAGATTCAGGACCAGGTAAAAGGCTTTTCCTTTTTCAAACAGGCAGTTCAGCCTGACCTGCTCCCAGGGTTTGTTTTCCAGTGGGCGGCTGTTTCGTTTTTTCCGGCCTATAATGCGCACCCGGTATCCTGCCTCGTGAAGTGTTTGGCAGATGCGATGCATCCGCTGGTCATGGTTCAGGTCATTGGATACCGTAAAAAAAACAGTGCTCACGCCTGCCAAATTAACTCATTTACCTCATTCACCCGGACCATTTGCTGGCTGATGAGCCAACGCACCACAGCTTCTACATCATCCCTGCGGTAGGTTTTCAACACCCGGACCAGGTCTTTGGCGGAAAGGGGAGATTGCCGGATAAGGGTTTCAATCTTTTGGGCCATGGCTTCAAATTTCTCGTCATTCAATCCTCCCCGGGCGATTTCCTCGCAGATGTCACAAATTCCACAGCGTTCGGCCAGGTTTTCCCCGAAATATCCGGCCAGGAACTGGCTTCTGCATTTATGCTGGTTGAGCGCATAGTCATTCATGGCCTGCAGACGCTGACGGAGCGCTTTCTTACGGTTGACTATCAGCTTTTTATCCAGCCGCAGGTTTTTCTCATCCAGGCGCTCGGTAAGCCACATCAGCTGCGGGAAACTTTTCCGGGGTTCGAATTCCAGAATATCCATTTTCCCGAGGGATTCCAGGTACCGGACCAAGCTGTCGGGCCGGATACCCAGGTGGCGGGCTATCAGGTTTTCATTAATCCGGACCAGTTGCTCAAAAGCCCCCATATGGTTGCGCAGCAGGAACCGGAGCAATGGCGAGTAATCCGGATGCTCCACTTCAAATTTGTACAGGGTGCGGTTATCGACCAGGAAGCGAATGCGTGGCGCCAGGTCCACTTCATCGGTCAGGGACAGGTAATTTTCCTGTTCCAGCAGCCGGAAGGCATTGAAGGTTTTGAGATAATCGAGGTTGTAGCGGGCGCAAAAGTCCCTGAAATCGAAATCATAGCTTTCATGCAGGCCGGCACCGATGGCCACCCCGAGGTAAAGGCCTATGGCGCGGTAAACCTGTTGTAGGTATGCAAGCGGTGGAAATTTTTGTTCAATGATCTGCTCCACCTGGTGCAGGTCCCGGTTTTCATACAGCAGTACGGCATAGGCCTTTTTGCCGTCCCGGCCGGCACGGCCGGCTTCCTGGTAATAGGCTTCCAGGCTTTCCGGCAGGTCATAGTGCAACACCAGCCGCACATCGGATTTGTCAATTCCCATTCCGAATGCATTGGTACAGACCATGATCCGGATATCACCCCTGGTCCATTCATTTTGCCGCTGAATGCGCAGGCTGCGTTCCAGGCCGGCATGATAATCACTTACGGAATAGCCTTTTTTCTTCAGGTAATCAGACAATTCCCGGGCAGTTCTCCTCGTGCTGACATACACCAGGCAGGAGCCTGGCACCTTGTCCAGGATTTCTTCCAGGCGTTCGCGTTTGTTTTCCGTTTTGCGGACCACAAAGCGCAGCCCCGCCCGGAAAAAGGTGCCGCTGATCATGTTCGGCTCCCGGAACCGCAGCTTTTCCATGATATCTTCCCGTACGGAAGGGGTTGCCGTGGCGGTGAGGGCCAGCACCGGCACCTCCGGAAGCTGTTCCCGGATGTCAGCAATGCGCAGGTAAGGCGGCCGGAAATCATATCCCCACTGGGAAATGCAATGCGCCTCATCCACTGCCAGGAGGTTGATATCCAGCGTGTGCAACTGCTCCCGGAACAAACGGGTCTCCAGACGCTCAGGGGAAACAAACAGGAACTTAACATCCCCAAAGCGGCAATTGTCGAGCGCGGTTTCCATTTCCCGGTGGCTCATTCCGCTCATCAGGGCCCGCGCCTTCACCTTCACCCGGGCCAGGCTGTACACCTGGTCTTTCATCAGGGCAATAAGAGGCGAGATGATCAGGCACAAACCGGGCCGCGCCATGCCCGGCACCTGGTAGCAAAGCGATTTGCCGCCCCCCGTGGGCAATACGGCCAGGGTGTCGCGCCCGTCCATCACCGAACGGATAATCTCCTCCTGCATCGGCCGGAACGAACCGAAACCCCAGTATTGCTTCAGTATTTGATGAATGTCTTCCACTGGCCCGGTGTCAAAGCGGAAATTACGAAATCAGCCGTTATCCGCTGCTTGTATTGATAAAGTTTGAATTTTATTTATTACCTTTATCCATCATGAAGTTTCCGCTGTACCGGGCTGCCCTCCCGGCTGCCGTTTTTCCCGGGCTTCCGGGGCGGCCGTTTCCCCGGGTCGGTAAAGGCAAAGACGGGCCTTCCTGCGACCTCGCCTTTGACACCCTTCCGGCATACCGGCACATCCCCCTTCATGTCAAGCCTTTCAGCCAATCACCTGACACATTTCCCGAACTGATTAAAACCGGAAAACCATGAAACGCAACTTTCTGATTTTTCTCAACACCCTGTTTTTGATTCTGCTGATCAGCTCGTCCTGCAAGCGCAGGGGCTGCACCGACCCCAATTCCCTGAATTACGACCCCAACGCGGTGGTGGACAACGGCAAATGCAAATACCCCGAGTGCGGTGAATTCACCGACCCCCGTGACGGGCAGACCTATAAAGTGGTAACCATAGGCAAGCAGTGCTGGATGGCTGAAAACCTCAACTATTACACCGACACCGGCAGTGTCTGCTTTGCCAAGGATCCTGTCAATTGCGACACCTTCGGCAGGATGTACAATTACTGGACAGCTGTCAGCTCGGTTCCGGAAGGCTGGCATTTACCGTCCAAAAAAGAACTGGACACTCTGGCTGCTTACCTGGGAGGGTATGATTCGGCTGGCAAATATCTCAAGGCAGGCGACTCCACCGGCTTCAACGCCCTGCTGGGTGGGGTGCATGACGGTAAATTTTACTACCTGGGCCTTTCAGTTGATTTCTGGTCATCAAGCAAATTTTCCACCGGAGGTGCATTGGTATGGGGTTTTTCAGATTTCAGCAATATCAAGGATGAAATGACCCTAAGCGGGGCAATGTTAAAATGGAAATCATACGTACGCTGCATAAAAGATTAGTCAATCTCAATATCTGACCACTGCCAAACCGTTTGTTATGCTCCCCAAACAAATAGTTGTCACAGTATTGTTATTGTTCCTGCCTTTTACATTCCAGGCCAGGGAAGAACTTTTTATTACCACCGGTGACCTGACGGGCATCCAAATCAACAATAATTTCACAAACAACACCAATTCGCAAATCATTGCCCAGGACCCACAGTTTACTTACATGCAGAATAACTCCAACTGGAGCGACCGTTTTACCAATGATTCGGTACGGGGAGAGGTGTATGTGGGAATTGATCACGATCAAGACAATCCGGGAACCCAATACAATTATACCGTATACCTGTCAGTAACCTACCTGACCTATTCTGGAGGACAGTTTATCAGTCATACCATTTACCCCAGGCTCCGAATCAACTACGACCCCAATGCACATCATCCTTTCACGGACAAAACGGTTCTGGTTATAAATGATGCCCATAAAATAACTGTTACGGTTACGGATATAAAAGATGAAAACGGAGCCAGTGTGCTGCCCAATGCAGAAGAACATATTTTTGTAGGTGCCGGAGGTATGGTGGAGCGATATTACAAACCGTACCCGTCTTATTTTATTCCCAATACTTCAATCGGAAGCATTTACCATGCAACAAGCAATCAACTGGAAGTTTACTGGCCTTTGGCCGACAGCATGGAGGCTTACGATCTGGAATGGACCTGGGTGGATGATTATGACGGTAAGGGAGGCAGTCTGCCTGCCAGTCAGTTAACACTGGATTTTGCACACAACAGTACCCGGGTACGGCTGACCGGCAATTCTTACAATATCCCAATGATTTACGAACAAGGGTATGTCTGTTACCGCGTACGTCCCCTTTGGAAAGCCGGAAATAATTTTGAACAATGGGTGCCGGGAGAATGGTCCAGTGAAGCTTTTTATCCTCCTAACCTGGTTAGTGCCTATGGTCATAAATTTCATATTGATACTACACTGGCCCACGAAAGACATTTAAACTGGCAGTATTGGATTTCCTATGCGGAAAAAGGAAAAAGAAAAGAAATCATTAACTATTATGACGGAACCCTCCGAAACCGGCAAAGTGTTACAATGCTCAACACGACCGGAAAAGCCATTGTAAGCGAAACAATTTATGATCACCAGGGCCGGCCTGCCGTGCAAATCCTTCCGACACCTACCGATACGATGAAAATAAAATATTTTCGAAATTTTAATCAAAGTAATGCCACCCAAAAATACTACGACCGCAGTGATTTTGATCTTGACAACGGTTCATGCGTCAGTTCGGTTAATCCATTATATTCCGGAAGCGGAGCCGGACATTATTACAGTTGGGGCATTGCAACGGATTCGACCAATACGGACGGGGCACAGGGCTATGTGCCCGATGCCGGAGGCTACCCCTTTACGGTTACCGAATATACTCCGGATAATTCGGGGCGTATCAGGCGACAAAGCGGTGTTGGCGCCAATCATAAATTGGGGTCCAATCATGAAACTAAATATTATTACGGCTCCCCGACCCAGGAACAATTGGACCGCTTGTTCGGCTCCGATATCGGATATGCCGTGCATTATAAAAAAATAATGACCATTGATCCCAACGGTCAAATCAGCATAACTTATACCGACCTGGTCGATAAAACCATTGCCACTTCCCTGGCAGGACCCGCTCCCGCCAATCTGAATATCCTGGATTTAAATACCGGAAATGACATCATAACTATCAAATTAATTCAAAACAATCAAAAAAAGCTAAACAGCCTGGAAGTATCCTATCCACTGATGGTTAGCAGTACAGGTAATTATCAGTTTCAGTACAGTATGACCCCTGAAAAATTTCAGGATTTGTGCCTGGCTGCCGGGTATTGCATGGATTGTATCTATGAACTCAGTATCAGCGTTATGGATGAATGTGGAAATGAAATGTTACCCTATGGCGCGGTAACCCGGACCATCGGACAACCAGACGGGCAATGCAATGATCCCATCCCATTGTTCAGCATTAACGCTGATTCTTTGTTGATCAGCCAGTTACCGGCCGGACAGTATAACCTGGTCAAACGGCTGACTTTAAGCCGGACCGCTTTACAGAATTATGCCAAAGCCTGGATAGACAGCAATACCTGTTTAAAAACCTATATGGATTTTTTCAGGGAAGAACTGGACAGCATGGATTTTAGTGGATGCTATATTGATGATTGCAGCAACGGTCAATGCGATACACTCACTCCCTGCGAAGCGGCTTATAAGGTCATGCTTACCGATGTAAGCCCGGGGGGACAATACGGCTTGTTTGATTTTGATGCCGGCAAAGACAGTTTTGACGCTTCAGGCTATCCTTTATCCGTATTTAACACGGCCAACGGACTGGGAACGGACAACAACTGGCGCCACCCGGCCTCTCCTTATCTGGATGAAAACGGACAACCTGATTCGGTACTGACCCCCGGAGGGAAAAAAATATTACCACAGGATTTGTTTACTCTTACCGAATTTATCCATTACTGGAAACCTTCCTGGGCGCAGTCATTGGTAACCTATCACCCTGAAATGTGTTATTTTACCTGGTGCGACAACAATGCGGCCAGCAATGAATATGACCGCCTGATGATGAAAACCAACCGGTTTAAGGATGCCTATGACATGGGCCTGCTCAACCCCCTAAACATGAACCAAAGCCAGGGTGCCCCCGCCATAGTCAACTCCTTACCCTATGTCAATGTACCGGATCCTTATTTTCAGCCCGGTGGAAACGGAGCAGCACAGTATCCTGCCATGCGGGATACCATGCAAATCTATTATGATAGTTTAGGCAGTTCTATCTGGGATGTGGCCGTCTGGACAGTGTCATGTAATGGTTCTGCACAAAAAAGCATTAACCAATGTATTTCCTCCCATCCTTTCGGGCAGGACTCCTGCGTAAACGATAAGGTGTGGATGACCTTCCGGTCTTTGTATCTTTCCCTGAAACTCAAATTCCAGGAAATAGCCCGTAATGATTCCGCCCTTGCCAACAACTGCACTAACAATTGCATTGGCAATCCTCAATGCGCCCCTTCTCCTTTTGCCGATAAGGTCAAACGCTTCCCCTCTGTCAGTGAAATACTCGACCTGGATGTATGGCAGGAAGGTAATCCTATCTTATATGACTCAGGGACAGGTCCGGGGGTGGATACGGTCAATAACCGATTAGCCAGGCATTGTGATTCCACCTGTGCCGGTTATGCCGACTACTGGATGTCGGTACTGGACAGTTGTTACCTGTATCTACCGGGTAATGAAACCTGGAACCCCGGCCAGCCCACTTATGATGCCATACGCCAGGAACTGATCAACGTCTGCGTCACAGGTTGTGATTTTAATAACCCAATGGGGTCCAGCACCACCCCTCCCGGAAAAACCACGGCAAACGGGTATTCCAGTTTTGAACAGGTAATCAATACCATGCTCGGCATAGATTCAATGCCAGATTGTTCTGCCGACTTGCTTACTCAGCCCATGCCCTACGGACATCATTACCTCGGCAATGCCGATACGGGATTCTCATCCATGGATACCTGTGCCTGCAATTTAATTCTCAACACCTGGAATGATTATAATAACGATCCGTCCCTTCCCCCCGGAACTACGTTCTCATCTTATTTTGAATCGGTAAACGGAGTCTCCGTACCCCTGCTGGATGGTAAATTATGCATTTGCAGCGATGCGCTGGCGATGGGTTCAGGCCTGTGGACACCCATTGCCACGGCTTACCTGGATTCATTAAACATCTGGATACCTTTTGACATTACCTGTCCCGAATGTATCTCCTGTACCAACTTCTCGGATTATATGGCCGAGTTTCAGGCACTGTATCCCAATGCCTCCTTAACCAATAACCCGCGCCTGTTTACCGGCTTTATGAACCGAAAACTGGACTTTAACCTCACGGCTGCCGATTATTCACTGTTCAAACAACAATGCGATGATTATTATCAAAACCAGGGCAGATATTACACGCAGCCGCTGACACCAGAAGCACTGGATATTCAAAACCT
This sequence comes from uncultured Chitinophagales bacterium, assembly GCA_964422925.1. Lineage (GTDB taxonomy): Bacteria > Bacteroidota > Bacteroidia > Chitinophagales > S012-47 > CAYRDC01. The sequence continues at coordinate 6,872 of CAYRDC010000005.1, read as the reverse complement.
CTGGGCAACCCTGGCCAATTACAACCTGTTCTGCAACGATACCATACCCATTGGGTATCTGCCCGAATTCCTGACTTCTTCGCTGAACTGGAACTTCTCGGCCGATCCCGGTTGCTGGATGCTCTTCCAAACCTGGACCCCTCTTCCGGTCTACTCACAAAACGATACCGTTTTCTTCCCTTTTATACAATGGAAAATCTTTAATACCTGTACACAGGACTCCGCAGTAATTGAATTTACGTACGACCAAAACAACAGCTCCCTGCCAGGCTCCCCTTCCAAAAACGTTTGCGCCTGGTATCAAAACAACTACAACAAAGACAATTCGCTCATTGCCGATACCACCGATTCACAATGCGATAACTACCAATTTATCTTTCAGTTCCCAAATTATGTGTTTCACGGTATGACCACATCCTACCCCATGGCCCGATGCAGCACCTCTCCACCTACCCTTTGCGATGAACCGATATTTTATGCCGCCCAAATAGATACTAACGATTGCCGCAGGCATCTTATTAACATGGCTATGCAAAATGCCCGCGTACGGTACCGTTCCTATATCGATTCCAATATAGCCGCGTTCAAAGCCGCTTATACCGGCTTCTGCCTTGCCAACAACAGCGAAATTTTAAATCTTACATACCCAGAAAATGAATATTACTACACACTCTATTATTATGATCGGGCAGGAAATCTCGTAAAAACCGTACCACCGCAAGGCGTGCATCCACTGAATTCCTCTCAATTGACTGACGCTGCCGCTTACCGGGATTCGGTCTCCAAAGGCCTTAATCCCGTTAAACCCATACGTCCCAATCATACACTGTATTCCTCCTATCAATACACCAGCTTTAATCAAATCCGAATACAAAATAACCCGGATGGCGGTACCACACGTTTCTGGTATGACAATATGGGACGACCGGTCTTATCGCAAAATGCCAGACAGGCCCTAATGCAGGGACTCCCGCCAACTACCTATCAAACCTATAGCTATACAGTCTATGATGCCTTCGGACGGATCACCGAAGTGGGTGAAATCAATGCACAGGCAGATCCCACTCCGGCCCAAATCAATGACCCGACCTTCCCACTGAGTTTTGGCAGCAACCCGCATGAAATCATCAAAACCTTTTATGACATGCCGATTGCCGGTATTGCCCTAGGACAACAAAACCTGCGTAACCGCGTGGCCGCTACCGCTTATTATTCTTCCGCCAACCAGCAATCCTACGACTACGCCACTCATTTCAGCTATGACGCCCACGGAAATGTAAAAAAACTGGTGCAGGAAAATACCAACCTGGCTTCACTGCCCGGTGATGCCGACAAAAAAACCATTGAATATGAATATGACCTCGTCAGTGGCAATGTCAACGAAGTAAAATACCAGCAGGGCTATACCGATCAGTTTTATCACCGGTACTCCTACGATGCCGATAACCGGATTACGGATGTTTATACCAGCGCTGACGGCATTATCTGGGATCATGATGCCAATTACCAGTATTACCTGCACGGTCCACTGGCACGAATGGAACTGGGCGAACACCGGGTCCAGGGCATTGACTATGCCTATACCATTCAGGGATGGATCAAAGGCGTAAACAGCAATGTGCTCAACCCCGACATGGACATGGGTCATGACGGCTCTCCCGGTGACGAATATATCCACGGTCAACCCGGGCGACACAGACATATCGCCATAGATGCCTTCGGGTATTCACTCAGCTATTTTGCAGACGATTATCATCCCATAAATCAAAAGGATGTCAACAATCCAAATACCTATTTCCTGGCATCTATGAATAATACCGCCTTTGGCAATGCCGTTCCCGACTTATACAACGGCAACATTGCCCGCATGGTAACTTCACTGTCCGACACCGGAAACGTTTACCTGCCCCCCCAGGGCATGGCTTACCGATACGACCAGCTCAACCGACTGGTCCATGCCGAAGCCCATCAGGGCATTACCAACAATGCCTGGAACCCCAGCGGAACCGCTTTAAATCTCTATGGCACCGATTACAGCTATGACGCCAACGGAAATTTGCTTACCTTGCAAAGAAAAGGCGACCAAAGCGCCAACCCGGATATGGATGCCTTAACTTACCATTATTATTCCGGGACCAACCAACTGGAATATGTGGATGACGCAGTAGCGGCCGCCACCTATGCCAACGACTTAGACGACCAGACCGCGCAAAACTATGCCTACGACCCAAGCGGCAATCTGGCCAAAGACCAGGCCGAAGAAATAGACACCATCCTGTGGACAGCCTACGGCAAAATAAAACGCATCACACGTACCACGGGCAGCACTAAACCCGACCTGGAATTTGCCTACGATGCCTCCGGAAACCGCGTGATGAAACACGTAATTCCCAATAATGGCGCGCCCGACAGCTATACCTATTACGTCCGGGATGCACAGGGAAACGTCATGGCCACCTATACCGTTGCAGATGACAGCGGCACACAAAAACAACAACTGCTGGAACAATACCTCTACGGCTCCTCCCGCCTCGGCACACACAACGAACCGGTTTGGGTGAGCCCCCTCACCTCCACCGATACCTTCCGCACTGACCGGGTGCTGGGCCATAAGTATTATGAACTCACCAACCACCTGGGGAATGTGCTGGTTACGATCACCGACCAGAAAATACCGCAGGACACCGATACCAACGACACCATTGACTATTACCTCCCCCGCGTGGCAGGCGTTTGGGATTATTATCCCTTCGGCATGCAGATGCCCGGAAGGACAATATCTTCCGGGGCTTACAGGTATGGGTTTAACGGGAAAGAAACGGATGATGAAGTTTCCGGCACCGGCAACCAGTATGATTACGGGTTCAGAATGTACAACCCCAGGCTTGGGAGGTTTTTATGCTTGGATCCATTAATGAAAAAATATCCAGATTTATCTCCTTATCACTTTACAGGAAACAATCCAATAAGGTTTGTTGATTTTGATGGTCAGGATTTTGGGGTTAAGGTTAATCACAAAGATAAAACCATTATAATTGTAGCAAATGTCTACACAACAAGTAAAAAAGCATATGAACAGGCTTTAAAATCAGCGGGTAATTGGAATGCAAAAAGTGCAACAATAGACGGATATACTGTGACTTTTCAAATTAAGGTTTATAAGCCTGTTAGCGTTACTGAATTAGAAGTAGTTAAATCATTTCGTACAGTAAACTTTTATAGGAAAAACAACAAACTCAAAAAGCGCCTTTACGCAAAATATAAAAACCTGTATGTCAAAGGTGCAACACTCCAGGCAGCAGAAGACGATCCCATTGGAAATTCATATTCTGGCAATTACGGATTGCTGCATTCTAATATTGTGAGTGGTGAAAGATTTGATGGCGGTCAAACTGCAAATGGTGAGCATGCCGATATGAATACCCATACAGAACTTGGAGATATGGGAGCATACGAAGATCTTGTTACTCATGAATTTGGTCACTTTTTCGGACTCGATGACTTAGATAGTGATAGAGATGGGATAACGGATCCGTATTATCCTGGTGACGGTGGAATAATGGAATACAAAGGGCTCAACTTAAATCCGATAAGTGATGATGATGTGAAGACTATCTTAAACTTTGCAAAAAACGCTCTTAGCGGTAAAACGAAGAATACTGATGCCAATGTTGAATTATTAGAAAATACAGGGCATAGCGATGGTTCAAACCCTCTTGGAGTTAAAAGCAAGTAGAATGTATAGGAGAATAATCGTAATCTTTTTTCTTTTTACTGGTTTATGGCAAGAATTGCATGCATGCACCTGTATTGGAACCAGCGGAGTAAAAAAAGAAATCAAAAATTCGGATATTGTTTTTGTCGCTAAGATAGTTGATAAGAAAGAACTTAAGATTCCCTATACTTTAGGTTCAGATACAATTTTATACATACACCAGAATAAATATACTGCCAAAATAAGTATGATTTATAAGGGGAAAATAAAATCCCAAACAGTAAATATTGTCACTGGTATTGGAGGTGGTGATTGCGGATTTATATTTGAAATAGGAAGTGATTATATAGTATATGGCGATTGGAGAAATGAGTACTATACCGATGGGGAGAGGGTGGCAAGGTTCGTATATACAGATATTTGTAAGCGTACAAAAAAGTATGAAGAGGACGAGATAGCCAAGATTGAAAAATTTAAAAAGGGTATTAAAATAAGGGATTAAGAATAGGTCTTTTTTACCTCCGCCAGTTGTAGTCTAAGCATTAAGCCCCCAACTTGGTCTTAGTGTATTGTCATAAATAGCAAATAATTTCTACGGCTTGTCCGCACAAGATTGGAAACCTGAAGTTGATGAAATGACAGGAGAGCCAATATATATTGCTGAAGAAGGAGATAATAACATGCTTACTTTTATAAATCAATTTGATATTAGTATCGATAAAGCTATAAAGCTCTTTTCTTTGACGAATTTTAACACCTCAACAGGTAATGAAATTAGAGGAGCAAGCTTTTTAAGATATAATTTAACCAAAACAGATTTTGGATGGTTTGCTAATCGGTATAAAAAAGCATTTTGTAATGGGTATTATTATGAACAATCTAACAGGTATGATATTTATTTTAGGGGTGATGCTTATAATGAAGTGTATGTTCTAAAATTTAAAAATAGTACGATTATGTATGTCTCTATAAGCTGGAAATAGTATTTATTATGCTGGGCTCCTGCTGTGGCTCCATATCTGCTAAGAGGATTAGTGCAGACTCAGGCAATTGCTGACAGGGGCATAAGCTTAGCTATATCAAATCCATTTAAGTTCACAGAGATGGTTGCTGGTTCTGGAATGGGATGGGCTCCTAATTTGGATGAGACCTGGCTTGTGGATTTCCTTATTCAGGTCGATTAACATACGAAGTTTTCAAAGGAATTGGATTACTTCATTCTAATTATCAGTTTTTCATTGATGAAACGCGTGAATTAATAAATAATTTTAATGACATAAACACTCATCCCTACAAAACCATTAAGAATAGTAAGCAGGAACTAGCACCGGCAGATAATACGAGAACTAATAAAGTGATAAAACCCTTATTTATAGAACCAATCAATAAAGAAGATGAATCGAAAGAATATACGTGAAACAAAAGGGCCCCGAAATTTTAAAAAATCACATGCAAATAAACTAAAGATATTTTTCACCCGGTTCATGCTGTATTATTTTGGAATTTTTGTTATAGTCTTTTGGGGCTATAAATTGGGGATAAGGGGCTATACAAATGCCAAAGCATTAAGTTGGGAAGAAATATATTATACACTTCCCGAAATTTCTTTTATTTCATTATCTGCAGCTATTATGGCTTGTATTGTTTTCTATTACGAAGAGCGTAATAAAAACAAATAAGGCCATCCTATTTGTCTGCAACCACTATCATAATGTCATTGGTAACAAACAGTGGCAGGCATTTGTACGAATTCAGGCCAGATTCCGGCTCATTGGCCGGAATGACGAGGTTAAGGTTAGGGGGTGAGCGCGCTCGCGCGCTCACAACCACTTCCCAGGCGTCATGCCGGACTTGATCCGGCATCTGTAATGCGTTTTTCTTATATTCGTTATCATGTCCGCATTGGCAACAGCTTCCCCTCCCTCCCGCTCCGGCCTCATCCCGGGCCACAAATATTATGAACTGACCAACCACCTGGGGAATGTGCTGGTTACAATCACCGACCAGAAAATACCGCGGGACACCGATGCCAACGACACCATTGACTATTACCTGCCCCGCGTGGCAGGGGTTTGGGATTATTATCCCTTCGGCATGCAGATGGCGGGGAGGAGTGCTTATGGCAATGGGTACAGGTATGGGTTCCAGTGGCAGGAAAAGGACGATGAGTTATATGGAAATGGAAACTCCTATACGGCCAGGTTCTGGCAGTATGATTCGAGATTGGGCAGGAGGTGGAATGTGGATCCAAAGCCAAATATCTGCATAAGCCAATATGTAACGTTCGCAAATAACCCCATTTTATTCATTGATATATTAGGTGATACAACCATATTTTTTGATAAGAGAGGAAGGTATTTAGGAACAATTAATGATGATCTAGAAAATCAAATCCATTTTATTTCCAGAAAATCTTATAAAGAAGCAAACAAGCAATTTAATAAGCAGATGGATCAATTAAATGACCTTTATCCAAATTATAATTATTTGAATAATTTTTCAAATATTGCAAGATCCAAATCTATGGCATATATAGATAATGCAACAATAGTTCAACTTCAACAATTTTATACTGCATCAAGTGAAGAAAACTTGGAACGCATTGGCATTTTAATCATTGGAGACAGCAGGTAACTTCAATTAATTGACAAGACATCTGCAATAGAGGCCAATGGGAGTATTAGGAGTATTGATAATGTTTTGTTGCAAGGTGGTATGGGAGCCATTCCTTTGAATAAATTAGAACAAAAAAGAGTGTTTGGATATGTACACTCACACCTTGTCGATGCTCATCCAGATGATAATCCATTAAAACCATCAACCACAAATTATGGACCTGATGACTATACAGGAAAATTACCCCATCCGTACATGTCAAATACTATGGGCGGAAGGCCCGCATTAATAGTAACCAATGGATACATTGTAGTATATGGAACCATCGCCACACAACAAACCAGCAATTTTAATTGGAATTATTATCCTGAAAGTATATTAGAAAGACAATCTGTTTATGGAAAATTTACACCAGTAAAAATCAGTTTTTTCAAATGATCAGAACATTAATATTGGTATTGACCGGCATCCAAATATTTCTTGTTTCTTGTACAAATGTCAAGGAAAAATCACCTACTACAATTATCGACTCTTCATTTGC
>CAYRDC010000004.1:0-149275 GCA_964422925.1 uncultured Chitinophagales bacterium | reverse complement strand
GTACAATTGTAAAAAGGGTTTTTGACAAATCCAAATATTTTAACAGATTTTTTTGATGGCATTTCATTATTAAATGGATTTCATTTTTGAGATTGTATGAATGGCCGGGAGGAAGGAGTGGAGAAAATGCTTCGGTTCTCAGTTGAACGGTTAATTTTCCGGCTATAGACGTGCGATGCCTCCGGCACCGGGGGACAGGATTGTGCAAGCCGGCTGTTCTGCGGATGCCAGGGCCCGGACCTGTCCGACAGGCAGCGGTCTTCCATTCTCACTTCATCATTCGTCATTCAAAATTCGTTATTCATCATTCAGACGGGCAATTATTTCACAAAGGCAGCGGGCTTCGTTGCGGGTTCCGGCCCCAGCTCAGGTTTTTTGGGCAATCATCAGTCCGTCCCGGACGGGCAGCAGCAGGTTTGACACCCGGGGGTCGGCCTGCACCTTGCGGCTGTATTCGGCCAGGGCCCGTGTGTCTTCATCCTGTTCCTTTTCCAGCACCTTGCCCGACCACAGCACATTGTCGGCTATGATCAGCCCGCCCGGGGTGACCTTTTCAATTACCAGGTCGAAATACAGCGGGTAGCGCACCTTGTCGGCATCCAGGAACACGAGCTGGAAAGGCCCTTCAAGGGCGGGGATGATGTCCGCGGCATCGCCCGTATGCAGCACCACCTGTTCGCTGAGCCCGGCTTTTTCGAGGTAGCGCTGGATAATGGGCTGCAGGCCGGGGTCAATGTCAATGGTATGCAGGGTGCCGTTTTTTGCCAGGCCTTCGGCCAGGCAGATGGCCGAGTAGCCGGTGTAGGTGCCCACTTCGAGGATTTGCCGGGGGCGCACCAGGCGGCTCAGCAGGGCCAGCAGGCGCCCCTGCAGGTGGCCGGAGAGCATTTCCGGCACAGGCACCCCGGCACGGGTTTCTTCAGCCAGCTGGCGCAGGATTTCCGGTTCGAGGTCGGTGTGGGTTTCAGCGTATCGCTGTATGGCTTCGTCAATGAAATGCATGGCTTGCGGCTTTGATTGTAAAGCTGTTAAATTTTACCGGAACCATGAAGCCGGAATCGGCCGAAAAGCGTTAATTTGCCCCTGCATGCGCCAGGCATTGGTCATAGCGAGCCTGTTCATGGCATTCAGCGGTCTGCGGGCCCAGGTGCTGCCGTCTTTTGGCGACAGCCGCACCGGAACCACGGGGCTGCAGTTCCTGAAGATTGCCCCGGACGCCCGGGCCGCGGGGATGGCCGGCAGCCTGATCACCGATGCGTGGGACCCGAGTGCCATGTACTGGAACCCGGCCGGGCTGGCCCGCATGAGCGGCAGCCGGCTGCAGCTCATGGCCGGATACGTGGATTACTTTGCCCAGAGCAGCCTGCAGCATGCCTCGGTGGCTTACCGGATGAAAGGCGAATCGGCCCTCGGGCTGAGCCTGATTTACCTCGACAGCGGGGAAATGCCGGTCACCACCGAATTCCAGCCTTTCGGCACGGGCCAGGTGTTTCGGGCCACGGACATGGCCCTGGGCCTTTCCTTCGCGCGCACCCTCACGGAGAGCTTTAATTTCGGAGTCACCGCCAAATACATCCAGGAAAGCCTGGCCGGGGTGCATACCCGCGCCATGGTGTTCGATTTCGGGTTCCAGTATGACGTGGGCCTGGCCAACACCCGCTTTGCCGTGAGCGTGAGCAATTTCGGGTTCAATACCACGCCCAAAGGCTCGCTCGAGGTAACCGGCCTGAACGGAACCACCACCGTAACCACCTTTGAACAGATAGCCGTACCGGCCGTGTTCCGGCTCGGCTTTGCGTGGGATGCATTCAGGCAGGCCGAGCACCGCTGGACCCTCATCGGCCAGCTCGACCACCCGACCGACAACAACGAAACCCTGGGACTGGGCACCGAATATTCCTGGAAAAACCTGCTGTACGCCCGGGCGGGTTACCGCTTCGGGGTGGATGAAGGCGGGCTGCCGAGCTTCGGTTTCGGGGTGAACCTGAAACGGTATTTCGGGCAGCTGAGCATTGATTACGGATTCAGCAACAAGAGCCGGCTGGGTTCCACCCACCGCCTCACCATGAAACTCGGACTGATACCCTATGAATAAAACCCTGCTGACCATAGCGGCCCTGGCCCTGCTCACCCTGCAGGGGTGCAATTTCCTGTTCGGCATCAAGAACGATCCCACGGTGCAGGAAGTGTTCGAACAGGGCGCCATTGACCCCAATCTGAACCCGGAAAACGTGGGCTATGTGCCCATCCTGCCCTTCTGGACCGGTTTCAAGAACCCGGTGGATGTGTACGTGGGCTATGACGAGATGGTGTACGTGGTGGATGATGAGGGCCTGAAGGTGCTCGACCAGGCGGGCAATTTGTTCGAAACCATTCCCATTCCCGGGGCAACCGATGTGGTGCAGGACAGGCGCCTGCATACCTACGTGGCCGGCCGGGCGGACGTGGTCATCAACGGGCAGACCTGGAACCTGGCGGCCGTATACCACCTGACCCACACTGCTGACGGGGGCCCGGTGCAGATTGTGGACACACTCATCCATCCCTTTGCCGATGCCTCGCGCAACAACACTTCCTTCCGGGGCGCGGATGACGAGCAGGTGGAATTCACCGGCCTGGCCACCCTGTGGGACAACACCCTGTACGTGGCCCGCAGGGGACCGCGCAACGACCTGGCCAGCATTGCCCGGCCCGACAACACCGTGCTCTTCTTTGACGAGAACGGCAACAACACAGGTTACGCCAACGGGCTGAATCCCGTAAGTTCCAGCCTGAAATCGGAGCTGGGGCTGAACGCCATTGCCTCCTTTGCCGCACCGCCCCAGAGCCTGAACGGGATCAGCACTTCGCGCGATTTCATCATTGCCCAGGGCGATCCGCAGGCAGAGTACAAGGTGCTGTGGATACGCGAATACACCGACCCGGACGTGGGCACCGAATACGTGGAAAATGCCGAGCTGGTGCTGCAGGACACCTCCAGGGCTTCGCGCTTCCTGTACGAACCCAACCGGTTCATCCAGCCGGAAGACGTGTACATCGCCCCGGACTTCACGGGATACATTTTCGTGGTGGACAGCGGCACCGACAGCCTTTACCAGTTTACCCGCAAGGGGTATGAAGGCGTGAACCCGCCACCCACCAGCCCGGTGAAGAAGCAGATACTGGCTTCGTTTGGCGGGGTGGGCAGCGGCCCGTTCCAGTTCCGCGACCCCTCCGGGGTTTGTTACAACCGCAGGATGGTGTACGTGGCCGACAAGGGCAACGGCCGCATAGCCCGGTTCCGGCTGAGCACTGATCTGGAATAAAAACAAAAAACATGGCAAACGTTCTTTTGCTTGGAGCCGGCCGGGTGGGCCGGGCGATTGCACTCGACCTGTCACGGGACCACAACCTGATGGTTGCTGATATCGATCCGGGCAACCTGGCAGCCATTCACTCACTCTGCCGGGCCGAAACCGTCCAGGCCGACCTGGGCGACCCTGACCGGGTCACGGAATTGGCCCAACAGGCTGATCTCGTCATCGGGGCCGTGCCGGGCCCCATGGGGTATCGCACCGCGGAGGCCGTCCTCCGGGCCGGGCGCAACCTTGTGGATATTTCCTTTTTCGAAGAAGACCCTTTCGGCCTGGCGCGTGCGGCCGAAAAAGCCGGGGTTCGGGCCGCGGTGGACTGCGGCATTGCCCCGGGGCTCGACAATATGATCCTCGGGTTCCATGACGCGCAGATGGAGGTCCGCTCGTTCCGCTGCCTGGTGGGCGGCCTGCCGAAACACCCCGAACCGCCTTTCCACTACAAGGCGCCCTTTTCCCCGGTGGATGTCATTGCCGAGTACACCCGCCCCGCCCGTGTGCAGCGCGGGGGGAAAGCCGTGGTGCTCCCGGCACTGAGCGAACCGGAGCTGTTCAACATGCGCAACCGGGTTACCCTGGAAGCCTTCCTCACGGACGGCCTGCGCACCCTCCTGCACACCATGGCCCATATCCCGCACATGGAGGAAAAAACCCTGCGCTACCCGGGCCACCGACACCAGATGGAAATGCTGCGCGACACGGGTTTCTTCAGCGAAGAGGAAACCGAAGTGAACGGACAGAAAATCCGGCCCATTGACCTGACGGCTGCCCTGCTGCTGCCCCACTGGGAGCTGAAACCGGGCGAAGAGGAATTTGCCGTGATGCGCGTGGAAGTGGAAGGCACCGAAGGCGGCCGGCCGGTGCGCTACCTCTACGATATATTCGATGCCTACGACCGTGAAACCGGCCTCAGCAGCATGGCCCGCACCACGGGATTTACCTGTGCGGCCGTGGCACGCCTGTTCCTGGAAGGCCGGGCCCCCGGCCCGGGCATCATCCCGCCCGAACGCCTCACCGCTGAGCGCGACCGGTTCGATTTTGTGCTGGATTACCTGAAGGGGAAAGGCATACAGATCGGGTGCCGGAAGGAAGAGGCGGAGGATTAGCTTACCGAGAGCAGGAGCTGGTTCTTCTCCACGGCCTGACCGTCAGAAACCCGGATGGCATTTACCGTGCCCGGTACATCGGCTTTCAGGATGTTTTCCATTTTCATGGCTTCAAGGATGAGGAGGCTGTCACCGGCTGCCACCTGCTGCCCTTCCTCAACCAGTACCTGCTTGACCAGCCCCGGCATGGGGGCCCGCACTTCCCCGCCTTTGGCCGCGGAGCGGTTTTCCATACCCAGCTTTTCGAGCAGCAGGTCGTAGCGGTCGCGCAGCTGCACGGTGTATTCCTGCCCGTTGACCCGGAATGTAAAGGTCTTTTTTTCCCGGTCGGCATGGACCAGCGAGGCCCGGTAGGAGTGCCCTTCCAGCAGGATGTGGAAACCGCGTTCTCCCAGGGTGAGCACATCCCATGGCACTTCCCGGCCGTTCACCACGAAGCAGCCTTTGGCTTCCTCGATGCTGAAGGTGAAGTGGCTGTTGACCGATGCTTTGTATTCCCTGCCCATAACGAGGCAGTAAATTTACCGGAACTTGTTCTAATATTGTGCATTGCCGTTCTGCTGAATACCGGATATGCCTCGCTACCCGAAAATCTTCCTGTATCTTTTGGTGCTGGTTCCCGCCTGGGTTTCGTGCCGCACGGCTGCCGTGACGGCCGGAGGCGGTGCTCCCGCCCTGCCCGCGGAACCTGTCCGTGAAGGTCCCTGTGAAAAATACTATGGCCTGCCCCCGGAGGTGCCGGACACCCCCGCAGTCGACATCCTGCACACCGCGCTGCAGGTGCGCTTCGACTGGCTCCGGCAGGAAATGCCCGCCCGGGCGGAGCTGACCCTCGTGCCCCTGCGCGACAGCCTGACGGAATTTGTGCTGGATGCCAAAGGGTTCCGCCTGGACAGCGTGGCCCTGGCAGAACCGGGTTCTTCCCCGCTTGCCTGGCAGTATAAAGACAACCGCCACCTGGTGATCCGCACCGGGTGGTTCCCCGGCCGGCACGACACCCTGCGCCTGGTCATCCGTTACACGGCCCGCCCGGAAGCCCTGGATTCGCTGGGAATCATCAGCCGGCACGACCAGAAAGGGCTCTACTTCATCAACCCGCTGGGGAAGGATGCCTGGCTGCCCCGCCAGGTGTGGACCCAGAACGAGACCACTTCGGCTTCGTGCTGGTTTCCCACGGTGGACATTCCCTCGGAACGGTTTACCTGGTCGGTGGACATGACGGTGGACACGGGCATGGTCACCCTTTCGAACGGCTTGCTGGTACGCAGCACGGAAACCGGAAACGGCCTGCGCACCGACCATTGGGAAATGAACCGGCCCCTGCCGCCTTACCTCGTGATGATGGCCGCGGGCCCTTTTGCCGTGGTCAGCGACCGCTGGCGCGGCATCGGGGTGTCGTACTATGTCGACCCGGATTACGCACCCTGGGCGAGGCACATTTTCGGGAACACCCCGGAAATGCTGGAGTATTTTTCCACCCTGCTGGGGGTGCCCTATCCCTGGCCGAAGTACAGCCAGGCGGTGGTGCACAATTTCGTTTCCGGGGCCATGGAAAACACTTCCGCCACGGTGCATTTCAGCGGCCTGCAGCAGACCCCACGCGAGATGATTGACGGGAACATGGAGGATTTCATCAGCCACGAGCTGTTTCACCAGTGGTTTGGCGACCTGGTGACCTGTGCCCGCTGGTCGCAGATTGTGCTGAACGAAGGTTTTGCCACTTATGGCGAATATCTTTGGCTGGAACATCATCTTAGCCGGGAGGAAGCCGACCTCCATTTGGCGACAGACCTTTCCTCATACCTGAACCTGGCTGACATGAACCAGTACCCTTTGGTCCGGGCACGATACAATGACCCGGACGACCTGTTTGACGTCCATACCTACCAGAAGGGCGGGCTGGTGTTGCACATGCTGCGCACTTACCTGGGAGATTCCTTGTTTTTTGCCGGCCTGCACGAATATCTTGTGAGCCGGTTTCAACAGCCGGTTACCTGGCACGACCTGGCATCGGCCATGGAAACCGTTTCCGGGCAGGACCTGGGCTGGTTTTTCGAACAATGGTTCCTGCGCCCCGGGCATCCGGTGGTCAGCATCCGGGTGTGGCAGGAAGCCGACAGCACCTGGGTGAAACTCACCCAGCACAGCAGTTGCGGGGACGATTTCATCTACCGCCTGCCGCTGGACGTGGATGTGTATTATCCCGGCCGGGTGGAACGGCACCGGCTGGTGTTTGACCGGGCCGGGCAGGAATGGGTTTTCCCCGGCAGACCTTTGCTGGTGAACGTGGACGCACAAAAAGCCATGCTTTGGCAAAAGGACGAGGACAAGCCGGTGGAGTACTGGCTGTTTCAGCTCAGGAACGGGCCCTTGTATGCCGACCGGGCTGAGGCGCTCCGGGTGCTGGCAGCTAGGACCCGGTGCGCGGAGTGTTCCCGGGCCGTACGCCAGGCTGTGCACGACCCCTTTCACGGCATCCGCCTGCTGGCCCTCGAAAAATACCACTGGTTCACGGCCACGCCCCGCCAGGACCTTGCGCTGTTGCGCAGCCTCGCATGGTCCGACCCGGATCCCGCGGTCAGGAACCGGGCGCTGGCCCTGCTCGTGTCAGCCGATACGGGCAAAAACGATTATATCTACCGTCATATCCTGCGCGAGGACAGCTCGCTGAGCGTGCTTTCCAATGCCCTGCTGGCGCTGTACACCGATGACAGCGCGGTGGCCCTGCTTTTTGCATTACAACTCGAAGATGAGGCGGAAGGGGAACTCGCGCAGTCCATCGGGTTTGTTTATTCCAGGCAGGCCGGGCCTAAGCAAAATGCTTATTTCCTGGAAAAACTCAAGACCCTGGACGGCTGGGGTATCCTTTCGCTGGCCGAATACTACCACAACTACCTGGAACGCCTTAACCGGCCCACCCTCTCTCTGGCCGGGGTGGATTCCGTGTTCAGTTTGTATTCTTCCACTGATGACTGGATACGCCAGACAGCCTGTGAGAGATTCCTGGAAGGCCTTGTGCGTTTTTACGATAAGCAGGCCGTGCAGTCCGGACCGGAGGCAAAACGGGCTGAAGCCCGTGCCATAGCGGATCGTATACGCGCATTGTTCCCCCCTGATAAATTTTAAGCTCAGGGGTTTATTACCTTTAAGGTAAAAATCAGTGGATATGGAAAACAGAAGGCAACAAAAGGTGGCCCGGCTGGTCCAGCGGGCACTCGGTGATATTTTTCAGAAGGAAGGCAGTTTTTTGTTCGGTTCAGCCCTGGTAACTATTTCCCGGGTATATGTAACCCCCGATTTGCTGATCGCTCGGGTTTACGTCAGCATTTACAATGTGAAGGACACAGATGAAGTTTTCGGACTGATTGAATTTCAGAAAAAGGAAATCCGAAAACTGCTGGGCAACCGGCTGCGCCACCAGTTAAGGCGCATTCCCGAACTGGAATTTTACAAAGACGACAGCCTGGACGAAGTGTACCGGCTGGAAAAATTGCTGAAAGACCTAAAAAACCCGGATACCGGCAAACCCACGGAAGAAGATAAATAGTCCATGCGATTATCGCTGAAATTTGCCAGGCGTTACCTCTTTTCCCGAAAGTCAGTGCAAACCATCAACCTGATTTCCTGGATCAGCATGGCGGGCATGACCATAGGGACAGCCGCTTTTATTCTTATCCTGTCGGTATTCAACGGGTTTGAAGGTTTCGTGGTCAGTTTGTATGACTCTTTTTACCCGGACATCCGGGTGGAGCCGGCTGAAATGAAAATTTTTCATGTTACGGATTCCCTGATGACTGTCGTCCGCTCGGTAGACGGGGTAGAGAGCGTTTCACAGGTACTGGAGGAAAACGCCCTGCTGCGTTTTGAAAACCGGCAGGCCATAGCCACCATCAAAGGGGTGGATGATCAGTATGTGCGTGTAACTGGTATGGATACCTGCATGGCTTTCGGTGACACTTTCCAGCTTGTGCACAACGGGGTTCCCTATGCCATCATCGGGGCGGGCATCGACCGGGAGCTGTACGTGAACCTGAAAGACCCGCTGAACCCCGTCAGCGTGTACCTGCCCCGCAGGAGCAGGGGCATGGGGTTCCTGCCGGGCGATGAATTCAAAAGGCGGGAAATCCAGGTATGGGGCATATTTGCCATCCAGGATGATTTTGATGCCAAGTATGTTTTCATGCCCGTGGACTTTGTGCGCAGTATGCTTAAGTACAGCGATGAGGCCACGGCCCTGGAAATAAAAATCAATCCGCGGGCTTCCCGGGATGAGGTCAGGGCGCGACTGGCCGCCCGGCTCGGTGACAATTACCGGGTGCTGGGCAAGTTCCAGCAAAACGCCATGCTTTTCCGGATCATGCGCATCGAAAAGCTGGTGGTTTACCTGGTGTTGAGTTTTGTCCTGCTGATTGTGGCCTTTAACATGGTTGGTTCGCTGAGCCTGCTGGTGATCGACAAGAAAAAAGACATCGGCATTCTGAAAACCATGGGGGCCACCCCGGTCATGATACGCAGGATTTTCCTGCAGGAGGGACTGCTCCAGGCGGGCATCAGCATTGGCCTGGGCTTTCTCATTGCCATAAGCCTGGCTTTGCTTCAGCAGCAGTACGGCATTATCCGGATACAGGGCGGGAATTCCATGCTGCTTGACCGCTACCCGGTGGCATTGCATTGGCTGGATTTCGTTTCGGTGGCGGTAATTGTGTTGCTGATTTCATTGGGAGCCAGCTGGTTTCCCGCGGCTCAGGCAGCCCGGCAGCCGCAAATCCTGCAGTCATGAAAATTTACGATCCAGGAAGCGGTACAGGTTAAAGGGTTCCCTGCTGTTCAGGGCTTGTGTGATCTCTTCGCGAAGGGCTTGCTGGTCAATGTCTTTCATGCGCTGGTCCGCGATGATCCGGTACGCTTTCCGGGCCAGCCATTCCACTTTCCGTTCATCCGGCTGCCCCTTCCGGCTTTTCTCCCGGATTTTTTCCAGGAGCGTTTCAGTGCCTTTGCCGTCCGTGGCTATGGTTTTCACTATGGGAATCCCGCCATTTCCCTCCCGGCCATGGGACAGCACCTGGAGCTCCTTTACGAGCCTTTTGGCACCGGGGCGGTCGGCTTTGTTTACCACGTAAATGTCTGCGATTTCAAGGATACCGGCTTTCATGATCTGGATGGCGTCCCCCGATTCGGGCACCAGGACAAGCACGGTTACATCCGCCAACCCGGCAATTTCCACTTCCGACTGCCCGACACCCACCGTTTCGACAATGATCCAGTCAAAACCGGCAGCCCGCATCAGGTCGGTGATTTCCATGGCCCTGGCAGAGAGGCCGCCCAAGGAACCCCGGCTGGCCAGGGACCGGATAAACACCTTGTCGCTGCCAAAATGCTGATGCATGCGGACGCGGTCACCCAGCAAGGCGCCCAGGTTAAACGGAGAGGAAGGATCTATGGCCAGCACGCCAGCCTTCTGCCCCGCTCCGGTCATTATGGAGAGCAGGCTGTTGATCAGGGTGCTTTTGCCGGCTCCCGGAGGGCCTGTAATTCCGATCACCGGGGTGTCAAAACCCACGGATAACTGCTCCAGTAATTCTTTGTAAGGGGGAAGCTGGTTCTCAACCAGCGTAATGCATTTTGAAAGGATTTTCTGGTTTCCCTGTTCCAGGCCTTTGAGTAACTGGCTGATCCCGGACATCCTTAATGGTTCAGATGGGTCAAAGGTTTCGGTTACTGATTCTTTGCCTTATGGAATCGATCAGGGAAACAGGAACATTCATTTTCTGCACTTTGTGACAGATAAACACCTTGTAGGCCCGGGCAATGTTCATGCGTTCCAGGCAGCAGGGATATTGCTGGATTTTTTCGACCAGCTCCATTTCCTCATCGTGGGAAAGGGCTCCGTCCAGCGACAGGATGACTTTATCCATCAGTCGCTGGCATTCTTCTTCATCCTGCAGGCATTCCAGGTCCTTGGTATCTTCTATACCTTTTTCCATCACTTGTATCCTAATTTTTTAGCGTATTCAGCCAGTTTTTCTTTTAACATATTTCTTGCCCGGTGCAATCGTGATCTAACCGTGCCAATCGGGATGTCTGTAATCTTGGCAATTTCCTCATAAGTGAACCCCTCGATGTCACAAAGCAGTACTACCAGGCGAAAATCAACAGGCAATGAATTCAGGGCATAAGTCACTTCATCTCCGATCATGCCCTGGTATATTTCCTGCCTAAGGTCAAGGAACTCTACTGTACTGGAATCATTTGAATCATGATACCCTACAACTTCTTCATAATCAACCCTGGAAGGTTGTTTGGAACGCTTCCGGTATTCGTTGATAAAAGCATTTTTCAGGATCTTAAAAAGCCATGCTTTTGCGTTAGTACCCGAAACGTACGAATCTATAAACCGATAGGCTTTTAAATAAGTTTCCTGAACCAAATCGTTCGAATCTTCCTGATTATAAGTCAGATGATAGGCAAAATTATACAGGGCATCGATGTGCGGGAGAAACTCCTCGTTGAAGATCTTGTCTTTCTTAGTTTTGATATCGCTATCTTTATTCACAACTTAAAAATACGATTATTAATCCATTCCCCGCTGAGCCGGAGTATATGTCAGTCAATATCCAACTCGTTGCTTTGATCCGGAAACTCAGGCCGTATTTTATGGTGCTGGGCGCGCTGGCCATACTGGCCGGTTTTGTGATTTCGAGGGTGATGATCAGCGTGGGGATGTTTATATGGATCGGGGTTTTCCTGGTGAATCCGGACATACGGGATGATATCAGGGTTTTTCTTTCCCGGCCATCACTTTGGGTGCTGACCCTTCTGTTTTTCCTCTATGTGGTTTATGGCCTGGGTGCTGAAAACCAGGCTTACTGGTGGGAGCGACTGCGGATCAAGCTGCCGTTCCTGGGCATTCCCCTGGCTGTGGTGACGCTGCGCGTGCTGCGCAGGCGAACCTTCCTGGCCGTGTATTATTTCTTTTTCTGGGTGATGGCAGCCGCCACCGTGGTGGTTTTTGTGAATTACGTCCTTCATTTCCGGCAGTTCAATGAACTGCTGCGCATGGGCCAGCCGATTCCGGTGCCCTACAGCCATATTCGCTTCAGCCTGCTGGTGGTTATGGGCATTATAACCGGAATTTACCTGTACAGCCGTGGGTTTATCCTGTGGTTTCGGAAGGAGCGCCCGGTACAGCTGCTCGTCATTCTCTGGATGATTGTGTTCCTGCATGTGCTTTCGGTGCGCAGCGGCCTGGCCGCTCTTTACCTGGTGGCTGCGGTTTCAGTGATTTATTTGGTTGTCGTTCACCGGAAATGGGTTTTGGGGCTCGGATTGATGCTCTTGCTGGCCGGTGCGCCTCTCCTTGCTTATTTCACCATCGATTCCTTTCGCGGGCGGGTGGATTATGCCCGGTATGATTTTGAGCAGTATTTCAGAAACCATAACCCGGCCAATACTTCTGACGGCAGGCGAATTGTATCGGTGCGGGCTGGGGTGGCGGCAGGGCTGGAGAAACCCTGGTTCGGGCAGGGGACCGGGGATGTGATGAACCGGCTGAACGCCATCTACGCGGAGAAATACCCTTTCATGCCCCGGAATTTTATCATTCACAACCAATGGGTGTTCTTTTTTGCCTCCATGGGCCTGAGCGGGCTGGTCCTGACCTTTGTAGTCCTGGTTTTCCCGTTGCTGTACCGGAAACGGTTCCGACACTGGCTGTTTCTGAATATTTACCTGGTGCTGTTGATCACCTTTATGGTGGAGGCCACCCTGGAAGGCCAGATCGGTACTTCCATCTTTTTGTTTTTCATTCCTTTTACCCTGGTTTGGCTCGACCGGGAGCAGTCAGAAGAGGAAAAGCCGTTTCACCCGGTCCTTTAGAGGCGCTTTCAGGGGCTTGTCCGGAAGGGGTCCTGTAAAGGGGCGGCCCCGTTCCAGTATTTTCCTGGTAAAGGTCGAAGCGCTGATTCCCCATTTTTTCAGAAAAGTTTTTCGTCCGTTATTGGGTTTCACGCGCCCGGTGGATACGCACTGGAAGTGGTACACCAGACTATTGCCCACGCCCCGGAACAAACGGACTCCGGCCTGCCAGCATTTCATGGCGAGGTCCGGGTCGGAATACATGCCCGGGCTGAACTCCGGGCTGAAGCCACCCACCCGGTCCCAAAGCGTGTGATGGATCATGACAGGAGGCCAGGTGCTTCCCTGCCAGTCGCTGACCCTGGTCTGGCGGGCAAAAGCCAGCAGTTCCTTTTTCCGGAAGCGGTCCGGGCTGCGGCCGAAGTCATGGGGTGCCAGCACGCAGGGGTTTCCCGTGTCCACGGGCTCGATCATGGTTGACGACAGCATGTACAGCGTGTGACCCGCCTCTCCGGCAGCCCGCAATAAGGCCGAATCCCATCCCGGGCAGGCATACATGTCATCGTTCATGTATACCAGCCATTGCCCCCTGGCCAGTTGCCGGGCCGCGTTGACGGCATAGCAAATACCGATGTTTTCCGCTGACCAGGTAAAAACCAGCCCTTCCGCCCGGGCCCAGTCCAGGCTTCCGTCCGAACCGTCATTGATGTGCAGGACAATTTCCAGGTTTCCCGGCTTACTGTTTTCCCGGAGGCTCTGAACGCATAGCTTCAGATATGGCAGATTGTTCCAGGTAGGAATCAGCACCGAAAGAAGAGGATTTCGCGAAGGTATCCGGGTCGGAAATTGTTGAATGTTCATGCACGGGTGCTTTTGGTAAAAATAGAAAGAATGTGCCAGGCCTCGCCTTAACCGATCATTGGTTATTTTTAGGCGATGGCCTTTTCTGCAGTCCTTATCACACTGAATGCCGCCAGGTACCTGGAGCCTTGCCTGCCGGCTTTGGCAATGGTTACGGACGACATTGTGGTGGTGGACCACCACAGCACCGATGCGACCCGGGATATTGCCGCCCGGCTGGGTTGCCGGATTTTTGAAAAGGACTGGGAAGGGTACGGGCCCGGTAAAAACTTCGGGAACCGGCAAGCCCGTTATGACTGGATCCTGTCCATTGATGCCGATGAAGTGCTTTCCGAAGCCCTGGTCCGGTCGCTGAAAGAGCTGGATACCGGTTCCCTGCCTGAAAACACCGTTTTTTCCGTAAACCGGCTGAGCCGGTATTGCGGGCGCTGGATACGCCATGGCGGCTGGTATCCTGACTGGCACGTGCGGCTTTTCCACCGGGCATTTGCTTCCTGGGGCGATGAAGAAGTTCATGAAGAATTGCGGTTTGCCGGCACACCCGTTGTCCGGAAATTGAAGGGGCACCTGTTGCATTACACGGTCGACTCAGTGGAAGAGCTTTGGGAGAAAGCCGGGAAATATGCCGCCTTGTCGGCCGGGAAATACTGGCGACAGGGGAAGAAGGCCGGGTGGGTGAAGCGCAGGCTGAACCCGGTTTTCCGCTTTGTGATGGATTATGTGGTATGGGGGGGCTTTCTGGACGGGAAAGCCGGCTGGCAGATCGCCCGTGTACGGGCACATGAAACAAGGCTGAAGTATGAATTGCTCCGCAAGCTGATTAAAAACCGGGGAACTTACTGACCGCCCTGCAAAAATTCCTTCAGTGCCGGGGTTATTGCCCCCTCGCGCAGCACAGAAAATCCCTTTTCTTCAATCCGTATGACGGTGGAAGGCTGGCCTGCCGCAGGGATTTCGTCCTCCAGGATAAAATCCACAGTTTCCAGAATTTCCGGGTCCACGGCACTGAGTTGGTCCGGGGGAGCTTCCCCGCTTTTATTCGCGCTGGTGGAAACCACGGCTTCCCCGGCAGCGCGGAGTATTTCCTGTAGCTGTTCCTGGCGAACCACCCGGATAGCTACGCTGCCGTCCGGCCCTGTCAGGCGGGAATCCAGGTTCCGGGCAGCCGGCATAACCAGGGTAACAGGCGTATCCCCGGCCAGGTCCCACAGGCGGAAAGCGAGTTCGGGGATTTGGCGCACGTAGCGCTTTACCTGTTGGATATTTTCACACAACAGGATCATGCCTTTTTCCGGGGGCCGGTTTTTGATTTCCACTATCCGGTCAATGGCGGCAGTGTCCGAAGCGCGTGCTGCCAAACCCGGTATGGTGTCCGTGTTGTGCAGCAACACCCCGCCTTTTTTGATTTGGGACAATACCTCGGCTTTTATTTCCCCCGGTTGGTAGCGGGTTTTTGCGGCTTTGAGCCAAAGCGTAGCCGGAAACAATTGTATGGGGTCAATCGACAAGGCACAACGAAAATGTTTTTGCGGGCAGGATGTGTGTCCGTGCAGTCCGCAGGGGCGGCAAACCAGTGTTTCCCGGGTTTCCGCTATGCGGTGGTCGTCCGACAAGGGGTAAAACCCAAAATCTGTGACCGTGGAGCAAAACACCGCGGAAACCGGGGCATTTACCGCGGATGCCAGGTGCAGCGGGGCGCTGTCGTTGCAAAATACCCGGAGGGCGTATCGCATCAGGGCGGCAGATTCGGGCAGGGAAAGCCGGCCGCAAAGATTTTCGGCCCTGGGGTGCGCGGAAACCAGTGATTCGGCAAAGTCTTTTTCTGAGGCCGAGCCAATCAGGTAAACCGGGCACTTGGCCGGAAGCCGTTCAAGCAGTTGCCGCCATTTATTCTGCGGCCATTGCTTGGTAAACCAAACGGAAGCAGGAGCCACTACAAAATAAGGGCCCCGTTCCGTGAATTCCTTTACGCGTTCCACGCTGCCGGGAGGTAAAGGCAGTACGGGCTTGGGCGCTTTTGCGGGAACCGGGCCCAGCAGCGATAAATTGCGCTGCACTTCATGCAGGGGCCGACTTTCACGGATATCCGGGATCCGGTGCGGCACCTTCCGGATTGCCAGAAAGGCAAGCGGGTTTTTGTCAAAACAAACTCTTTCACCCGTTCGAACCAAAGCCATGATCAGCCCCGAGGAGAAAAACCGCTGCAGGTTATACACCGCATCATACCGTTCCTTCCGGAGGGTACGAACCAGGCGACACAGGTTCAGCCACTTGTTTTTGCGCTTGTCGAAAACCAGCACCCTTCCGGGGCCCGGGTATGCCTTCAGCAATTCCTCATTGCCCTTTCTGACCAATACATCAACCACGGCCTCCGGGTACCTTTTTTTGAGTACATCGATTACCGGAAGCATCAGAACCACATCGCCCGTGTATGCTGTTTGTATGACCAGGAATCGCTTCATGCGGGTCCGGCTTGTTGGCGCAATGAAAAGAAAGGATAAAAATAGGAGATGAACAGCACACCGGCCTGTACTTCCAGCGTGCTTTCAAACAACATGTTAATGCCGATGAGCATCAGCCAGTAGAAGAAGAGCCATTGCCTTTTTTTCCAGGCAAGCCAGGCCGGCCAACCCAGAGCCAGCAGCAAAACCAACAGGCCGGGCAAGCCAATAGCGATGGTAGTTTGCAGGAACTGGTTGTGGGCGTTCAGCTTTTTTTCGAAAAGCACTTCCTTGCCCTCCTGCCGGAATTTTTCCCCGAGAATGTCTTTGGCGTCCCCAGTGCCGGCCCCAAAGGGGAGATTGTCAGCAGTTGCCTGCACGGCCGCCTCCCAGATCGCCAGGCGCACAGTAGCCGAATTCTTGTAGTCTTTCCGCTGCTCCGGCTGAACCCAGCGAGTGGCGTTAGCCATGCGCTGAAAGGGGTAAGGGAATAAAAAGTACAGACCAGCCATCAGCAATATGGCGGCCGCGATCATTCCAAGGCCTTTTTTCAGGTTCCCGATAAAGGTAAACCGCGCCCAGGCGATGCTCCCAATGACCAATCCTGCCACCAGGCATCCCCGGGAAGCCAGCAGGAAGAAAAAAACAACCAGCCAGGCCAGGGCCGCCAGACTGAGGCGTTTTTTCCAATCAGGCCACTCGTGCCTCGCACGATACAGCCGGAAAGCCAGGAACAGGACCGCCAGGCCGGTCATCATGCCGTAATAAGTCGGGTGCAAACCCATGGGTTTCCCCAGACTGATGTAATAAAACCGGCCGGTTCCATGCCCTGCCACCAGTTTCAGCGCCACGGTAATGAAGGTAGATAGCAGTACCCCTGCTACGAAGGTCAGTTCCGCCCTTTGCAGCAGTTTTTTCCCGGGGCGCATGGCCATAAGCATAACCGGGATCCCCAGCAATCCGGCTTTCACCTGGAGGTCGAACCAGCCGGCAGCTGTGTTGGCGGTCCAGAGCATCCCGGCAAGGTACAACAGGTACAGCACAGGCAAAAGAACGGTGAATTGCCAGGTTTGGCGGAATGAGATTTGCCGGTAGCTCCGGGTTAACAGCCAGGCAAGCAACCAGGCAAGGCCCAGGTAAGACACAAAAGGCACTTTCGGGCAGCTGTGAATAAAAGGCAGGGAGAAACCGAAGGCAAGAAATAAAATATCCCGGGTCCGGGTCAGGGCAGAATGATTGAAAAAAGGCATGGCAAAGCCTTAATCCAGGGTGCGTTTGATTTCTTCTTCAACGTATGCTTCGATGATGTCACCCACTTTCAGGTCGGCAAAGTCTTTAACCGTCAGCCCGCATTCCTGGCCGCTTCTTACTTCCTTGACATCATCCTTGAACCGTTTCAGGGAGCTCAGTTCACCAGTGTAAATCACGATTCCGTCCCGTACCACATGTACTTTGGAATCGCGCGTGATTTTGCCGTCCGTCACAAGACAGCCGGCCACTTTTCCAACCTTGGTGATCTTGAAGATTTCCTTCACTTCCACGTTGCCGGTCACCTTCTCCACCACTTTCGGTTCCAGCATGCCTTCCAAGGCGGATTTAATCTCTTCAATGGCATCGTAGATAACCGAATATGTTCTGATTTCGATGTTTTCCTGTTCGGCCAGCTTGCGGGCTTTCAACCCCGGCCTGACCTGGAAGCCAATGATAATAGCATCGGAAGCTGAAGCCAGCAGCACGTCCGATTCATTGATCGGCCCTACTGCTTTGTGCTGAACGTTGACCTGGATTTCTTCGGTGGACAGCTTTAACAGGGAGTCGGCCAATGCCTCCACCGAACCATCCACATCGCCCTTGATGATGATGTTGAGTTCCTTGAAGGTGCCCAGGGAAAGTCGCCTGCCGATTTCATCGAGAGTAATGTGTTTCTGCGCGCGGAGGCCCTGTTCGCGTTCGAGTTGCGCCCGTCTGTTGGCTGCGGCTTTGGCCTCCTGTTCTGATTCGTACACTTTGAATTTTTCACCGGCTTGCGGGGCCCCGTTCAATCCCAGGAGTTGAACTGGTGTGGAAGGCCCAGCTTCCTGCAGCCGCAGGCCCCGTTCATTGAACATGGCTTTCACGTGGCCGTAATAGCTGCCCGAAACCACCATATCGCCCTGGCGCATGGTGCCGATTTGCACCAGCACGGTGGAAACATATCCGCGGCCTTTATCCAGTGTGGCTTCAATAATGGTTCCGATAGCACGCCTGTTGGGATTGGCTTTCAGGTCCAGCATTTCGGCTTCCAGTAATATCTTTTCCAGCAGCGCGTCTACATTGGCTCCTGTTTTGGCTGAAATTTCCTGTACCTGGTATTTCCCGCCCCAGTCTTCCACCAGAATGTTCATATTGGCCAGTTGCTCTTTGATCCGGTCCGGATTAGCATCCGGCTTGTCAATCTTGTTAATGGCAAAGATCATGGGTACTCCGGCAGCCTGTGCGTGACTGATGGCTTCCTTCGTTTGGGGCATGATGTTGTCATCAGCTGCGATGACAATCACTGCGATATCGGTTACTTTGGCGCCACGGGCGCGCATGGCGGTAAAGGCTTCGTGGCCGGGGGTGTCGAGGAAACAGATTTTCTTTCCGTTGTCGAGGCTTACTTCGTAGGCGCCAATATGCTGGGTGATACCCCCCTTCTCACCGGCAATGACATTGGTTTTGCGGATATAGTCGAGCAGGGAAGTTTTTCCATGGTCCACATGGCCCATAATGGTTACGATTGGAGGCCGTGGCACCAGGTCTTCCGGGTTGTCTTCTTCTTCCTCTTCAAAGTCATCCTGCTCGGTAACGGAAATAAACTTTACTTCATAGCCGAATTCACTGGCCACCAGTTCAATCACTTCCGCGTCCAGCCGCTGGTTTATGGAAACCACAATTCCCAGGCTCAGGCAGGAATTAATAATATCAGTAGGCGATTTATCCAGCAGGGAAGCCAGTTCGGCCACGGAGATAAATTCTGTTACTTCCAGTACGTTTCCTTCCTGTTCCTGGCCGGCAAGCTCTTCGCTGCGGCTTAAGCGTTTTTCCCGCCTGTGCCTGGAGCGGGCGCTTTTTTGCCGCAGGCCTCCGCTGATGGCGGCCATGGTTTTTCTCAGTTTTTCTTCAATCTCCTGCTGGGAAATTTCCTGAACTTCCGCTTCTTTTCCCTTTTGCTTTTTGCCTTCCCGGCTTTCTTTTTTATGAATGCGTTTACGGGTTCTGCGTTTCTTTTCTGTTTCCTTTTCAACAGAAGAAGAGGCTACCGGTTTTTTGGTTTTTTTCTTTTCTTCTTCGGTGGGCAGCTCAATTTTACCGGTAATTTTAGGCCCCTTCAGTTTTTGATATTCAGTTTTTATAACCTCTTTTTCTTTTTCCTCCGGGGCCGGGGTTTTTAATTTCTGACCAACTGTAACTGGTTTTTCCTTTGTGGCGGGTTTAACTTCTTCTTCCGGAGGGATTTTTTCAGCAGGCTTTTCTTTTTCCTTTTTCTTTTTTTCAATCGTTTCCAGTTCGATAGTACCCACTACTTTTGGCCCTTGCAGCACAGGTTTTTCAACCGGTTCCGGCTTTTTCTCCGGTTCTTTTTCGGGAGCGGTTTCTTCCCGGGTTATTTCTTCAGGGGTAATAGCCGTGCCGGATATCATCAGGGTCTCGGTTTCATCTTCCGGCTTATGTACCAGAATTTGCTTTTCATCAATGGTGACATCATGCTTTTCCGTTTGGCCGATCTGAATTTGTTCCGCTTTGCCTTTCAAAAGCTTTTCCTGTCTGAATTCTTTCAGTAAAGCATCATACATCTCGGGCGTTACCTTGGTAGTGGGCTTATCTTCAATGTTGAAGCCCTGTTTTACCAGGTACTCTACAATAGTGGCCCGGCCAATGTTGAATTCATTGGCGACCTTGGCTAAACGCTTTGCTTTTTGAATCTCAGGCATATTGTCGGTTTATCCCCCTTCTTCTTCAAATTCTTCCCGCAGGATTTTTACAATCTCTTTAATGGTTTCTTCTTCCAGGTCAGTCCTGCGTACCAGCTCTTCAACACTCAATGCTAATACACTTTTTGCAGTATCGCAACCTATTTTTTTCAATTCATCGATCATCCATTCGTCAATCTCATCCACAAATTCGTCCAGTTCGATGTCATATTCTTCATCATCCACATCCCGGAACACATCGATTTCATACCCTGTCAGGCGGCTGGCCAGTTTAATGTTCAGGCCGCCTTTGCCGATTGCCAGCGATACCTGGTCAGGTTTCAGGTAAACAGCCACCTTTTTGTTTTCCTGGTCCAGCTCCATATAGCTGATCTTGGCAGGGCTTAACGCCCTTTGTATATACAGTTGTGTATTATTTGTATAGTTGATGATATCAATGTTTTCGTTGCGCAGCTCCCTGACGATCCCGTGGATACGGCTTCCTTTCATCCCTACACAGGCCCCCACCGGGTCAATCCGGTCGTCATAGGATTCCACGGCCACCTTGGCCCGTTCGCCCGGCTGCCTTACGATATTTTTAATAGTGATCAATCCGTCAAAAATCTCCGGTACTTCCAGCTCAAGCAGTTTGGCCAGGAAGGCATTATTCGTTCTTGAAAGAATAATGATAGGGTTATTGTTACGCATTTCCACTTTCTTAACCACGCAACGGACCGTTTCGCCTTTTTTGAAGAAATCGCTGGGAATCATTTCCTGTTTGGGAAGGGTCAACTCATTGCCTTCATCGTCCAGCAGCAGGATTTCCCTTTTCCAGATCTGGTAAACCTCTCCTGTTACAATTTCTCCTACCCGATCTTTGTATTTTTTGTAAACCTCATCTTTTTCCAGCTCCATAATGCGGGAAATGAGGGTTTGACGCGCGGCCAGCACAGCCCTGCGCCCGAAGGATTCGATCGGGATTTGTTCATAGGCTTCCTCGCCCACTTCAAAATCCGGTTCAATTTTCAGGGCTTCACTCAATTCGATCTGGGTCAGCGGGTCTTCCACTTCCCCGTCTTTGACGATTTCCCGTCTGCGGTAAATTTCCAGGTCCCCTTTGTCGACATTGACGATAATGTCAAAGTTGTCATCACTGCCATATTTCTTGCGAAGCAAGGTGCGGAACACGTCTTCCAGCACCCGCATCATCGTGGGCCTGTCTATGTTCTTGAATTCCTTGAATTCAGCAAATGATTCAACTAACTCTTGCGTATTCATTCTTGCGTTCTTTAAAATGTAACCAGCACTTTGGTTGATTTTATTTGAATAAACGGAATTTCAACCTGCTTTCCCGGTTTCTCCCGGTGCCGGCTTCCCGGCCCGGGTTCCCTGGATTCCAATATCAGCTGGTCCTTGCTTACAAAAATCAGCCGGCCCCGGTTTACTTTCCCGTCCAGCAGGGTCACTTCCACTTCACGGCCTACATTCTTTTTGTACTGCCGGAATAACTTCAGCGGTTGTTCCAGGCCCGGAGAGCTTACTTCCAGTTCATAATTATCGGGAATCCAGTCTTCGCTGTCGAGGTAAAATTCCAGGTAGCGGCTGATTTCTGCGCATTGGTCAATGGTCAGCCCGCTGTCGCTGTCAACCACTACTCGGTATTTCCGGTCTCCGGCCTGCAGCACTTCCACTAAAAAAATGTCCGTGCCGTCATATTTTCTGGCAAATTGCTCTTCTATAAACTGCTCTATGTTTTTCATAAGCGGTTAATAAAAAGAGGGGACAAGGTCCCCTCTCGAGCACGGTGCAAAATTACATGAAATTATTGAAAATGCCAACCGCACCACCGGCTGATTTCCAAATGTTTGCTGAGTGATATTAAAAGAAACTGGTTTTAAACGGGTAGCGAATGGCATACAGGTCGCGTACGGTTTGAATGAGTAATTGCCGCAGGGAATCGATATTTTCTTTTTTCAGAGCCGAAATAAACAGTGCCTTTCCCCCCGTCTTTTTGTACCAGTGGGTTTCCAGTTGTTTCTTCAGTTTCTGTTTTACCGGGAGGGGCACGAGGGGATCGAAAGCCTGCTGCTCGTACAGGTCGATTTTATTGAAAACAGTAATTCTCGGGTAATGGCTTACGCCCAGTTCGGCCAGGGTTTTTTCCACTACCGCCATCTGCTCTTCATAATACGGATGTGACAAGTCGATAACATGCAATATCAGGTCGGATTCCCGCACTTCGTCCAGCGTGGATTTAAAGCTTTCGATCAGGTGATGCGGCAACTTTCGGATGAACCCCACCGTATCGCTCAGCAGGAAAGGCGTCCGGTCGATGACCACTTTCCGGACCGTGGTGTCCAGCGTGGCAAACAGGCGGTTTTCGGCAAAAACCCTTGATTTGGCGAGTACGTTCATCAGGGTTGACTTTCCGGCATTGGTATAACCAACCATGGCCACGCGGATGAGTTCCCCCCGGTTTTTCCGTCTGGTGGCGTTCTGGCGGTCAATTTGCGCCAGGCGGTTTTTCAACCGGGCGATTTTGTCTTTGGCAATCCTACGGTCGGTTTCAATTTCCTTTTCCCCGGCCCCGCGCATACCAATGCCGCCTTTCACGCGGTCGAGGTGTGTCCACATGCCCCGCAGGCGTGGCAGCAGGTATTGCATCTGGGCCAGTTCTACCTGGGTCCTGGCCTGAACCGTACGGGCACGCAGGGCGAAAATGTCGAGGATAAGCATGCTGCGGTCCACCACTTTGCAGCGGAATGCTTTTTCCAGGTTGCGCTGTTGAGTCGGGGTCAGCTCATCGTCAATCAGCACCAGGTCTATTTCGTGCTGTTTTATGTAATCCTTTATCTCTTCCATTTTGCCCCGGCCCACGTAGGTAGCCGTATCGGGCGTATTGATTTTTTGATAGAACCGTTTGGCGGTAATTGCCCCGGCTGTCAATCCCAGGAATTCCAGTTCATCCAGGTATTCTTTGAGTTGTTCCAGGGTTTGATGCCGAGTCACCAGGCCTACGAGGACGGCTTTTTCTGCTCCGTGCCAGGAAGATGGCATTCCGTTACGCTCCATAACCCGGTTTAAAATGGTAGATCATCTTCATATTCCTGTTCCGGGAGGGGGTCGATGCCTTCATAGCCGCTGGGTTCATCAGTGCCTTCGCCCTGCAGCCTTTCAATGCGCCATACTTCGAGGCTGTTGATATACCCGGAACGCCCTTCTTTTTCCCATTTCCTGCCCCGGATGTTAAAAGTGACCTTTACCGGGTCATTGAGTTCAAACTGGTCGAGCAGGGAGCAGCGATCCTGGGTCAACTGAAATTTGATCAGGTCTGTAAATTCCCTCCCGTTACTGGTTTCTGTATGGTTAATGACAAATTCCCGTTTCCGGAAGCTGTCGGTAATCTGAACGGTATCGAATTTTTCAATCAATATTCCGTCTATGTCAAAAAGCATTTCAAAAAGTTTGTTTTACAAAGTTAATACATAATCGAAGCTTGCTTCAATAAAAAAGGCAACCTTCGATCAGGTTGCCTCCGGGAAAATTTTTTTCAGCGGGCCTTATTGGGCTAGGTAGGCCTTCAGCGATTTGCTGCGGGCCGTTGAACGCAGTTTGTTCAGGGCTTTGTCCTTGATCTGGCGAACCCGTTCGCGTGTTAGGCCAAGCTGTTCTCCAATGTCTTCCAGTGTGAGCGGATGCGGTACCCCGATACCGAAGAACAGCTTGATGACATCCCTTTCCCGGTCAGTCAAAGTGGCCAGGGTGCGTTCGGTCTCCACCTTCAGGGAATAATGGTAATCCATTTCCCGGTCGGTACGCTCAATGTCGTCATCTTCCAGCACGTCCAGCAGGGAGTTGTTTTCCCCGTCCACGAACGGAGCGTCCACAGACACGTGCCGGCTGCTCACTTTCAGTGTGGTTTTAATTTCTTCCGGTGAAAGCTCAACCACTTCCGCAATTTCTTCAGGGGATGGCTCCCGTTCATATTTTTGTTCCAGGTGGGTAAATGCCTTATTGATTTTTGACAAAGACCCAACCTTATTCAAAGGAAGCCTTACCAGCCTGGACTGTTCGGCCAGGGCCTGGATAATGGATTGCCTGATCCACCAAACGGCATAGGAAATAAATTTAAATCCACGGGTTTCGTCAAAACGCTGTGCGGCTTTCACCAAGCCAAGGTTCCCTTCATTGATCAGGTCGTTCAGCGACAGGCTGTTGTTTTGATACTGCTTGGCCACCGAAACCACGAAACGCAGGTTGGCACTCACCAATTTTTCCAAAGCTTCCTGGTCGCCCTGTTTGATACGCTTGGCCAGTTCCACCTCTTCTTCAGCAGTCAGCAGGTCAACTTTACCGATTTCCTGAAGATACTTTTCAATAGACTGGCTTTCACGATTTGTGATGGATTTAGAAATCTTTAATTGACGCATGTACGATCCTTTAATAAGGTTTCAAAATACCGGATTCCAAAATTAGCCGTCCATTGCCCGGCAATCAACACCTCAAAAACAATTATCCCTTTAAAAAGTTTCCACCATAGCGCAGCCCGTGGCTGATTTTGAAACCAGTTGTAAACAAGGGGAAAATATCAGAAAAGGGTTGATGTTGCTAATCCGGATCAATCGGCTTGCTCTTAATTGTGCGCCAAAGATACACTGATTACACTGCATTGTCAACCCTTTTGGCTGTCAATGAATGCCCTGCGGCTTTTTTAATCCGGCAGGACTCCGGTCTGCACCTCCGGCACCGATAAAAAATTTTCATTGACCAGGTTGCACCACGCGCAGTCGGGTTCACCACACCCCTTTGTGAAGTCAAGGGCCATGATACGCTGCCACGCGTAGCTTATCTGTTGTTGCAGTGCCTCGACATCATCCGAGGTTATTTCTACCACTTTCCGGTGATGTATTCCCTTTTTATCCGGATCTATCATATCGAAATACACCTCCCGCACGCTGAACAGGGGTTTATTCAGTTCAAACAGGATTTTGTAAAACACAGCCTGGCGCCAGTAGTCGCCCCCGTACTGTTGCACATAAGGCCGGGTTTGCGAGTTGATTTTTTCATCCGGTCGGTTCAGCTTGTTGTATGTGCGGATGTTTTCCGGCTTGCCGGTTTTGTAGTCCACGATCACCACCTCGTTGCCGTAAAACTCGATTTTGTCGAGTTTTCCGATCAGCATCATCCCGTCCAGTTCGACCGTAATATTTGATTCAAGGGTTACCTCGGTGTGCCAGCTGTCGCGGTGGGTGTTGTAATAGCCTGTGAGCGACTTCCGCCCCCTAAGCAGATATCCTGTGAAGGATTGCGGGCTGAAATTG
The DNA here is from genome assembly GCA_964422925.1 of uncultured Chitinophagales bacterium. Lineage (GTDB taxonomy): Bacteria > Bacteroidota > Bacteroidia > Chitinophagales > S012-47 > CAYRDC01. Next base: position 124,410 of record CAYRDC010000004.1, on the reverse strand, counting down.
CCCCGTTTGGCATTCATGTAGCGCTCGAAATGTTCAATAAGCCTTTCCAATGGCGGGAATTGCTGCCTGTTTTGCCGCATTTCCTCAAAATATACCTGCAGGGCATGGTGCACGGCGCTTCCGTATTCCATGGCTTCGGATTTCGGGGCCGGCAGCCGGAGTAGGTTGTTGAAATAAAACGACAGCGGGCAGGAAAGCAGGCTGTCGAGGTGGGTAACACTCAGCCGGTAGTTTTTCAGCAGGGCCTGCAGGTATTCCGGTTCCGGAAGGGTGATGACCGGGCCTTCGCTTTCTACCGCGCTGCCTGCCAACAGCACGGGACGGAAGCGTTTTTCCACATATTCCAGTATCCATTCTTCCGGCAATGCCGGGGTTTCGACCGGAATTTCATCGCCACGCAGCTCGGTTACGAAAAGGGAAGCACCTTGGGGTTTGTTTTTTTCATTCGCGGCCGGGTAGCTGATATACAGGTGCTCCTTGGCACGGGTTACGGCCACATAGAAAAGCCTGCGGTTTTCCTCCAGCTCAATGTCGGCCTCGGGATCCGGTTTCAGGAAAGGCGGCAGGGGGAAGTTGCCCGACCGGTTCTTTCCCTTTTCCCAGTCATCGTTGACCCGCATGACAAAGACATGGCGGAATTCCAGGCCTTTGGCCGAATGAGCCGTGGTGAGGGTTACCGCGTTTTCCGGGCTGAAGAGGGAAGACTGCTCAATCCTGATTCTGTATTGTTCCAGGCGCCTGAGGGTTTCCAGGAAATCGGCCAGGGTGAGGCCGGGTTTTCGCTCGGCTTCCGCCTTCAGGAAGGTGAAAAACCCGTTCAGGTTTTCCATCAGTTCCATGCGGGCGGGCGATTCCATCACGTAACGCACAATGCCCATTTCGTACACCAGCTTCTCAAACCACTGGGGCAGGGTGTAGCTGTCCATCGCGGTAAGGAGCTCTTCCAAGAGGCCGAACAACTGGCGGAGGCGTTCCAGGTTGCGGGCATCGCCATCGAACAGGGGCTTTGGTTCGCCCAGCACGGCCGCTATGTACTCGCGCCAGTTGTCGTAGTTCGAAGTGGCTTTTTTCCGGGCTGCCAGGCGGGCCACAAACAGGGGGTCGATCCGGAAGAAATCGAAAAGCAGGATACGTGTCAGCTGGCTTTCGCCTGAAAAGGGTTCGCGGGCCTCGGAGGCCAGGTAATCCATCAGCATTCTGATTTTCCCGATAAAGGGTGACTGTAGCAGGTTGTAGGATTTGGCCAGGCGGAAGGGCACTTCCAGCTTGCCGAGCCACTGGATGAGCTCTTCGGCATGGCTGTGCTGGCGGTAAATGACGGCCACCTCCCTGAGGTCTTCGCCCCGGTCGGCCAGCAGTTTCAGCTCGCGGGCAATGGCTATGGTTTCGTGCAGGGGGCTGTTGTATTCGCGCACCACGGGCCTGATGTCGAGCTTCTTCCGGTCCGGGTTGGAGGCTACCAGGTCCTTGCTCAGTTGGAAATCCTCGATTTTCTTTACCAGGCGCTGGGTATTGTTCGCGATGAGGCGCCCGGCCGCGTCCAACACGGGCTGTACCGAACGGTAGTTTTCCGTCAGCACCACCACCCGGACGTGGTTCCGGTAGCGCTCGTAAAAGGCCAGGATATTCTCCACGTTGGCTCCCTGGAAGCGGAAGATCGACTGGTCGTCATCGCCCACCACGAACAGGTTGGGATTGTCGCCCCAGAAGGAAGCCAGCTGCATCAGCAGCTGGTTTTGCGAGGTGCTGGTATCCTGGTATTCGTCCACCAGGATGTACTGGTACCGCTCCTGGTAGAGGCGCAGCAGCCATTCGTGCTTGTCGAAGGCGTCCAGCACCCAGGGTATCATATCGATGAACTCGTACCGGTTCAGTTCCCTGAGCTTTTGCCTGTAAATCTTAAAAGTTTCCAGTGCGGCCAGGAAACGCTGCATGTCCTTGGTTTTCTTTTCAATCCTGCCTAGGTTGGGGTCACCTTTTTGATTCTCCCCGCTTTTTCGCTTGTACTGAAAATCCGGGTTTTCCGGCAGGCTTTCGATGTAAGCCAGGGTTTTACGCGTTATTTCCGCGATGTTCCAGTTTTCATCTTTTATGGTGTGGTACAGGTTTGCCAGCCTGTCGCGGTCGGCATACCGGTTGCCCGTGCCGCGGAACAGGGCATTGTCCGCAGGCAGGTTGTCTATGATTTCCTCGATGACCTCGGCCCGTTCCAGGTCGGAAAGCACTTCCAGTTCGTCCGCTTCGAACAGCTGGGGATGCTCGGTAACCACGCGGTGGCAGAAGCTATGGAACGTGTGTATGGGCAGCCGGTGGGCATCGGGCCCGATGAGATCGCGCAGCTTGTCGCGCATGGCCTTAACGCCTGCCTCGGTGTAGGTAAGGCAAAGGATGTTTTCGGGGGCGGCCTGGGTTTCCATCAGGATTTTCCCTAGGCGGTTGGCCAGCAGGCGGGTTTTACCCGTTCCGGGCCCGGCAATAACCAGGACGGGTCCTTCAATAGTATCCACGGCTTCGCGCTGGGCGGCATTCAGTTGCCGGTAATCGTCCAGGAAGATCTTTTCGTATTGCTGTTTTTCTTTTTCGGGCAGCATAAACGGATATTTAGTTTAACAGGTCCAAAGATAAGGCCCCCGTACGCAGCCTATCTGCGTTTTACTTGTCCGGAGTTTTTTTCTCTTTCGCGCAACATCCTTTCGGTCAGGGGAATGATAGCCAGGGCTGCCACGGCCATCAGGGAAGCACCGCCCAGGATGGCGGTCGGTTCATCGGTGAGGAGGAAAAGCAGGAGTTCGAGCCCCGTGGCATACCGGGCCAATTCCTGCAGGCGCTGGGCGGCATAGCGGTTGGCCGCTTTCCAGGTTTCTTCCGACTTCATGGAGCGTGGGGTGCGGTAGCCTATCCAGTGATTGGGGCGCGGGGGGACATAATGCTTGAGCAACCAGGCCACCAGCCACAGCGAAGGCGAGAGGCCTAGGTGAATCAACGACATCCAGGTAACCGGGTGGAAAAACACTGCCTGAATTTACAAACTTATGGGGTTCATGCCAAATGAGTAGTTTAGAGGAATACTAAATTCCAAAACAAAAACAACTTATCATGAGAGATCGAAGACTTATCCGTCTGCTGGCGTTCGGCCTGGGGGGACTGATCGTTATCCTGCTGTTTTCCAAAAGCATTTTCATTACCATCGATCCCGGGGAGCGGGGTGTTTTGTTTAAACGCTTTGGCGGGGGCCTGGACACGGAGCATGTGTACGGGCAGGGGTTTCATTTTATTGCTCCGTGGAACAAAATGTATGTATATAATGTCCGGGAACAATTCCGCGAAGAAACCATGGATGTACTTTCTTCCAACGGGCTTACCATTAATGTGGATGTATCGGTGCGGTACCGGCCCGAACCCGATAAAATCGGCTACCTGCACGACCAGATCGGCCCGAATTATGAAGAAAAAATCGTCCGCGACCTGACACGTTCTTCTGTGCGCAAAATTATCGGACGGTATACCCCGGAAGAATTGTATGCCACCAGGCGGGAAGAAGTACAGGACCTCATTCAACGGGAGCTGGATTCGCTGCTTGCCAGGAAATATATCGTGCTCGAGGCTGCCCTGATCCGTTCCGTTAAGTTGCCGCCAACCATCGAGGAAGCCATCCAGAGCAAGCTGGAACAGGAACAGGAAGCCCTGAAATACGAATTCAAGCTGCAGCGCGAGGAAAAGGAAGCCCAGCGCAAGCGGATTGAGGCTGAAGGTATCCGCAAGTTCCAGGAAATAGTCAGCCAGGGGTTGAGCCAGGATTACCTGCGCTGGAAAGGCATCGAGGCCACCACCGAGCTGGCCAACTCGCCCAACACCAAGGTCGTGATCATCGGCAACAGCGAGGACGGCCTGCCCCTCATACTGGGCGGGAACTGACAAAGCGGTTCAGCTCGCTGAGCTGCCTGCGGGCCTCTTCCATACTATGCACTTCCCGGAAAATGAGTATCAGGTGCTTGTCGGTTTGTTTCATCCGGCACTGCCTGGGATGCGCCTTCACGTAGTCGAGTACCGTGCGAAACTGTTCCGATTCGTAATAGAACGAATGCTGGTTGCTGATAAAATAGCATCGCATATTCCCCTGCCGGAGAACAATTCGTTCAAACCCGGCTGACACGGCTTCCCACTGCAGGCGCATGGCATTCAGCAGTTCATCGGCTTCGGGAGGAACCGGACCGAAACGGTCGGCCAGTTGGTCGCGGAATTCCCGGAGCTCTTCTTCCGTTTTGATGGCGTTGAGGCGGGTATACAAATTGAGGCGCTCCTGGATGTTTTTCACGTAATGGTCCGGGATCAGCAGTTCGATATCGGAATCAATCTGACAGTCCCTGACAAAAGTGGTTTGTTGAGCCAGTTCGCCCGCGAACAATTCCCGGAATTCGGTTTCCTTCAGTTCCAGGATGGCTTCATCCAGGATTTTATGGTACATGTCGAACCCGATTTCAGCGATGAACCCGCTTTGTTCAGCGCCCAGCAGGTTACCGGCTCCGCGAATGTCCAGGTCGCGCATGGCAATGTGAAATCCGCTGCCCAGGTCAGCGAATTCTTCCACGGTGGTGAGCCGGAGCCGAGCCTCCGTGGTCAGGGAAGATAAAGGCGGAGCAATCAGGTAGCAAAATGCTTTGCGGTTCGACCGGCCCACCCGCCCGCGAAGCTGGTGCAAATCGCTTAAACCAAACCGATGGGCGTTGTGAATAATGATGGTATTTGCATTCGGGATGTCCAGCCCTGATTCGATGATATTGGTGCAAACCAGGACGTCATGCCGCTGCTCGATAAAATCCATCATCACTTTTTCGAGCAACTTTCCGTCCATTTGGCCGTGAGCCACGGCAACGGAAGCTTCCGGGCAGAGCCTTTCCACCATGTGGGCGATGTCTTCAATGTCCTTTACGCGGTTATGGATAAAAAATACCTGTCCGCCCCGGTTGAGCTCGTAGCGGATCGCGTCCCGGATTACCCGGTCGTCAAACATGTGCAATTCGGTGTGGATGGGCTGTCGGTTGGGAGGCGGGGTCTGGATAATGGACAGGTCGCGGGCGCCCATCAGGCTGAACTGAAGCGTGCGCGGTATGGGCGTAGCCGTCAGGGTAAGGGTGTCCACGTTTACTTTCAAGGTTTTAAGGCGTTCCTTGGCAGCCACCCCGAATTTTTGCTCTTCATCAATGATAAGCAGTCCAAGGTCTTTGAACACTACCTGTTTGCCCAGCAAGGCATGCGTACCGATAATGATGTCAATTTTTCCTTCCCGCAGGGCTTCCAGGGTTTTTTTTCGCTGAGTGGCTGTTTTGAACCGGTTCAGGTAATCGATGGTAACCGGAAAATTTTCCAGGCGTTCGGAAAAAGTACGATAATGCTGCAGGGCCAGTATTGTGGTCGGCACCAGCACGGCCACCTGTTTGTTATCGGTTACCGCTTTGAACGCGGCCCGTACAGCCACCTCGGTTTTGCCGAATCCCACATCTCCGCAAACCAGGCGGTCCATGGGATGGGGCGCCTCCATGTCCTGTTTCACGTCCCGGGTGGTTTTCAGCTGGTCGGGTGTGTCTTCGTAAATAAAGGAGGCTTCCAGTTTGTCCTGCAGGTAAGTGTCCGGACGGAACGCGAAACCCTTGCGGGCCTTCCGTTCCGCGTAGAGCTTAATCAGGTCCTTGGCGATATCCTTTACCTTTTTCCGGGTTTTGCGCTTGAGGGCTTCCCAGGCCCCGCTGCCCAGTTTGTTGATCCTCGGCACCTGCCCTTCCTTTCCGGCATATTTGGAAATCTTGTGCAGCGAGTTAATGCCTACATACAATAGGTCATTGTCCTTGTACACCAGCCGGACGGCTTCCTGTACCACCCCGTTTATCTCCAATTTTTCCAGCCCGGAATAGCGGCCAATGCCGTGGTCGATGTGTGTCACGTAATCGCCCGGCTTCAGTTCGCGGAGGGCTTTCATGTTCAGGGCCATAGAGCGGCTGAATGATTCCCGGATATGGTATTTGTGATACCGGTTGAAGATCTGGTGGTCAGTGTAGCAGGCGATTTTCAGCCCGGTATCGGTAAACCCTTCGTGGATCACGGCCGCTACCGGATGGAAATCCACGGCCGCCTCCATGTCTTCGAAAATGTGGTAATAGCGCTCGATTTGTTTGGGATTGCCGGCAAACAGGAAATTCAAAATGCCCTTGCGGGTGTTTTCCTGCAGGTCGTGGATCAGCAGGTCAAACTTCCGGTTAAAGCTGGGCTGGGGTTTGCAGGGGAATGATACGGTATTGCCCCGGAAGGGTCCGGGAGGCTTTCCGAAATACACCTGGTGCCGCTGACTTAACTGTTCCGCGAAACGTCCGGACGGTGTTACGGGCACTGTGCAGTCTGTCATTTGCAGGGGATGGGGTTCTTCCGCCTCACCGGCTTGTTTCAAAACTGCCTGAATCGATTCCATCTGCGCTTCCAACTCCTCCAGCCTGGACAGAATAAGTTCTGCATCCAGCAGCCAGGCCACGGTACAGGCCGGAAGATACTCCAGCAAATCGGCTTTGTCACCAGCTGAAAAATGGCTTTGCACATCGGGGATGATGGTTACCCGGCTTATCTTTTTCACCGACCGCTGGCTTACCGGGTCAAAGGTGCGGATCGATTCCACTTCGTCATCGAACAGTTCGATGCGGTAAGGCAGGTCATTGCCGTAGGAATAGACATCCACAATCCCGCCCCGGATGGAGAACTGGCCCGGTTCATAGACAAAGTCGGTTCGTTCAAAACCGTATGCCACCAGGAATTCGATCATAAAGTCCAGGTCCAGCTTTTCCCCGAGGTGCATGCGGATAGTATGTTTTTTCAGGGCTTTTTTCCGGACCACCTGCTCAATGAGGGCTTCGGGGTAAGTGACCATCACCTCCGAGCGGCTGTGCCCATCGACAAAACGGGTAATGGCTTCGGCCCGCAGGAGGATATTGTTGCGGTTGGCTTCCTGGAACTGCCCCGGCCGTTTAAAAGAGTCCGGGAAAAAATAAATATCCTTTTTCGGGAGCAGGGCTTTCAGGTCATTTTGGAAATAGGCCGCCTGGTCTTTGTCGGGGAGGATAAACAGGTGGTTGAGGTTTACCTGCCGGATTACGGCAGCCGCGATGATGGCGGGGGCGGAGCCTACCGTGCCTGCCAGGTGCAGCATAACCGGGGGGGTGTTTCCTAGCTGCCCTGTAATGTTTTCAACGCGCGGATCGCGAAGATAAAGAGATAACAAACGATCCAGCTCCATGTTAGCCGCGCAAAGTTACGGCATTATCCGCTCACGCTGTAATAGAGCAGTTTCAGGTATTCGTTATTGACGTCCAGCAAACCGTATTCGCTTTCCCACCACCGGTTTTCCCGGTACAGCGAATGGGGCGCCCCGATGATTCCCAGTTGAATACCCTCGCTCCGAAAGGCTTTGCGGAATACTTTCCTTATCCTGCGCGTATGAAACCGGTTGCTGACCACGAGGCAACTTTTTATCCCGTTGTCCAGGCAATAACTGAGGATTACCTGCTTTTCCTCCCGCGTGCTGGCGCCCAGCGGGATGGTTACGATGGCCGAATCCGGTACTCCGCTGCGCAGTAACTGGGACCGGGTGAGTTCACATTCCGGGTAATCCAGGCCCAGGGCTTCCAGGTCGTGCGGAATGTTTTCACCGGTACAAACAATTTCCGGGGCGTATCCTTCGAAATACAGCTGCGCGGCTTTCCGGCCCCGGTCGGTCGGGTTTCCGGAAAGAATGAAGATAGCCTCCGCCTGGAATGGTTCGTTTTCCCGGATGAGGTAATTTCCCAGGCCCCGCAGCACTGGATAACGGAGCAGGAATAACAGCGCCAGGAAAAAAACCAATACAGCCGGCACCAGCAGCCAACGCCTGAAAAGGCGGGTACGTTTTTTTGCAGCGATCATGTGCTTATCAACTTCTTTCCACAACAATTTTAATCATAATTTCGCCAGTAATATGGAAGCGGTTCTGGTCAGGAAGGAGGAAGCAGCGCCCGGGGTTATGCGCCTGGTGTTTCAACCAAAGGAGGGTAAATTTTCCTTCCGGGCGGGACAGCATATCATGCTGAAACTTCACAGTCCGGGTGTCAGCGGCAGGTATTATTCCCTGGCTTCCAGGCCCGGGCAGTCCGAATTTGAACTGCTGGTCGGGCGGTCGGAAGACGAAGCGATTAACCACTGGTTCTGGCAGAAACTCCGGCCGGGCACTACGGTTGAAATGGAAGGCCCTTTTGGAGATTTTTGCCTGCCGGAGCGCGAAGAGCCGGCCTATGTGTTCATTGGGGCCGGCACGGGTATTGCCCCCTTGCGCGCCATGGTGCTGGACCTATTGGAAAACCGGCAATTCCGCGGACCGGTGGTTTTTCTGGCAGGATTCCGAAACCAGCAATATGCCCTGCTGGCAGAGGATTTTGAGCGGCTGGCGCACCGGCATCCCGGTTTCACCTTTCGCCTGGCTTTATCGGAAACCGGTAGGCAACCCGGCAGCCGTTATCGTCCTTACGTGCATGATTATTACCCGGACTTGCTGAAAGGCATGGAACCCGCGCTGGTTTATCTTTGCGGCCCGGGTGCCATGGTGGAAGAGGCCCGGCTGCGCCTCCGGGAATTGGGTTTTCCCGAAAACCGGATTCTGCGGGAGATGTATTAGGATGCCCGGGCAAACCCAGGAGAAATTATTTTTACCGGCATGTTGACCCGTAAAAACATATTGTTCAACCCGTTCTGGCTGCTGCTGTTCATTCCGCTGCTGGCTTACTGGCAACTGGCCACCGGGGCGGCCACCATGAAATGGGACATCATGGACCAGGCTTTTCCCTGGCGTTATTTTACAGGTGAAGCACTGCGTCACGGGGTCCTGCCATTCTGGAATCCTTACCTGGGCCATGGTTACCCGGCCCATGCCGACCCGCAAAGCGGGGTGTGGTACCCGTTTACCTGGATTTTCGGGCTTTTGTTGGGATACAATGCTTTGGCCATTCAGTGGGAATGGCTTATCCATATTTTCATTGCCGGGGCGGGCATGTATTTCCTGGCCCGGACTCTGAAACTCGGCAAACCCGCTTCCCTGCTGGCAGCCCTGGGATATCAGCTTTCGGGTTTCATGGTAGGGAACGCACAGCACCTGCAGTGGATCATTGGCGCTGCCTGGCTGCCCGTCATTCTGGCTTCATTTATCCGTTTGCTGCGGACCGCTGGATGGCGGGAAACCTTCTGCCTGGTTTTTGCCCTATACATGCAGTTAACCGGGGGCTATCCCGCGCTGTTTGTCATTGCGCAATACCTGGTCCTCTTTCTTTTGGTCCGCCATATATGGATCCGGGCCCGGATCAAATCCTGGCAGGGAACCGGACGCGTATTTGCCCGGCTGGCAGCTGCCTACGGTTTGCTCCTGCTGGCCGGAGCGGGTTACCTGTATTCTTTCTGGCTGGCATTGCCTGAAATCACCCGGCATGCCCTGGACCATTCGGCCCTGCTGGAGGGGTCCTTTACGCTGCCTTCCCTGGTTTCACTGGTTTCTCCGTTGCTCACTTTGAGCGGTGAAGTGACTTATGGTACCGATATTTCCATGCGGAACCTGTATGTGGGCATATTCCCGTTGCTGATGGCCTTTTTTGCCCTCCTGGCCTGGCGCGACAAACGGGTCAGATGGCTGTGGTTGCTGGCATTGGTTTCTCTGGCACTTGCCCTGGGGCAGGATCTGCCTTTCCGGTCATGGGCGGCCCGTTTGCCCCTGCTCGACCGGTTCCGCTTCCCGGCTATTTTCCGGGTTTTCACCATCCTGTCCCTGCTCCTGCTCGGGGGAATAGGCCTTGAGCGCCTGGGCAAGTCGGGAAAACGGGAGCGGAAAATCCTGGCCATAATCGTAGCCGTTGGCTCGGCAGGGTTCATCCTTTCCGGGCTGCTGGGCGGAGCCTTTTCCCCGGCTGTGCCCTGGCCCCGCGAAGGTTATATGCAGTGGCTGGCCGGTGCCGAATGGCATCTGCTGGCCCTCACCCAGGTGATGTGGTGGCTGCCGGTGCCGCTCATCGTGCTGGCTAGTTTGCTTTGGTTCAGAAAAAAACTGGTGTTGCTTGTCCTGCTGGCCGCGTCCATGGAAGGGGTCGTGTTCACCCAGCTGCAGGCTCCGGCCACCATACTTTCCGAAACGGATACCCGCTACACGGACCGGCTGATTGCTGCCCTGCCGAAGGGTTTCCCGGTGCCGGATGCTGCGCTGCCAGTGTCCTCTTATGGCGATACCGGGCGGCTCATTTACCCGGTGTGGTACAACCTGGGCGCTTTGTACAAAGTGCCTTCCCCGCAAGCCTATAATCTGTTTGTGCTGCGGGCATGGGATTTCCTCAAAACCGAACCGGTTTATTCAAAATACCTGCTGAACATGCCCCTGGCCTTCCTGGAAGACGATACACTGAACACTCCGCCAGCCATTCGTTTTACCCGGTTCACTCCACGGGAAATCGCATTGACCGTGGAGCGCGATAAGCCCGGCAAACTGGTCATCCAGCAAAATCTTTTCGACCACGGCTGGCACGCGCAAATAGACGGGAGAGAAACACGGATCCAGCAGGCTTACGGAGCGTTTATCTCCCTGCGGCTCCCGGCCGGCTGGCATGAGGTCAGGGTGTATTACAAGGTTCCGGGGCTGACTTTGCTGTGGTGGGTGAGTGTGGCGCTATTCCTTTTCTTGGCAGCCGCCAGCGTCTGGTCAGTCAAAGATCGTTTGCAGCACAGCCGGTGAACGCAATTTGCCGAACCCTTCCAAATGATATGCATAGTATGCCAGGAGGTGATCCAGCAGCCGGTTCCTGGCTTCCCGGTGCATTTTCAGGCCGTTTACCGGGAAATGGTCGGCCCAGATAAGCATTGAAAAATATTCCGATTCAGGCGGTTTTATCAAAGACGCCCCGGAAGTGCCCGTTTCGCAGAAGGTACCCGAATGAATATTGAAATATGGGGTTACGAGGCTGTAAGTGCCGGAAGGGAAAAACCCAAGCACCGCGCTAAACTGAGCCAGGAACCAGAGGTGAAAATCCGCCACGGATTCCCGGGTTTCATCGAGCAGTACGATGCTGTCATGCAGGAAACCGAATGCCCGGGCGTTGGGTTCCTCCTCCTTCAGTGAGCGAAGTAATACCTCCTGCAGGAATATGGCGATCGTGCTTTTCTGAATATCGAAGGGAAGGGTTTTAAATAAATAATCGAAGCGGAGTTCCTTGATCCGCTGAAGGTTTTTTTGCTCCCGGTGATAAGCAATCATATCTACCAATGACAGGGGCTGAAACAGGGACTGCTGCATTTTGGAGCGGGAGGACCTGACCCGGTTTACCAGGTAAGCCTGCATACCGAATTTTTCGGTGTAGGCCGTAACGACCATCGAAGTTTCGGCATATTTTACCGCTCGTAAAACAATGGCTTTGGTGGCATGAATCATGCCCGGCTTTTTGTCAAAGGTACGATATGGTCAGTGTATTAGCAGTAGTTTGCTGACAAAAGTTTCGGTGCCGTCTTCGCTCATGCTGAAAATCAGGTACACCCCGGTTTGTGCCCGCTGACCGTTTGGCAGCAGGCCATTCCAGATGGCCTGGCCGCCTAGCGCACGGGTGGAATAAACCAGGTTCCCGCTCACATCAGTGATCTTGACATACGCGTTCTCTACCAGGCCTTTGATGGCAATAGGACCGTGGTAATCCTCTCGGACCGGATTCGGAAACACGGTTACGTTGCTGTGGGTAGGGCTGCCCTCGGTGGCGGTTCCGCGGTAGGAAATGATGCCTTTGGAAGTGCCGAAGTACACCGTGCCGCTTTCGGGGTCAATAGCCACGTCCAGTACTTCATCTGACAACAGGGGACTGTTGCTGGCATTGAAATATTCAATTTGCTCCGTACCGTCCGGAGACATGAGCCATACCCCGTTGTTGGTGGCAATCCATTTCCGGTTGGCTCCGTCCACTTCAATATCGTTTACGATTTCGGATTCGAATAAATAAGCCAGGAACCCATCCTGCTCCACAATGATCGGGGCCGCGTCACAGGTGCCGTTGATCACATCCCAGGGGCAGTAAAACACGGAGATTCCGGCATCCGTACCGATCCAGATTTCCCCGTCATGGTCCATCGCGATGCAGTTTACTTCGTTGGAAGGGAGGTTGCCCTGGCCGATACCTTGTTTTAAGGCAATAGCCTGGTCGTCTGAAGGATCGTCAGGCGTGTTGTTGTAGTCATACACCACCAGCCCGAAGTTGGTATTGCGCGGTTCTATGATCCAGAGCCGGCCCTGCTGGTCGATCAGGATGTCGCTTACATCGCGGATATTTTGGGGTAGGGCGTAACTGTACCAATTGCCATCGGGTGTGCGCACTACCAGGGGCTTGGACGTGCCGTTATTGGTCATCCAGAGATTCCGGTCAGCATCCAGGGCGAACCCGCCTATATGCGTCCGGGTCGTATCCCCGCTCGGGGCTTTTAAGGGCGTGTTGTTCTTATCCCAGATTTCAATCTGTCCGTGATCAAATTTTATAACTCCGCTGGCGTGGGATCCAAAATAGGTAATGCCGGATTGCGGGTCTGCCATAACCGCGACAATATCAAAGACTCCGGAAAGTTCGGGCGTATTGAACATGTGATTGTTGATCCACCAATGGTTTTCATAGCGGAAAAACCCGTCCTTGTTATAGGTAAAATTCCAGGCATTGTTAATAGCGCCCGGGGCCACCCATAAAGTGTTTTGGGCAAAATCCATGGCATAAATCCGGTTGCTCCACGGTCCGTTGGGGTAATAGCTTGTGGCTGCCTGGAAATCATAACGGATCAGCCCTTTCCAGAAGTCGGCCACCCATAACAGCCCGGATTCATCTTCTATGGCCTGTTTCGGCACGGCCACGCTGTTCCCAAGACTCACACGAGAAAAGGTTTGATCGCTGTCGAGCAGGGTAAAGCGGGTGGAATCGGGCGGTTCATTACCTTTCCATTCCGTAACCAGCAGGTGCTGTCCCTCAGCCGACAGGTTTATTATAGTCCATCCGGGGGCGGAATAGAAAAAACTCCACGAACTGTTTTCATAACGGAATATCGAATCGTTTACCACCCCGTATACTGTTCCGCCAAAGGTTTCGATCAGCTCCGATTTTCCGGAAGCAATGCCTTCAGACGGGCCCTGCAAGTGCCAGCTGTTAAAGCTTAACAGGTTATCCCCGTTTACCAGGGAAGCGCGGTAAATCCCGTTTTTGGTGGCGGCAAACAGATTTTCCCCATCAGAAGCGGTGGCAAAAACTTCCAGGTCGGTGCCTCCCGGCCCGATCCGGTAAGTGTCCTTGATTTCTTTTTTATCCAGGTCGAGCACTATAATGCCAAAGCTGACCGACAGGTAGGCCAGCGAGCCTGAAAAATTGATATGATGAATGATTTTGCCTCCCGCAGAATTGGCATCTTTCAGGTCGGGTATATTGCTTACCTGCCCTGAAGAATAAATATCCAGGTTACCGTTTTCGTAGGCAATGAGCAACAGCTTTTTGTCCGGGTGGTATTTGATTCTTCGAATACCTATGTCGGACAAGCCGGTAGCTTTGCTGATTTTCAGCATGTATTTATCCTTCTTGTCAAAGGAAAAAACCGCATATTCAGCCGCGCAGTAAATCTTCTGGTCTCCGTTTGTCACGTCATGGCAGCTGCGGTAGGGCAGGTGGTCGACCCAGGTGCCTACCGGAACGATTTGGGCTTTGGCCAGCGGCACTCCCAGGAGAATCAAAAGCAGGACAAGCGTGGAATACTTCATAGAAACATTTAGTAACCGGTTCATTGGGTTATGCAAAGGAACGATTTCCGGGCAAGCCTATTTTATTGAACCTCAAAAAAATCCGGAATGATTAACTGCTGGTTTTATAAAGGCTGCTTAGGCGCAATTTTACTAATTTAGCGCCCAATTTTAAAGGCAAATGTGGTCCTTTTTATCTATCCAGGTTTTACGCAATCGCGGCCCGTTGGGCATCCTCTTGCTGATTATCACCGCGGTAATGGCCTGGTTTGCCAAGGATACCAAAATTGCCTATGATTACGCCAAGGTAGTGCCTTCCGATGATCCTGACTATATCCGGTATGTAGATTTTAAGAAAGAGTTTGGAGAAGACGGCAACGTCATGGTCATCGGAGTCAAGTCTTTTGACTTTTTCCATATCGATTTTTTTACCGCCTGGTACGAATTGGGCGAAAAGATCCGGCAAATTGAGGGTATCAGTGGCGTGTTAAGCATCCCTACTGCCTATAACATTCGCAGAAATGATTCGCTCAAGTCATTTGAAACAGTCCGCATCATGGAGCATCTGCCCAAAAACCAGGCAGAACTCGATAGTTTCAAGCAGGTGTTTTTATCCCTTCCGTTTTATGAAGGCCTTCTTTACAATACGCGTACACATACCACCCTTATGGCTGTTTCCTTCAAAAAACATCAGCTTGATACGAAGGAAAGGTTTGCCATTGTGAATGAAATACTGGCGCTGGGTCAAAAATTTGCCGACCGGTTCAACACAGAGCTGCATTTTTCAGGCTTGCCTTTTATCAGGAGTTATATCGCGGAAGTGCTGGAATCCGAATTGTTCCGGTTTATCATCTATGCCCTGATATTGCTTTCGCTCATACTTTTCCTGTTGTTCCGGAATATTTACGCGGTGATATTTCCCATGCTGGTGGTATTGGTGGGCGCTATATGGTCTATGGGCATCGTGTCTATGTTTGGCTATAAGCTCACCATCCTGACCGGGACCATGCCCACATTGATTATTGTAATCGGGATCCCGAATTGTGTCTATTTGCTGAATAAGTACCACACCGAGTTCCGGAAGCATGAGAACAAACAGCGCGCCCTGATGCGCACTATTGAAAAAATCGGCAACGCTACCTTTTACACCAACCTGACCACAGCCATCGGGTTCGGAGTGTTTACATTTACCCATGTGCGAATTTTAACTGAGTTCGGGATTGTGGCATTCCTGGCCATTTCCGGCTTGTTCGTGCTGACTACGCTGGGCATTCCCATCATATTCAGCTACCTGCCCAGCCCCAAGCAGTCGCATGTACACCACCTGGAAAGAAAAGCTTTTCACGTGGTGCTTGACCGGTTCGAGCTTTGGGCAAGACGATATAAAACCAGGGTTTTTGCGCTTACGGCTGTGGTGGTACTGCTGGCAGCGGGTGGTATGATCCGTTTACAGTCAAGGGGTTTTATCCTGGACGATGTGCCTTCCAAATCCAAAGCCTACCAGGACCTGAAGTTTTTCGAAAAGGAATTTAACGGGATCCTTCCCTTTAACATTTTGATAGATACCCGGAAACCGAAGGGTGCCACGAATTATAACTTTGTGCGCAAGCTGAAAGCCTTGCAGGATTCCCTCTCCGGTTTTAAAATGTTCAGCAGGCCTTTGTCTATCGTGGAAGCCTTTAAGCTGGCCAACCAGGCTTACCACCACGGCAGGCCCTCGCGCTACCGCCTGCCCACAAAGCTGGAAATCAGTTCCGACCCCAGGCTGAGGTCTTATATTAAACATTCGACCAGCGACACAACCATTGATGTGAAATTCCTGGATGACTCCCTGCGCATCGCCCGGATCAGCCTGAATGTGGCAGACATTGGCTCTGACTCCATGCCAAAAGTATTGGACCTTATCAAGCCAAAGGTGGAATCGGTATTTCCCCCGGAGGATTATGACGTGTCCTTTACCGGAACCAGCCTCATAGCCCTGGCAGGCTATGACTACATGGTAAGAGGCCTGATTCAATCCGTTGCCATTGCCCTGTTGCTGATAGCAGCCATTATGTTTTACCTGTTCCGGTCTTTCCGCATGTTGTTCTTTTCGCTGATAACCAATTTAATACCCCTGATGGTCACAGCCGGCATCATGGGCTACGCGGGTATTTCCCTGAAACCATCTACCGTGCTGATTTTCAGCATTGCCCTGGGTATTTCGGTGGATTATACCATTCATTTCCTGGCCAAATACCGCCAGGAGCTTTATCGCCATAACTGGGATATCGGAAAAACCGTAGTCACCTCCCTGCGGGAAACGGGATTGAGCATGATTTATACCAGCCTGATCCTGTTTTGCGGGTTCTTTATTTTCACCTTTTCCAATTTCCAGGGTACGGTGAATCTCGGCCGGTTGACTTCGGTAACCTTTATTGTAGCCTTAATGTGCAACCTGGTGGTTTTGCCCGCCATACTGATGAGCTTTGAAAAAGTTGTTGACCGGAAAGCCATACGCAGCGAGCCCCTGATTGATGTGTTTAATGAAGATGAAGAGGATATAGAAGGCGATAAACTTAAAGTGGATAATGAAAAGGTCTGAAAACCGGTTTCGTGAAATAAAGCAACTTGACCTGCCGGCCCTGGAATCGGAAATTCTGCAGTATTGGGAGACGAATGATATTTTCCGCAAGAGCCTGGAAGCCAGGAAGGATGCGCCTGCTTTTGTGTTTTATGAAGGGCCTCCCTCTGCCAACGGTATGCCGGGCATTCACCACGTGCTGGCCCGGACAATCAAAGATCTGTTTTGCCGCTACAAAACCCAGAAAGGTTTTCTGGTAAACCGGAAGGGCGGATGGGACACCCATGGCTTGCCGGTTGAACTCCAGGTTGAAAAAAAGCTCAACATCACAAAAGAAGATATTGGCAAAACCATCAGCATTGAGGAATACAATGCCACCTGCCGCCAGGAGGTCATGCAATACAAAGACGCCTGGGATGAGTTGACCCGCAAGATGGGCTATTGGATTGACCTGGATCATCCGTATATCACTTTCGACAACCGGTACATCGAGACCTTATGGTATCTGCTCAAGCAGCTTTTCGATAAAGGACTTTTGTATAAAGGATATACCATCCAGCCCTATTCTCCGGCCGCGGGAACCGGGTTGAGTTCGCATGAGCTGAACCTGCCGGGGGCCTACCGGGAGGTGAAAGACACTTCCGTGGTGGCTCAATTTGCCGTAAAAGGCAAACCCGGGTACTATTTCCTGGCCTGGACCACCACGCCCTGGACCCTGCCTTCGAATACCGCACTGGCTGTCGGGCGCGACATTGAATACACCTGGATCAGAACCTATAATCCCTATACCCGGAAACCGGGCACCCTGCTCATAGCCACGAACCGCATCGGAGCTTATTTTAGTGAAAAAGCCGGTTTTGTGCGGGCCGGCAGTGAAGAAGAATTTTCCTCCCTTGATCCGGCAGGCAAGAAAATTCCGTGGCTGCCCGTGGAGACCATTTCCGGAAAAGACATTCTGGGCTGGGATTATGAACAGCTGTTGCCCTATGCCCAGCCGGAAGACGGGGACGCGTTCCGGGTGATCGCGGGTGATTTTGTAAGCACCGAAGACGGAACCGGCATTGTGCACATCGCCCCGAGCTTTGGCGCGGACGACCTGCAGGTAGCCCGTGAAAATGGTATCGGATCGTTAACCCTGGTCGACAGGCAGGGTAAGTTCCTGGATGTTGTGACCGATTTTGCCGGCCGATATGTCAAAAACTACAAAGATGAACCGGATTACGAACCGGTGGACATTGACATAGTGGTAAAGCTGAAACAGGAGAACAAGGCCTTCCGCATTGAGAAATTCGTGCACTCCTACCCGCACTGCTGGCGCACTGACAAGCCTGTTATCTATTATCCGCTGGACAGCTGGTTCATCAAAACCACTGCTCTCAAGAAACGCATGGTCGAGCTGAACCGGACCATTAACTGGCAACCGCCTTTTACCGGGTCGGGGCGTTTCGGCAACTGGCTGGAAAACCTGGTGGACTGGAATCTTTCCAGGTCAAGGTTCTGGGGCACACCGCTTCCCATATGGGCAACGGAAGACCGGGAAGAGCTGAAATGCATAGGTTCCGTGGCAGAGCTTCGCGCTGAAGTGGAAAAGGCAGTGGCAGCCGGGTTTATGGACAAACCCCTTCCGGATGATTTTGATCTGCACCGGCCTTTCGTGGACCGGATTGTGCTGGTTTCGGATTCCGGGAAAAAGATGTTCCGCGAACCGGATCTTATTGATGTATGGTTCGACTCGGGGGCCATGCCTTACGCCCAGTGGCACTATCCTTTTGAAAACAAGGAAGCCTTTAAGAAAAATTTTCCGGCTGATTTCATAGCGGAAGGCGTTGATCAAACCCGCGGGTGGTTTTTTACCCTGCATGCCCTGGCGGTACTCCTTTTCGATAGTGTGGCATTTAAAAATGTGGTATCCAACGGGCTGGTATTGGACAAAAACGGCAACAAAATGTCCAAGCGCCTAGGCAATGCCGTAGATCCGTTTGAAACCATTAATCAGTACGGAGCGGATGCCACGCGCTGGTATATGATGGAAAATAACCAGCCCTGGGAAAACCTGAAATTTGACCTAAAAGGGCTGGAGGAGGTGAGGCGGAAATTCTTCGGTACCCTGTTTAACACTTACGCGTTTTTCGCCTTGTATGCGAATATTGACGGGTATTGCCACGAGGAAGATGAAATTCCGGTGAGCGAACGGCCTGAAATCGACCGGTGGATTATCTCCCTGCTGAATTCCCTGGTACGGGATGTGGACGGTTATTACGGCAGTTACGAACCTACCCGGGCGGTGCGCGCCATCCAAACCTTTGTGATTGACCACCTGAGCAACTGGTATGTGCGCTTATGCCGCAGGCGCTTCTGGAAAGGCGAATACTCGCACGACAAAATATCGGCTTACCAAACCCTGTACCTCTGCCTGTTTACGGTCAGCCAGCTTATGGCCCCTGTCGCGCCTTTTTTCGCGGAGTTCCTGTACCGGTCGCTTAATGATGTGGCGCATACCGACCGGGAAGAATCGGTGCACCTGGCTTTATTCCCTGAAATACGGGAAGATGAAATCGACAAAGACTTGGAAGAACGCATGCAACTGGCGCAGGACTTTTCATCCATGGTACTTTCCCTGCGGAAAAAATCCAATATCAAAGTCCGCCAACCCCTGGCCAGGATCCTGATTCCGGTGCTGGATGAACAGTTCAAAAAACAAGTGCAGCAGGTAGAAAACCTGATCCGTTCCGAGGTGAATGTAAAGAAGGTGGAATACGTGGATGACACCAGCGGGGTGATCGTGAAAAAAATCAAACCGGATTTCAAACAACTCGGCAGTAAGCTTGGACCTAAAATGAAAAGCCTGGTTCGCGTACTGAATGAATTCAGCCAGGATGACATTAAGCGCCTGGAGCGGGAACGGTCCATAACGATTGACCTGGAAGAGGAGCCGTACGAACTAAAACGGGAAGAAGTGGAAATCACTACCGAAGATATTCCCGGCTGGCTGGTGGCCAGCGAAAAGAACCTGACCGTAGCCCTGGATATAACCATTACCAAAGAGCTTGAAGCGGAAGGCATAGCGCGCGAACTGGTAAACAAGATCCAGCGGCTCCGGAAAGAAAAAGGTTTCCGGGTCACTGACCGGATTAAAGTAGCCCTGGAAGACCAGCCAAGATTGCATTATGCAATAAACGCGTTTAAGGATTATATTTGCACAGAAATTCTGGCAACTGACCTTACATTCTCACAGGATATTTCTTCGGATACAGTGATTGATGTAAACGATGTTCCCATTAAGGCGGACATCAGTCTAATCTAAAACAAGGAAATATGACAAAGGAAAAGGTTCGATATAGCGATGAGGAACTCCAGGAATTCAAAGAATTGATCCTGGATAAAATTGAGAAAGCTGAAAAGGAATTACAGTTTCTTCAGGAGCAGATAACCAATGCCTCCAGCAATGGCACGGACGATACAGCCAGCCGTTTTTCCGGGCTGGATGACGGTACAGGCACCATGGAAAAGGAGCATTTGACCCAATTAGCCTCCCGTCAGATTGCCTTTATCAAAAAGCTGCAGGCTGCCCTGGTCCGGATTGAAAATAAAACCTACGGCATATGCCGGGAAACCGGCAAGTTGATTTCGAAAGAACGCTTGCGGGCTGTACCACATGCTACGCTGAGTATTGAAGCAAAAAAAGCCAGAAGCCAGAATCGTTGAAACGTTATCTTCCCTTTATCATCATTTTTTTAGTCCTCGCGGCAGACCAATCGTTAAAGTTTTGGGTGAAGACCCACATGTATGCCGGCCAGGAAATCAATATCATCGACCATTGGTTTAAGCTGCATTTTCTCGAAAATGAGGGAATGGCCTTCGGGATGGCCTACGGGGGGAACAGCGGCAAGATTTTTCTTACACTTTTCCGGATTGCGGCTCTCGTTGTGATAGGGTATTTCCTGTGGCGGAGCGTGGTCCGCAATGCACCTGCCGGGCTGATTATTTGTTTTTCATTGATTTTTGCCGGAGCCATGGGCAATATTATTGATTCCGTTTTTTACGGGGTGCTGTTTGAAGGCAGTGATATCTTCCATCCGAATATTGCCCGGTTTCTTTCCCCGGGAGGTGGGTATGCTCCTTTGCTGCAAGGCAAAGTAGTGGATATGTTGTATTTTCCCCTGATCAAAGATGTGTATCCGGATTGGATACCTTTCCTGGGCGGAAAACCGTTTATCTTTTTCCGGCCTGTCTTCAACCTGGCGGATGCTTCCATCACCACAGGAGTAGCGGCTGTTTTGATCTTTTACAGGCGGTATTTCGGTAAGCATGCGGAAACTGAACCGGAAGTCCCGTCAAAGGTGGCAGATTAAGACCCGGAGCAAATTCGTTCCAAATACGGCTATGAAGAAAATCAAGTTTTGGTTATTGCCCTTTTTGGGTTTGATGATACATGCTTGTTCCGGCCAGGAATCTATGCTGCCGGATATCGAAGTGGAAAACGGGCAGTCCCTGCTCTGGCGTATCGAAGGAAACGGCCTGCAGCACCCTTCCTGGATATTCGGTACCATGCATATCATTCCCACCTATGATTTTCAATTGGGTGAGCGGCTGAAACAACATTTGCTGGAAGCCGATGAAGTGGTGTTTGAAATCGACCTGAACGATAAAAGCCAGTACGCTGCGGTATTCCGGAGCTTTTTACCGGATGGAGCCAGCGTGCGCGATTACATGAGCAAGGAAGCTTTCGATTCCCTGAAATCCTTTGTGCTCGACACTTTGCACATTGGCCGGCTGTCGTGGATATCCTATCAGCGCATGAAACCTGTTTTTCTGTCGGAGATACTTCAGATGAAAGCCTTCGGAGCGGATGAAACCAGCTCCTTTGAAATGACTTTTTTGAAGATGGCCAACGAAGCCGGTATTCCGGTCAGCGGACTGGAAACAGCCGATTATCAGATGCAGATACTGGATTCCATTCCCCTGGACGTGCAAATAAATATGCTGATGCAGACCGTGCGGGATTACCGGAGGGAAAAAGCTTCGCTCGATACGCTGATATACTATTACCGCCGGCAATGGATTGATTCCCTGGCCAGCGATATAGAAGCGGAAAGCACCGGGTTTGATGAGTATAATGAGCTATTGATTTATGGACGGAACCATAACTGGATTCCGGTGATGAATTCGCTGATGCAAAAGCATTCCTGCTTTTTCGCGGTTGGAGCGGCTCATTTGCCCGGGGAGAAGGGCGTTTTACAGTTGCTCCGGGAAGCCGGGTATACGGTCCGTCCTGTGCAAACTGATTAATCTCATTGATCCATGGAAGATCCTTTGGCCCATATTCCCAAACAACAGTTCCCCGAATCGTGCTGGCTGGAGCTGGAACAGTTCCGGCAATTGGATTATGAGGCGGTCCGCCACTGGAACCTGTCCATTGAGCTGATGATGGAAAATGCAGGCCTTCAATTGGCGCGATTGATCAGCCGTTTGGTTTCCCCCGGAGCCCAGGTGCAAATAGGCATAGGCATCGGCAATAATGGCGGTGGCGGCCTGGTGGCCGCGCGCAGGTTGACAGCTTGGGGCTATCCGGTTTACCTGCATATCCCGGATAAAAACTTAAAATCCCTGCCGGCTGTGCAACTGACCCGTGCGTTTTCTTTCGGCTGCAGGGAAGGACAAGCCAAGGAACCCAGGGTTTTTGTGGATGCCTATTTCGGTTTTTCCCAGCGGCTGCCTTTGCCACAGCCAGTAGCCAGCGCTGTAAAACAAGCCAACCGTTTGACTGCCCTCCGTGTTTCGCTTGACCTGCCCACTGGCATTACTTCTGATGGAATGCTTACCGGGTTCCGCCCTGATATTGTTTGTACCCTGGCGGCCCCGAAAGAAATTTTGGGAACTCATTTATCCATTATCCGTGTTTTCATAGCCGACTTGGGAATGCCGGCTAAACTCCTGGCAGAGCACGGCATGAATTCTATCCCGGATTTTTCACAGTCGGGGTTAATAGAATGGGTTAGATAGCATTACTGTCATTTGTTATTTAGAGGTAAAACCCTTAATTTTAATAATTCACTTTTGTACTCGCTTATGAAAGAGGTGATACATCCCCCGTTGCATTTCCTGCTCGAATCTCTCCAATCCGGGATTCTTTTTTGTGATAATAAGCACCGCCTGTTGTTTTACAATGCCCGTGCAAAACAATTACCTCGTAAATATTTCCCCTTTTGTTTCAGGCATGGAGAAAATATTCTGAAAAATGCCGGTAAAGAATTCAAGGATAAATTCCTTAGTATTTTTTACCGGGTCGCCCTGGGAGAAACCGTAACCGAATCCCTGGAATTTACCGATGAACATTGGGAACTGACTTGTTATGAAGTAACTTATTTCCCGGTCACGGATGATGATAACCACTTTATGGGAATGGGCATTGCCATTAAGGATATTACGAGGCAGTCATTGGCCCAGGAAGACAACCGGATTAAACAAGAAGAGCTGGAACAACGGGTGGACGCCCGGAATCGGGAGTTGCAATACATGAACCGGCAAATGGACATTTTCAGTTCTACGGTTTCGCATGACCTGCGGGCGCCACTTCGCAATATGAAACTATTTGCTGAATTGCTGGAAAAAAAATACAGTAAGGCCCTGGATGAAAAAGGCCGTGAATTTGTCAGTTTCATTCGTCAAAGCGCCACGGACATGGACCGGTTGCTGCAGGATTTGCTGCAATTCAGCCGGGCACGGAAAAAAGATTTTGCCTGGAAAAAGCTGAATATGCGCAAGATGGTGGATGATCTTTGTAAAAATTTTACTCTGTTGCCAGATTGCAAAGCCACTTTTAAAATCAATGGACTCCTTCCTGCTTTTGGTGACGAAGCAGCTGTGCGGGAAGTTTGGCGCAATTTACTGGACAATGCCGTAAAGTTTAGCGCAACAATAAAAAAGCCGGTAATCGAAATAGGATGTGAAAAAGGGCATGGCGACATTATGTATTTCGTGAAAGACAACGGTATTGGTTTTGACCCTTCCTTCTCCCAGGAGATATTTAGGATTTTCCGTAAGCTGAATAAACCCGAAGAATTTGACGGTACCGGGATGGGGCTTGCCATTGTGGAACAAATAATTCAAAGACACGGGGGAAGAGTCTGGGCAAAATCCAAACCCGGAAAAGGAGCTGTATTCTGGTTTACCCTGCCTCAAAAGCCGCTGGCCTGATATTATCTTTCAGCGGATAATTCATGAAAAGCTTCTGCCAGCAGGTCTAATTCGTGCATTGCGGTGTAGATATTTGGAGAAACCCTTATTCCCTTGACGTCTTCATGGTCGGTAACAATGGTGTAGAGCCTGTATTTATTGAATAATTTCCTGTGCATTTCCTGCATATTCACTCCATCTATTGTAACGTTGGCAATGGCTCCGTACCTGCCTTGCCGGAAACTGGTGTTAAACCGGATGCCTTCAATGTCTTTTACCTGGTTTACCCAATGATCGGTAAGATATTGCAGCCGGGCCATTTTTCGTGATGTTCCGATATTATTGTGAAATTCAACAGCCTGGCTGATGCCCAGTTGAACGGGTACGTGGTATGTTCCGAAATGCTCAAATTTCCGGATTTCGTTCATCTGTTCAACCGGGGCCCCGAAGATGGGCCATACTTTGGAAATTTTATCCTTTTTGATGTACAGCAACCCGTTTCCAAAAGGTGCGCAGAGCCATTTGTGCAAGCTGGTTCCGAAATAATCACAGCCCAGGTCCCCGATTTTGAAATCGATATGAGCGAAGGTGTGTGCTCCGTCAATGATGACTTCCACACCTTTTTCCCGGGCCATTTCCACTACTTTTCGTACAGGCAGTACCTGGCCGGTCAGGTTGATCATGTGGCACATCAGAATCAACCGGGTATTGGATGAGATGGCTGTTTCAAAACGCTGTACCAATTCCGACTCATCTTCGAGAGGCACGGGTATTTTTATCATTTTCAAACCTATGTTCCAGCGGTTTTTAAGCAGTTTCAGGGCATTCAGCATGCTGGGATAATCCTGGTCGGTGGTCAGTATTTCATCTCCCGGCTTCAGGTCAAAGCCGAATAACAGGATTTCGAGGGCTTCGGTGGCGTTGCGCAACAGGGCAATTTCTTCCTTGTCGCAGCCCAGCAGGCCGGCCAACTGGCGCCTGACTTCTTCTTTCCCGGGTCGCATAATATGCCACATGATATGGGCCGGGGCTTCGTTGGCCGCCCTGGTTTGCCGGAACTCAGCCTCCTGAACATAGCCGGGCTGGGGGCATACCCCCGCGTTGTTCAGGTAGATTATGCCGGGAGAAGTGTAAAAAGCCTGCCGGATGCCAGACCAAAAAGATTCGTCTGTGGCCAGTTCATCAGCGGGTGTATCGCGATAGGATGAAAACAGATCCGTCAGGGCAGCTGCCCGGGCCGGCTTCCAGAAAACAGCTGGTGATACCACAGTGCCTGCCCCGAGGGTGGTCAGGAAATTTCTCCTTTTCATGGTATGTGGTTTTTGGAATGGATGCTGTAAATTACGCAATGACCCGGTATCCACGCATCATTCCCACCGGGGAAAAAAGAAAAAGCCGGTCTGTGCAACCGGCTTTGTGCTTCATAAAAACGCAATCAAATAATCCAAGAGAGAGAGAACTGGGATTGGAGTTTATGGATTACTCTAACTTTACAGATGCGGATCAAACAATTTGCGTTGCACAACCAAATGAATTTTTTTTATTTCTGCGGCTTATGAAGAAAAATTCCCGGGGATTATTGCTGTTCATGTATTTCCTGGTGCTGGGCACAGCCTGTGGCACCCGGTCGAAAGGCCCTGCTCCGGTGCGCTTTTACCGGGTGACCGAACCGGTTTATGCTGATTCTGCTATGGTGGTGTCGGCAAAGGCGCTGGCATCCCAAACCGGGATTGAAATTATGCGGGCGGGCGGCAACGCGGTGGATGCTGCCGTAGCCGTGGCGTTTGCCCTGGCAGTGGTTTATCCGTCCGCAGGGAATATTGGAGGCGGGGGGTTTATGGTTTTACGCCTGGCGGACGGAAGCCGCTTTACCCTGGATTTCCGGGAAAAAGCCCCGGAGGCTGCCGACAGGGATATGTACCTCAACAGCCTTGGCCATGTAATTCCAGGCGCCAGCTGGGAAGGCCATCTGGCAACAGGGGTGCCGGGAACGGTGGACGGGCTGTGGCGGGCGCACCAGCGATATGGCAGGCTCCCCTGGAAAAAGCTGTTGCGACCGGCCATTCGCCTGGCTGCAGAAGGCTATCTGTTGTCTGAAGTGGAGGCCCGAAAGTTGAATAATTACCGTGACCAGTTCCTTGCCCTGAACACCAAGGTGCCGGTAAATTACGTGCGCGATGAACCCTGGCAGGCGGGCGACACGCTGAAAAACCCGGACCTTGCCCATACCCTGGAATTGATCGCGGATCTGGGCCGGAACGGATTTTACCGGGGCGAAACCGCTGAAAAAATTGTGGCCGAAATGCAACGGGGTGGCGGGTTGATTACAGCTTCCGACCTGGAAAAATACCGGGCTATTTGGCGCGCACCTGTAATCGGCCATTTCCGCGGCTATACGGTGGTATCCATGGGCCCGCCATCCAGCGGGGGCATACTGCTTGTTCAATTGCTCACCATTCTGGAAAACTACCCACTGGAAGACTGGGGTTGGAACAGCGCCCGAACTGTGCACCTGATGACGGAGGCTGAGCGCAGGGTCTATGCCGACCGTTCCAGGTACCTGGGTGATGAAGATTTTTTTCCGGTGCCTGTTTCGGTGCTCACCAACCGGAATTACCTGGTCGGCCACATGGAAAATTTCAACCCGGATCATGCCACTCCCAGCGATTCGGTGCGGCCGGGAAACATTGAATTGCTCGAAAGCGAAGAAACCACCCATTTTTCTATCGTGGATCCGGAAGGAAACGCAGTGGCCGTGACCACTACACTCAATGGTTCCTTTGGTTGTAAGGTCGTAGTGGGCGGGGCCGGATTTTTCCTGAACAACGAGATGGATGATTTCAGCGTTAAACCCGGTGTGCCCAATGCCTATGGCCTGACCGGCTCGGAAGCCAATGCCATCGCTCCGGGCAAGCGGATGCTGAGTTCCATGACACCCACGATTGTCGAGCGCAACGGCCGGCTTTTCATGGTAATCGGGACACCCGGGGGCAGTACCATCATAACATCGGTTTTGCAGGCGATATTGAACGTTACGGTTTACGACATGAACATGCAGGAAGCGGTCAGCGCCCTGAAAGTGCATCATCAGTGGCGGCCCGACACCTTGTTTATGGAAGCCGGAGCCCTTACCCTTGCTGATTCGCTGGCATTGGTTTCAAAAGGGCATATCCTACAGGTGCGGAGTCCCATAGGCCGGCTGGATGGCATCCGCGTTTTGGAAGATGGCCGCCTGGAAAGCGGGGTGGATCCCCGGGGAGAAGATGCAGCCATTGGTTTTTGATCATGACAGCTGAAGAAATCATAGCCGTACTGAAAATGAAACCCCATCCCGAAGGCGGGTACTGGGCACCTGCTATTACGCAGCCGGGAAACCCGGAGAGTGGGAGCGCTTTTTCACATATTTATTACTTACTTCCCAGGGGCTGCTTTTCAGCCGTTCATCGACTGAGAGCCGATGAATTATGGCATTTGTACGAAGGAGGCCCTTTGGTAATTCGTTGGCTGGATATTAGACGTAAGGAAATTCGCGAACACTTGCTCGATCCGGAAAGAGGAAGATGGTATTGCCTCATTCCTGCCGGTACCTGGTTTATGGTGGAGCCGGCTGAAGGAGCCGAATTCGCGTTAGCAGGCTGTACCGTGGTGCCTGCTTACGAAGAGCACATGATGGAAATGGGACATCAGGAGGCATTGCAGGAACATTTCCCTTCGCTGAAAAAATTTTTTCAGCGATATTGCATTCAATAACCCCTTGCTGTATGGGAAACAGAAAAACCGATTCAATCAAGGAATTGCTAATCAATCTTGCAGCTTTGTGGCTGTTTTACGCCCTGCTGTTTGTTGTCAGCCTGTTCGTTTGGTATCAGCTCCAGGGTTTTGAACCTGAAATGTTCGGGGAAATTATGGGGTCTTTGCTCGGTGATTTGTTCCTGTTGTTTTCAGATTTCTTCCTGCGGACTCTGCCAGGTATTATCCTGTTCGGTCTGCTGCGGTACATGCTGACCAGTATCAGTTACAGGCTACCTGTGCCGGTGGTGCCCGTCATCCTGTTTCCGGCATTCATCCTGCTGACCAGCGCTTCCTATTATTATACTGGCATGCTTTTTTTCGCGTACTACACCCTTCCGGCTGAATTCTGGTTCAATGCCATCATTGCCACGGTCATTTTGCTGTTCCTGAAAAGGATGAGATTGTTATTTTTACCATAACCGGGCCGGACGCTTCGTAATACAAAATATCGGAACATGCAGAAACTGAAAAACCTTTTGCCGCTGTGTTTGCTGATGTTGTTCATTTTGGGAGGATGCACTGCCAATAAACCAGTTACCGTAGCCAGAAGGTATTTCCATGCCCTAGAGAAGGGCAAGTACAAAAAGGCTTCGAAATACGTGGCGGAGGAATACCGCGACCGCTTTGAGCAATTATTTTCTTCCCAAACAGAACCGGATACTTATACCATTACCCGGTATGAAATTGCCGAGAAAACAGCCACGGTGTATTACACCACCGGCTCGGACAATTCGGAGCAGTCGTTAAAACTGGAAAAGCGGGACGGGAAGTGGGTGATTATCCTCACAAAGTTCTGACCGATGAACAGTGAAATAAGGCAAAAAATAGACAATTACCGTAAAGGGGCCGGCATCCTGAAGGAATTAATGGAAGAAATTCCCGAGACAGCCTGGGCCTATAAACCTGATGCCGATACCTGGAGCATCCGGCAAATTGTGCATCACCTGGCGGATAGCGAAGTGTTTGCATACATCCGCCTGCGAAAGCTCATTGCCGAAAACGGGGCCCGCCTGAATGTGTTTGACCAGTACGCCTGGGCCGAGGAATTAAAATACCAGGAACAGGAACCGCGTCTGGCGCTGGATTTATACCTCCTTCTGAACCGTTTGAACGCTGATCTGCTGAGCCGTGTACCAGATACCGTCTGGAATACGCATGCGGCCATCCATCCTGAAAGAGGCAGCATTACACTGAGCGATTGGCTGAATATGTACGAATCGCATATTCATACACATATTGGGCAGATCCGCAGAACATATGCTCAGTGGCAAGGACAATGATATCGTTCAGGGTATAAAAAAATACCTGAAATACTTGCATGAAAAAAAACTGTGTTTTACCTTAGCCTTTTGGTGAAAATCACCGAAACCATCATTGAGGTTTTGGGGTTAATCAATCATTCCGGCCCTCAGGTATACAGGAACTAATTTTTGGGGGTATTTTTTAGTGTCCTGCATCGCGTGCCTGAGGGCTTTTTTTATACCCTTACTTCTCCATTTCATCCAGGGATTTTCTCACAGACTCCAATGCTTCAGCCTGTTCGGCCCATTGATCTTCCCAATGCGTCAGTTCAGCCCGTAATTGGTCATACCTTTCATAGGTTTCTGCCGGAGAAGGCCGTCCGGAAGCCAGTTGCCTCTCAATGTCCTGCAGCTGACCGGATAACCGTTCAATTTCCATTTCGCATTTCCTGACCTGGTTTTGGAGTGAGCGCTCCTGCCTCCGCAGATCTTTGCGCAATTGGTATTGTTGTTTGTTGGCCGAAGGGGTGTTGGTTTGCCTATGAGAGGCTCCGGACGAGAGGCTGGCGGCTTGTCCGAAAACCGGGTTTTTATACAGAAAATATTTCATATCCCCGGCATAACAAATGATCTTCCGGTTTTTGAATTCATACACCTTTTCCACGAGCCCGTCCAGGAAATCCCGGTCATGGGAAATAATTATGAGTGTGCCTGAATATTGCAGCAGGGCGGATTTCAGCACATCTTGGGAGATTATGTCCAGGTGGTTGGTCGGCTCGTCAAGGATGAGAAAGTTATTAGGCTGCAACAGGATTTGAGCCAGAGCCAAACGGGCCTTTTCGCCTCCTGAAAGGACTCCGATTTTCTTATAAACGTCATCGCCCCGGAACAGGAAAGCTCCAAGCATGCTTCTTATGGCATTTTCCGGCAGGGAGGAACCGCTTCGCAGCATGACGTCCAGGATACTTAATCCTGCCGGAAGCCGGTCCGGGGCATCCTGGCTGTACAGGGCCATCTGCACTTTGTTCCCGGTTTCCAGGAGGCCTTCATAGCCTTCCTCACCGGCCAGTATCTTGGCGAAGGTGGATTTGCCTTCCCCGTTTTTCCCGACAAAAGCTACGGTTTCGCCCCTCAGCAATTCAAAATCCACTTTGTCCAGCACGGTTTTGCTTCCGTACTTTTTAGAAACCCCGGCAGCTTTGGCCACTACCCGGGCCGAACGGGGAATCTCCGGAAAGCGGATTTGCAGGGTGGCCCGGTCGGTTTCCGGCAATTCAATCCGTTCAAGGCGCTCCAGTTTGCGGATCAAACTCTGCGCGAAGGCCGCTTTGTTTTTCTTGGCCCGGAATTTATTAATCAGGGTTTCCGTGTGTCGGATGAATTTATCCTGCTGTTTTTTTTGTTGCACTAATTTTTCTTCTTCCTGCATTTTGAAGGCTTCCCAGGCGGAGAAATTTCCTTTGAAGGATTTCAGGCTGCCGTTCGCGATTTCCATTGTGCGGTTGGTCACTTTGTCCAGGAATCTGCGGTCGTGGCTGACCAGTACAATACTGCCGGGATAATCGCTTAAGAAATTTTCCAGCCATTGAATGGAGTAGATATCCAGGTGGTTGGTCGGTTCGTCCAGCAGAAGTAAATCCGGCTTTTGCAATAAAATCCGGGCCAGGATGGCCCGCATCTGCCAGCCACCGCTTAATGTACGCAGGTTCTGGCCGAAACCTTCCGGTTCAAATCCCAAGCCCTTTAACACGGTTTCCACTTTCTGTTGGATCATATCGCCTTCCAGGAAATGGAGCCTGTCCTGCAGGGCTGCCAGTTCTGTTACCTTTTTCTGCAATTCAGGCTTATCTTCCCGCAACG
This sequence comes from uncultured Chitinophagales bacterium, assembly GCA_964422925.1. Taxonomy (GTDB): domain Bacteria; phylum Bacteroidota; class Bacteroidia; order Chitinophagales; family S012-47; genus CAYRDC01. The sequence continues at coordinate 93,989 of CAYRDC010000004.1, read as the reverse complement.
ATTCCAATTCTTGTTGCAGGCGCTGAATCCGCTGTTCCGTTTCCTGTACCTCCCGGAAAGCCGTAAGGGCCTCTTCCATCACCGTATGGTCCGGGATAACAGGTATAGACTGTTTCAAAAACCCGATCCGGTATTCACCGGGAGTATTTACCGTGCCATTATCGGGTTTGATACGGCCGCTTAAAATCCGTAATAGGGTAGTTTTGCCACTGCCGTTGCGCCCGGTGAGCCCGATACGGTCTCCGGGCAAAACGCGCAGCGACTCGTTACGGAAAAGCGTTTTACCGCCCAGCGTCAATTGAAGATTGTTGACTACCAGCATACATTTTCAGGCCGGGGCAAAGATAACAAGGGAGTGAAACCCATTTTTTTACTTAAAAGCTAAACTTAACCTTCTCTTTTTCGTCTTAAACTTCAAGTTTTACTTTTGATACTGTCAATACAGATATTATGAACCTGAAAAAAGAAATAGCCATCAGCGACAATGGTTTTGTTTTTCAGCCATCTACCGGAGATTCCTATTCCCTGAATCCAATCGGTATTCGCATCTTATCGCTCATCCGGGAAGGCAAGGATGAAAAACAAATCCGGGACACCCTGCTGGAAGAATATGATGTTCATCCTTCGCAACTCGAAGAAGACCTGTACGATTTCCTGGCTTACCTTCGGCAGCTGAACCTGGTAACCGATGAGTAAACAAGCGTTGCACATAGCTGTTACCGGCCTGAATGCCATTGACAGTCCGGGGCCGGGCGTTGGTGTGATTCGCGCCATCCGGGAACTGAAAGGGTATGACATCCGCATTGTGGGACTTTCCTATGAGGCCCTGGAACCGGGGGTGTATATGCGCGACCTTGTAGACAAAACCTATCAGATACCCTATCCCTCAGCCGGTAGCCAGCCACTGTTCGAACGGCTGGAATATGTTCATGCCCGCGAAAACCTGCATATGGTTTTTCCGAATTTTGACGCGGAGCTGCCGAATTTCATCAAGCTGGCGCCAAAGCTTTCCAAAATGGGGATCCGCAGTTTCCTGCCCGGACAGGAACAACTGGAAATGTTGGATAAGCTGCATCTGTATGAGTTTGGACAAGAACATGATTTTCTCGTTCCTAAAACCAGCTATGTCAATGTGTTGCCGAACTCCCGCGATCTTCAGGAGGAGTTTGGGTTTCCCCTGGTCATTAAAGGCAAGTTTTACGAAGCGTATATTGCCTACTCGGCAGACCAGGTTGCTTATTATTTCCATAAAATCCAGGCCAAATGGGGCCTTCCGATTGTGCTTCAGCAGTTTGTTTCAGGCACAGAGGTTGACGTGGCAGGTCTTGGAGATGGTACGGGCCGGATGATAGGAGCCGTTCCCATGCGGAAACTCTATATAACGGATAAAGGAAAAGGCTGGGCCGGTGTGACCCTGGGAGACAAAACCCTGACGGACCTGGCCCGCAGATTCGTGAAAGCCAGTAAATGGAGAGGCGGATTTGAACTGGAAATTATGCGTAGCGAGAAGGATGAATTTTATATCCTGGAGGTTAACCCGCGATTTCCAGCCTGGATTTATACCGCAGCTGCGGCCGGTCAAAACCTGCCCGGAGCGGCTGTCCGCCTGGCCCTGGGAGAAAAAGTCAACACTTTCAGAAAATACAAAGTCGGTAAGTTGTTTGTCCGTTACGCTTGGGACCTCGTTACCGACATTGAACAATTTCATATTTTGTCAACCCTCGGTGAATTATGAGCAAGCAAAAACAAAAGTATGAACGCCCGGTTATCCAGAAACTGAATACCGGCCTCATGAACAAGTTCGGTACCAGGCAGTCTTTTCTGCCGCTTACCCATATTGATGAGGTACCGGTGAAAAAGATTCTGGAGGAATACGGTTCTCCGGTATTCGTAATCAGTGAGTCTCAGATCCGGAAAAAGTACCGGGAAACCTACAAAATATTCGCTACGCGTTATCCCAAGGTTCAGTTTGCCTGGTCGTATAAAACCAATTACATGAACGCTGTCTGCCGGATATTCCACCAGGAAGGCAGCTGGGCCGAAGTTGTATCGATGTTTGAGTATCAGAAAGCCCTGGCCAACGGAGTTCCGGGGCAGAAGATCATTTACAACGGGCCGGATAAATCGGATGATGACCTGCGGACCGCTATTGAACAGGGATCACTGATTCATATTGACCACCTGGACGAGATGTATAATCTTTTTGAAATCTGCGTTGAATGCCACAAAAAAGCCAAAGTAGCTATCCGGGTGAACATGGACACCGGGGTGTATCCGATGTGGGACCGGTTTGGTTTCAATTATGAAAACGGGCAGGCCTGGGATGCCATCAATAAAATCATGGTAGAGAAAAATGTGGAATTGACCGGCCTGCACACACATATCGGCACCTTTATGCTGGCCCCTGGCGCCTATGGTGTGGCGGCATCAAAGCTGGCGGAGCTGTTTTTGCGGATCCAGGATAAATTCGGGCATACCCTGAAATACCTTGATCTGGGGGGCGGTTTTCCTTCCACCAACACCCTGAAAGGCACTTACCTGCCGGGTACTGACCTGGTACCTCCAATCAAAGAATTTGCTGAGGCCATAACCAGCGCCCTGCTGAACAGTGAAATAAAACCGGATGACCTGCCCTTGCTGATACTGGAAACAGGCCGTGCCCTCGTGGATGAAGCTGGTTACCTGCTGGGCACGGTGCTGGCCAATAAACGGCTTTCCGATGGGCGCAGGGCCACGATCATGGACTTTGGGGTCAACCTGCTCTTTACCTCATTCTGGTACAATCATCAAATCACCCCGGCTCAGGAATTCTCCCACTACACCGAGGATATGGAATTGTTCGGACCCCTTTGCATGAATATTGACGTTGTCCGTGAAAACGTCCGGCTTCCCTTGCTGAAAAAGGGCGACCATGTGGTTGTTCAGCATGTCGGGGCTTACAATATGACGCAATGGATGCAGTTTATTACCCTGCGGCCGGCCATTGTGCTGATCGATGAGGAAAATAACCTGCACCAAATTAGGAAACCGGAAACTTTGGATTATATCAACAGCCAGGAATCGGTTCCTGCCCATCTGGAAAAATTCAAACTCTGAAAAACTGAATATGCGAGGAAAATTACCGGGTGCCCTGGACTGGACCGTTACTTCGGTATTGAACAGTTATGCCCAGGTATTTTTTTCCAAAAACAAATGGTTTGCCCTTTTGCTGGTGCTGGTTACCTTCATTGATCCGGTAACCGGACTTGCGGGCCTGGTAGCCGTATTGGCCGCTAACGGATTCGCACTCCTGCTCGGTTACGGCAGGTATGTAACCCGGGAGGGGAATTACGGTTTTAACGCGCTGCTGGCCGGCCTCGGCCTGGGGATATATTTCGCGCCTAATATTTCTTTTTACGTGTTGCTCGTGTCTGCCAGCCTCATGTGCGTTTTGGTGACGGCCGCGCTGTCCGGGGTACTGGGGAAATACGGACTCCCCTACCTGAGTGTACCTTTTTTGCTGATTTTCTGGACGGTTTTCCTGGCTGCCAGGAATTTTGAAGCCATCGGAATCAGTGAAAGGGGTGTCTATGTGCTGAATGAATTGTATGCCACCGGCAGCAACTGGCTGGTGAAACTTTATCAAGATTTTAACGCCTGGAATATTCCGATCGCCCTGAAAATTTATTTTAAATCCCTTGGCGCCATTTTGTTTCAATACAATTTGCTCTCGGGCATGTTGATCGCGCTTGGCTTGCTGTTTTATTCCAGGATTGCTTTTACGCTTTCCCTGCTGGGGTTCTTGGCCGCTTACGGTTTTTATCAATTTATCGGAGCTGACCTGAACGAGCTCAGTTACAGCTATATCGGGTTTAACTTTATTCTCAGCGCTATAGCAGTAGGTGGGTTTTTCCTGATACCTTCCCGGCAATCCTACCTGTGGGCGCTTGTCCTAATCCCCTTGCTGGTTTTGCTCACTTCCGCCCTCGCCAGCCTGTTCGCCATTCTGCAGCTGGGCATTTACTCGCTGCCGTTTAATATCGTTGTACTGACCTTCCTGTATGCCCTGAAACTCAGGCCGATACTGCGAAAGCCCTATGAAGTAATTATCCAGGAATTCAGCCCGGAGCGAAACCTGTATAATTCCCTAAGTTACGCGGAGCGTTACAAGTACGCCCGCCCGGTGAATATCAGCCTGCCGGTTATGGGGCCTTGGACCATTGACCAAGGGCATAATGGCGATATCACCCATAAAGGGGAATGGCGTTATGCCTTTGATTTTGTCATACGGGGAGAAGACGACAATACCTGGTCCGGTAAAGGGGAGTCACCGGAAGACTTCCTGGCCTGGAACCAGCCGGTGGTGGCTCCGGCTCCCGGAACCGTGGAACTCGTGGAAGATGGCATTGACGACAACCCCATTGGCGAAGTGAACCTTCTGAAAAACTGGGGAAATACCATCGTAATCCGGCATGGGCACCAGTTATATTCACAGATCAGCCATCTGAAAAAAGGCAGTATCAAAGTTAAGCCCGGTGATGTAGTGGAACGTGGCGAGTTGATAGCCCATTGTGGCAATTCCGGCCGGAGCCCCGAACCTCATGTACATTTCCAGATTCAGACAACCCCGTATATAGGCTCACGGACATTCCGCTATCCGCTTGGCTATTACCTTGTCTTGCGGGAAAATGATCCGGTATTTCACCTGTACGGTTTTCCTGAAACGCATGAGGTGATACAACGTGTTCAGCCTGAAGACCTGATGGTGAAAGCATTCCGTTTCATCACAGGGGAAACCATTACCTGGGAAATCCGCACCGGTGAGCACAGCCGGCAAACCATTGCCTGGGAAGTAGTGACTGACTGGTACAACAACAACTACCTGCTTTGCCGGGAAACCGGATCCCGGGCCTGGTTTGTAAATGACGGTATGCTTCACTTGTTCACGCATTTTGAGGGGGATCGCAATTCCCTGCTTTTCCAGTTTTACCTGGCGGCCTACAAGGTGTTGTTAAGCGTACACCCGGAAGTAAAGCTTCGCGATGTGTTGCCATTGTATCAATACAGCCCGGTTTGGCTGCGAAGCCTTCATGATTTTTTGGCGCCTGTTAAAAATCTGATTGCTGCCTTCTATGAACTGACCTATCATACAGAGGAAGATACTTTCGGGCCGGGTAAAGTTGTACTTGATTCCCGGGTACAGATATCCTGGCCGGGTGGTTCGGTGATGAAACGGCACTTATCCCTGTTTATTGAGACAGAAGGAATACGTGAACTTGTTTATACTATTGACGGGAAGGAGGTCCGTGCTGTATGGCGCGGTTGAAATTGATATTGGTTCTTTCTTCCCTGCTTTTTCTTTCCGGTAATCTCCGGGCACAGGAAGTCCACGGGCTGGATTATTATAACCAGGAAACGTACCGTCTGTATGCAGAGGGAGAATGGGATTCCGTGATTATAATGGGCCGGGAGGCAGTCAGGCAGAATATAGACTTTTACTACCTGCGGATGCGCATGGGAATTGCTGCTTGGAATCTGAATAATTACCGGTTGGCCGCACTCCATTTTCGCAAAGCCCTGGACTTTAACCGAGCTGACCCTATTGCCCTGACTTATTTGCACGGATGTTACCTGAACCTGGGATGGGTTATGCCGGCCCGCGACCTGGAGAGAAAACATGCCCGGCAAATACCGGATTCCCTGAAAAAAGCCAGGGTAAGTGGAATCTGGGCAGAAAACGGTATCCGGATTTCCAGCAACTATCAGCTGGCCGGCAATAATCTCTGGGCTTCTGTCGGAATACGATTACCGGTGAACTCCCGGGTAGCCCTTTGGCAGGCCTTTTCCCTTTTGAAACAGGGAGATTCCAAAAAAAAGGAAGGCCTGCCGGCTGCCTTGCAGTACGAGTATTACATGAGTCCCGAATTTTCCCCTGACCCTATAGTCAGTGTCAGGTCTTTCGGGCATGCGCAATGGATTGTGAGCGATACGGAATTCCTGAACTATGTCGTTGGGATCAGTACAGTGATCAGGAGTAGACCTGCTGATATCCGGCTGTCCTATTCCGGCAACCGTATGGACGGTATGTTGACGCATCAAGCTGAAATCGAACTGACGGCTTTTCCAAATGGCAATGCTACCCTGTACCCCGGAGTCATTTACCGGATGTTATTTTCTCCCTTGTATAAAACCAGCTCCCTTACGGTATTGCTGGGTTTATCGTTGGGACCGCGGATCGCTTTAGATATGAATATCACGCAAGGGTATAACCGGTATTATCAATTTTTTGACGGAATGTATTTGTATAATCAGACAGATCCCATGCTGCGTAATGTAGGAGTTAATTTTACCTTTCGATTAAACCAGATACTGATGAAACTATCTTATCAATTTGATGTTAAAAGGAATGAAATGCTCCAGGAAACCTATCGGCAGCATGGGTTGTATATAACCATATTTACGAACTTATGACAAATAATACAACTATGAAATCACTGCTTTTTAGCCTGTTTATTTTCCTGTGTACTATTTATGGGATTGCTGCCCAGGATTTTGAAACACTCAAGAAAGCCTTTGCAGAAAGTTATTTATATGAATCAATGGGAGAGTATGAGGAAGCAGCCCAAAAACTGTCTGATGTTTATGATGCCGGATCATATGAGATGAATTTGAGGCTTGGCTGGCTGTATTATAATAGCGGTAAGCAGGATCTTTCCATTAAATATTACCAGAAAGCCATGGAACTGATGCCCTACAGCGTAGAGGCGCGCCTGGGCTATGCTTACCCGCTCTCTTCCCTTGGCAATTGGGATGAAGTGGTGAATAATTACCGGAAAATTCTGGAAATAGATCCGCAAAATTCCCTGGTTAATTACCGGATGGGATTAATTTATTATTCGCGTAATGAATATGATACAGCCTATAAATACCTGGAAAAAGTCATAAACCTGTATCCCTTTGATTATGATGCACTCCTGCTAATGGCTTGGACTAATTATCAGATGGGAAAATACAGAGAAGCCAAAATATTATTTCAAAAGGTATTGCTGTATAATCCGAACGATACTTCGGCTACGGAAGGGCTTGATCTGATAAAGTAGACCGTGGCAGGTAAATTTTATGGTCCCGGATAATAAGTTTCCCTTGTTTTTCCAAATCTTTAACTACCCGGATAACTGTTTCCACGCGAAGGCCGGTCATGCCGCTTAATTCCTGCCGGGTAAACGGAAAGAGCACGGGGTCTTCCTTGGAAGGGGTAGCAGCGCAGTGGAATTTTATAATATTGAGAATACGTTTATCCCCGGAATGAAGCCCGAGGTCAGCGATCAATTTTGATTTATAGGAAAGCCGTTTGGACAAAAGAGTTGTCAGGCGCATATGGGCATCGAAGTTCTCCCGAAGCAATTTTACAAAATATGGTTTCGGGATTCGCCAAACAATTACCTCTGTTTTTGGAGTCGCTGTAGAGGGATAAGGAAAGTCTCCCAATAATGGCGGTTCTCCAAAACTTTCCCCGGGGCGAAACACTCTTTGAATAAATTCTTCATGATTTTCATCGAACCGGCTTACAATCACCAATCCATTTTCTACCTGGTAATACCACCTGGGATAGGACCCCTGCTCAAATATGACATTGTTTTTCCTGAAATGAACCCTTTCAGCGTTATATTGGATCATTAATTCTTCGGAGAGATGCATTCTGGAAGATTTGGCTTTTGGTGTAGGCTTTTATGAGGTATATCATAAAAATACAAAAATACCATACTGACCTTTACGCTCCGATTGAATAACACAAAAAAATGAGTATGAAACGTACATTTTTCACAGCAGCCTTTATGATTCTGACAGCTTTTTGGACTATCTCATGCGGTGGTGGGAATAATGATTCTGCTGATTCCAATAATGATGGAGAAGTAGAATCATTGTATCAAAAAGATGAGCCCATCGATCCGATGAAAGATAAGGGTGTCGGGCCGGTAAAGGAAGTAACCCTGGGTCGCATTGATGATGCCCTTGCTCAGCAGGGTGAAGAACTGTACAAACTTAAGTGCAGTTCCTGCCATAAAGAAGATGAGAAATACATAGGGCCGGCACACCGTGGAGTAACCAAACGCAGAACTCCGGAATGGATTATGAATATGATTTTGAACCCTGAAGGAATGCTGGCAGAAGACCCGGTTGCCAAACAACTTCAATCTGATTTCCTCTCTCCTATGGCCAATCAAAACCTGACAGAAGAAGAAGCGCGGGCTATACTGGAGTATTTCAGAAAGATGGATGCAGAAGACACAACTAACTTAAATAACTAAAAACCACAAACATGAAAAGATTACTTAACATTACCGGACCACTGGTATTGGCCTTGGTGATTGCTTCCTGTAACGGAGGCAATAAAAACCAAAGTGGGGTCGCAGGTACCAGTGATGCCGCGAGCAAAGTTTATGTGGCTCCCGGCACGTACGATGAATTTTATGCCTTTTTATCAGGAGGTTTCAGCGGACAATTGTCGGTATATGGTTTACCTTCCGGCCGTTTGTTCAAGGAAATTGATGTTTTTTCACAGGACCCGGAAACCGGTTATGGTTACAGTGAAGAAACCAAACCGATGTTGCAAACAACCCATGGTTATGTACCTTGGGGAGATGCACACCACCCGGAAATGTCACAAACGGATGGTGTTCCGGACGGACGCTGGGTCTTTATCAATGACAACAACACTCCACGTGTGGCCCGCATTGATCTGACCACTTTTGAAACAGAAGAAATTCTTGAAGTTCCAAACAGCGGAGGAAATCACAGCTCTCCGTTTACCACACAAAACACAGAATATATAGTGGCCGGCACCCGTTTTGCCGTTCCGGTACCCCAACGTGACATGCCAATTACAGATTATAAAGGGAATTTTAAAGGTGCTTTGTCATTTATCAAGGTCGATCCCAAAACAGGGCGCATGCATATCGCTTTCCAGATTTTAATGCCTGGATGGGATTTTGACCTTGCCCATTCCGGGAAAGGTCCTTCCCATGGCTGGACTTTCTTTTCCTCTTACAACACCGAAGAAGCGAATACCTTATTGGAAATCAATGCTTCCCAGAAGGATAAAGATTTTATTGCCGCCATTAACTGGAAAAAAGCCGAAGAATATGTTGCCCAGGGTAAAGCGCATGAAATGCCGGGGCCGCACTACGACAATTTCTTCGATGAAAGTACCCAAACAGCTTCATCAGAACTGCGGGAAACTGTAAAGGTACTTATACCCAGCGAATGCCCGGGCATGGTATACCTGCTGCCAACGCCAAAATCACCGCACGGGGTGGATGTGGACCCATCGGGTGAATATATCATTGGTAGCGGAAAACTGTCAGCTGATATTACAGCCCATTCCTTTGAAAAAATGCTTCAGGCAATTGAGAACAAATCCTTTGACGGTGAAGTTTATGGGATTCCAATTCTTAAATATGAAGAAGTGCTGGCCGGTGTCGTAAAAAGCGGAGGCCTCGGGCCACTCCATACCGAGTTTGATGATAAAGGCAATGGGTATACCTCTTTCTTTATCAGTTCTGAAGTGGTTAAATGGAAAGTGGGAACCTGGGAAGTGCTGGATCGTGCCCCCAGTTATTATTCCATTGGCCACCTGATGATTCCGGGTGGAGATTCCAGGAAACCCTGGGGCAAATACCTGGTAATGCTTAACAAAATCACCAAGGACAGGTACCTGCCTACAGGTCCGGAACTTTGTCAATCAGCTCAGCTGTATGATATCTCCGGTGATAAAATGGAGTTGCTGCTTGACTTCCCGACTACTGGTGAACCACACTATGGACAGGCAATCCCGGCTGATATATTAATGAAACGCTCCAAACAGATTTACAAGCTGGAAGAAAATTTGAACCCACACGCTGTTAAGACAGAAGCGGAAACCAAAGTTGAAAGAGATGGCAACGTGGTTCATGTGTACCTGACTACCATACGGAGCCATTTCGCACCTGACAATATTGAAGGTATCAAGGTGGGGGATGTTGTCTATTTCCATGTCACCAATATTGAGCAGGATTGGGATATTCCCCACGGGTTTGCCATAATCGGCAACAACAATGCGGAATTACTGATTATGCCAGGCCAAACCAAAACCATAAAATGGATACCGGAAGCTCCGGGTGTATATCCCTTCTATTGTAGTGATTTCTGTTCCGCGCTTCACCAGGAAATGCAGGGATATGTCAGAGTATCGGAGTCCAATGCCAATGTTCCCTTGAAATGGTGGGTTGGTGCTACAGATGAAGAGTAGATAGGCTGTGTTTGTTTAAATATTGATCATCCAAAGGTGACAGGGGCAATGTGAATTTGATGTGTTGCCCCTGTTCTTTTTAAAAAAATGAAAATATGAGGAAGAAGGGTCCTGTAGTATTGATGCTTGTCGCCTCCCTGATTTTGTTACTGCTATTTGTCTTTCCGATCTGGAGTATAACCCTGCAGGCACCTCAATATCCCAACGGGATCACTATGTACATCTGGATCAATAAAATGACAGGCGACACACCCAGTACATTGCAAAATATTAACCTCCTGAACCATTATGTCGGGATGTCCCGGATTGAGCCCTGTGGGTTCCCGGAATTATCGTATTTCCCATACATTATCATTGGCTTGGCAGCGACTGGTTTGCTGTCGGCACTGATAAACCGACCGAAGGTCTATCTTGCCTGGTTTTTGATCATAGTCATCCTTGCAGTCATGGGCTTGTATGACTTTTACCACTGGGAATATATTTATGGGCATAACCTGAACCCTGAAGCGCCTATTAAAATCGAGGGAATGGCTTATCAACCACCATTAATCGGTAAGAAAACACTGTTGAACTTTACCGCTTATTCATGGCCGGCTTTGGGTGCCATTATGTTCGGATTGTCCATAATCGGGGGATTTGTTTCCTGGTATTGGTCCAGGAAAATCAAAAAACACCTGAAATGAAAAAGACAACCATCATTGGGCTATTGATTGCTACACTGGTTGCCTGCCGGGTAGAGCCAAAAGAAATCCGGTTCGGGGAAGACGGTTGTGCCTGGTGCAAGATGACGGTTATGGATAAACGCTTTGCCGCTGAATTGGTAACCAGTAAGGGAAAGGTCTACGTTTTTGACGCTGTGGAATGTATGCTCCATTATGCGGAGGAACAGCATAACACCGAATTCAAATACCGGTTAGTGATGACCTATGACAATCCCGGGAAATTTTCTGATATCCTGGACGTTTGTGTAGTGAAAAGCGACAGCATACGAAGCCCAATGGGAGAAGGACTTGCCGCTTTTTCTTCCTGCGAGGGAGCTATTGATAAGGCCAGGGAAACCGGAGGCACCCTGTGGAGTATTGATGATTCCATTCACCTGGAACCAAGGAAATGAAAGGCAAAAGAATAAATATCATTATCCTGTGGCTGGTGGCCTGGCTATTGCCGGTGAATCCGGGGTTTGGGGCTATACATATCATTTACCCTGACGGAGAGAAAAATGTGTTGCAAAAGGCCATAGACAAGGCTTCTCCGGGGGATACTTTGCTGGTGAAACGCGGGCATTATTACAGTAATAACATCCTGGTGAATAAACCCCTGGTTCTCATTGGACTGGGACAGCCTGTTGTAGACGGCCGTAACCAGGGCGAAATTTTCACCATCACTGCTGATAGCGTGGAATTGGCCGGATTTATTGTCCAAAACGTGGGAACAAGTTATGTAGAGGACTGGGCGGGCATTAAAGTCAAATCAGCTAAGTGGGTGAAGGTGCACCATAATGTTTTGAAAAATACTTTTTTCGGCATTTACCTGGAACATGCGCATCATGTGCTGGTTACCCGGAACCTTATAGCCGGAGAGGCCGTGGATGAAACCTCCAGCGGTAACGCCATCCATGCCTGGTATTGCCACGACCTGAGGATTACGCATAACATGGCTACCGGCCACCGGGACGGAATTTATTTTGAATTTGTCGAAAACAGTTTGATTGCCTATAACGTAAGTTACCGGAATATCCGGTACGGGATGCACTTTATGTTTTCGGATCATGATGTGTATCTGAACAATGTATTCAAAAGCAATGGGGTTGGGGTAGCAGTAATGTATTCCCGGAATATTTCTATGTTCCGGAACACATTTCAGCAGAATTGGGGCGGAGCTGCATATGGGCTTCTGTTAAAGGAAATGACGGAATGCCGGATTGGGTTCAACCGTTTTCAGGAAAATACCATTGCCTTGTATGCCGAAAGCGCCACCCGTACGGTAATTGTCGGCAATGAATTCATTCTCAATGGTTGGGGCATAAAGATGCTGGGCAGTTCCACCCACAACCGTATCATAGCCAATGATTTTTATTCCAATTCGTTTGACCTTGCTACCAATACCAGGAATAATTTTAATGACTACGCATACAATTACTGGGATCATTATGCCGGCTATGATCTCGACAAAGATGGCATTGGGGATGTTCCATACCGGCCCGTGAAGTTGTTTGCTTACCTGGTGGAACAATTCCCTCCTTCCATTATCCTGATGCACAGTCCGTTAATGAAATTGCTTGATTTTTCAGAAAAAATAATTCCAGCCATCACACCGGAGTATCTTTTGGACACAAAGCCCAAAATGAAAGCCACATGATTGAAGTAAAAAGCCTGTATAAGAAATTCAGAAAACTACCTGTACTGCGGGGCATCGATTTGATCTTGCAGCCCGGGCGTATAACCGCTATCCTGGGGCCAAACGGGTCGGGCAAAACTACCTTGCTGAAATGTATTCTGGGAATGGTAATTCCGGATGCCGGAGATATTTGCCTGGGCGGTAAATCTATCCTGGGTCAGCATGCCTACCGCCATGAACTGGACTACCTGCCCCAAGTGGCGCGGTTTCCGGAAAATTTACGGGTCAGCGAGTTGATCCATATGATCAAAGACCTCCGGGAAGTGGATGCGGATGAAGCCCCGCTGGTGGAACTGTTCCAGATAGAACCTTTTCTTCGAAAAAAGATCAGGGTGTTGTCAGGAGGGATGAAACAAAAGGTTAACCTGCTGCTTTCCCTGATGTTTGACAGCCCAATTCTGATCCTTGATGAACCCACGGCCGGCCTTGACCCCGTTGCACTGACCCGCTTGAAAAGATTGCTGAAAGAGCGAAAGGCAGCCGGTACAACTATTGTATTCACTTCGCATATCATGTCATTGGTAGATGAACTGGCAGATGATGTTATTTTCCTGCTGGAAGGAAAAGTTTGGTTTTCAGGAACCGTGGAGGAATTGCGTAACAAGTACCAGGCAACCCATATAGAACAGGCGATTGCTGCTATTTTGGAGACTAATGAATCCCGGAAATCCGGTACATTGAAAATTGTGAAAGGCTCATGATGAAGGTATTGAAATATAGCTTGGCAGACCTGGTCAGGAGCCGGTGGATGATTATTCTTTTCCTGTTTTATGCCCTGGTGGCGGGTTCGCTGATTTACTTTGCCGGAAGGCCCGAGAAAGCAGTCCTGAGCCTGATGAATATTGTGATTATCCTGAATCCACTGCTTGGGATGATATTGGGGGTGATGTTTTTTTACAATAACCGCGATTTTACGGAGTGGTTGCTGGCACTGCCCATCCGGAGGCGTGCCGTTTTTGCCGGCCAGTATTTCGGGTTATCGCTTTCTCTGGCATTGGGTTTTGCGGCTGGGCTAACCGTACCGTTCCTGATCTTTGGGGTTTTCAGCCCAACACTGGTTCATCATTTTTTCCCAATGCTGCTGACTGGCATGGCGCTGCTTATGATTTTCACGGCCTTGGCAGCACTGATTGTTATTCATCATAACGACCGGATCAAGGGTTTTGGCCTGGCTATACTGGTATGGTTGTTTATGGCGCTGGTTTATGATGGGCTTATCCTGTTGCTTTTGGTTTGGTTTAATGACTATCCTACCGAAAAGTTGGCTTTATGGATGAGTATTGCCAATCCAATTGACCTGTCCAGGATATTTCTGATGCTCCGGCTGGATTATTCCGCAATGATGGGATATACCGGGGCGGTATTCCGGGAATTTTTTGGTACTACTGCCGGGGCGGCCATAAGCGCTTTTTTCCTGGTCGTTTGGATTGTATTACCGTTGGTTTGGTACTTGCGGAAAGCCGTAAAAAGAGATTTCTAATTAATATCAGTATGTTGCTTTTACCGGAACATATTAAATCCTCTTTTTCGGTTGGCGAATATGCTGAGAGAAAAGAACCGCTTAATGTTTTGCTGTGTAACCCGGCTTATTACCAGGTTCGGGGCGATTATAACCCCTACATGCAAAAAGATGAACCAGTAAACATTTCCCAGGCCCGGAAACAATGGCAGAAACTATTTACTCTGTACAAAGAATTACAGGATGAACATCTCATAGGTGAGATCCGTATTTTGCCTCCTATGGAAGGACTGGATGATATGGTTTTTGCTGCAAACCAAAGTTTTCCCTGGCGGAACCGGAAGGGTGAGTTAATGGCTTTGATGAGCCGGATGAAATATGGGCAGCGACAAAAGGAAGTCCCGTATTTTGAACAATTTTACCGGGAAAAAGAATACAAGATCCTGCGCCCGAATTCAGGAGTCGTTCTGGAAGGCATGGGCGATCTTATTCCGGTTCCCGGACGTGATTTGGTAATAGGAGGATATGGGCAAAGGTCCACACTGGTAGGTCTGGAAGAGGCTGCCCGCCTGCTGGATATTGATATCGTAGCCGTAGAACTGGTCTCAGAATATTTTTATCATTTGGACACATGTTTCCTGCCGGTCAGCGATGAATTGGCCATTATTTGCCCGAATGCTTTTTCTGAAGATTCCCTTATCTGCCTGCAACGGGTTTTCAAAGAATTGATTTATGTACCTGAAAGGGAAGCCATTCAATCCTTTTCATTAAACGCCCATCTCATCCCTACCGATCCGAAACCGATTGGAATTGTACCCAAAAACGGTGAGTCTGTGGTATCTTACCTGGAATCTGCCGGCTATAAAGTTTATGAGCTGGATACTTCGGAGTTTCTCAAATCAGGCGGCAGTGTGGCTTGCCTGAAACTGATGTATTATTAATTAAGCCTGGGTTTGAGGGACAAAACAGTCTGGTCCAGGATTTTGAAGGCATTTTTCCCGGTTTGATTCATGTTATCCAGCAATGGATTCACTTCTGAAATTTCAAAACATTTTACACGTTCGTCAGTCATCAGGTTGGTTACCAGGCTGATGGCTTCGTCTTCTGAAAACCCTCCGGGTACCGGAGTGCCGGTGCCCCTTGAGAAAGCGGGATCCTGACTGTCCACATCGAAGGAAACATACACGATATCACATTCCTCTAGATGTTGCAGGGCCCGGCCGACCATGGCTTCCGCGCCATGTTCATGAACCAGGGCCATATCGATAACCTGGATGTTGTATTTTTTAATCAGATAATCCTCTTCCTCCTCAAAATCCCTCAAGCCAATGAATACGATGTCTTGCGGTAAAACTTTAGGTTGGCTGGTGCCCGTATTCTTCAGTTCTGACCATAGAGCTATGGTTTTTTCAGAAGGAATGCGGTTTTGTTTTTCCGCATTATCCGTATGAAGAGCACAGGCCAATGGCATCCCGTGTACATTGCCGGATGGTGTGGTATATGGCGTGTGCAAGTCGGCATGGGCATCAATCCAGATTATTCCCAACCGCTGATCCGCAAATGCCTTCTTGATACCGCCTATTGTTCCAATGGCATTGCTGTGATCCCCGGTAAGCACAATAGGGAATTCTCCGGCCAGCAGGGTATCGCTTACCGTATCAGCCAGCCTGCGGCACACTTCTACAATCCCGTTGATGCGGTGCGCCCAAGGAAATTGATCCATTTCAAACAGCAGTTCGTTCTCGGTTTCTACCCGGTGGTTTTTCAATCCCTGGAATAATTTGCTGTTGAAACTCAGGGAAGCCAATTTTATAGCTTCAATCCCCAGGCTGGCGCCTCGTGTTCCGGCACCCAGCTCCGAAGGTACTTCTATGAGCCGAATCGTTTTCATATACTTGGGAGGTCAACAAATCTAATAAAGAAAATCAAAGCCGGATCTTCGACCGGGGGGATTAAAAAATCTTAAAAAACTACTCAGAGAGGTAATTGGCTGTTCAGATTATTGTTATTTCTGCCGAAAAACTCCTATAATTGCTCCGGCCAACAACCTAATCCGGATTATTTCGTAGTTATAATGCTACTGCTACCGCCCACTCAAAGAGTATCTCTATTGTTTTTAAGGAAACCGATGGTTACGGATTTATGCGAGTTGTATCTCTGCTAATAGGAATTGTATTGCTGGTAATGCCGATGCGCGTACATGCCAACGAGCCTGACGTGAAAAACGCCCGGGCGTTGTTTGACCATTATGCGGCAACCTTGTATGCCGATCTGGAATTGGAAAAATACCATCTATCTTACGAAGCGTTCAGCTATGCTTTAATGGGATATCTTAATTTGAAAAATGCGGGCCAGCTTTCTGAAAAAAACGTCATCACCATTATTGACTACAGCCTGTCCTCCCGGCAGGATCGTTTTTTTACCATTGACCTGGATAAAAAACAGGTAGTGTTTCATACCCTCGTGGCTCACGGTTCCAATAGCGGGCTGGAATATGCCCGGTATTTTTCAAACCGGTTGAATTCTCATCAATCCAGCTTGGGTTTTTACGTGACCGGCAGTACCTATGTCGGGCAAAATGGTTATTCCCTCATCCTTACAGGGCTGGATAATGGGTTTAATGATAATGCTCGCAGGCGTTCCATTGTAATACACCAGGCCGATTATGTGGATCCCGGATTAGCGGAAACCGGTCGCATTGGACGAAGCTGGGGCTGCCCGGCCATTCCACAGGATATTTACAAACAAGTGATCGATTACATTAAGGGAGGAACTTGTGTATTTGCCTATTATCACGATGAAAAATATTTGCATTCCTCCGTTTACCTCAATGTGGAGGAAGCAGCCAGGTCGCTTGTACAATCCGGCATTGGCTGGCAAAAGATCCTGAATCCATAGCCTTTCCGGCAATTTTCCTCAATCAATTATTCAGTGCTGTTTATGGAAACCCAGGGGTGGTCTGCATCCTGACTGATGACTATTGCTGTCAGACTTATTCTGTTGAATTAACCACTTAAATTGCTGTATGATGAAAAAAGCACTGAATTTGTCCTTATCGCTGGCTGTATTAACCGCCATTTTCCTGAGTGTCAATGCCTGGGTTTTAAAGCATAATGAATTACCGGTTACCTGTACCCTGAGTGGTACGGTAAGCCATTCAGAAAGCCGGATTCCTCTTAACCACGCGGAAATCTTTATTGTTGAACTTGGCCGGAAGGCGGTTACTGATTCGCTCGGACATTTTTCCATAGGCATGATCCCGGAAGGAGAGTATACCATCCGTATTAGCAAGGCCGGTTTTATCCGGCAAACTATCGAGCATTTTATCATGCATGGAAATTCCCTGAATCGTTTGGATGTTTTGCTAAAGCCTGATCCAAACATTAAGGCAGACCAGGAACCCG
This sequence comes from uncultured Chitinophagales bacterium, assembly GCA_964422925.1. GTDB lineage: Bacteria > Bacteroidota > Bacteroidia > Chitinophagales > S012-47 > CAYRDC01. The sequence goes on along the minus strand of CAYRDC010000004.1, from coordinate 76,462 downwards.
TTCTCCTGATGGATTCAATTAGCGAAGCTGAAGAATTGGTTGGCTATGCACCGCCCCGGTCTATGGCAAAATCAGCCTATGGCATCATGGGCAATGCGGGAACGGCTTCATGGATGTATGACGGTTACAGTGAAACCGGTTTCAATACGGAAGAATACGACCGGATTTATGAAAACAATTTCAAAAAAGCCTTGAATGAACCCCTGTCCACTTTCAGTATTGACGTGGACAATGCTTCCTATAGCAATATGCGCAGGTTCCTGACTATGGGCCAGATGCCCCCGGCCGATGCCATCCGGGTGGAAGAACTGGTTAACTATTTTGACTACGATTATTTGCAGCCGGAAGATGATGTGCCTTTCAGAGTCTATACCGAATTGTCTGATTGCCCCTGGAATCCGCAAGCCTACCTGTTGCATATCGGCTTGCAGGGAAAAGATGTGGATTATGAGAACCTGCAACCCAGCAACCTGGTGTTCCTGATTGATGTGTCCGGATCAATGGAGCATCCGCAAAAATTGCCGCTGGTGAAAACCGCTCTCAGTAAACTGGTGGACCAATTGCAGGAAAGCGACCACGTGGCGATCGTGGTGTACGCGGGTGCTGCCGGGCTGGTGCTGCCTTCCACACCGGGCAATCAGAAAAAAACCATCAAGAATGCCATCAACCGGCTGAGTGCCGGAGGTTCAACGGCCGGAGGGGCCGGCATAAAACTGGCCTACAAGGTGGCTCTGGAGAATTTTATTGAAGAAGGGAATAACCGTGTAATCCTCGTTACGGATGGAGATTTCAACGTAGGCGCTTCTTCAGATGCTGAAATGGTACGGCTAATTGAAGAAAAAAGGGAATCCGGAGTGTTCCTGACCGTTTGCGGTTTCGGAATGGGGAATTACAAGGATTCAAAAATGGAAAAGCTGGCTGACAAGGGCAACGGCAATTATTTCTACATCGACAATGAAAATGAAGCCGACAAAGTGTTTGTGACCGATATGCGGGCCACGCTTTTCACCATTGCCAAAGATGTAAAACTGCAGGTTGAGTTCAACCCGGCCATAGTCAAGGAATACCGCCTGGTGGGTTATGAAAATCGAGTGATGAACAACGAGGATTTCGATAACGATCAAAAAGATGCCGGGGAACTGGGAGCCGGGCATACGGTGACCGCGATGTATGAAATAATTCCCACGAAAGCCGCGCTGGAAGGCATGCAGTCGGATCCCGGCAAGCAGTCTTCACAGCCTGATATGTTTGGCGGGCTGAAATACCAGGAACAGCGCATCAAGCCCGAAGCCTATGAAAGCGGGGAGATTATGACCCTGAAAATGCGCTATAAGCAGCCTGACGGAGATAAAAGCTGCCTGTTGTCCTTCCCGGTGAAGTTCAATTACCGTCCCCTGGACCAAAGCACTGATGATTTTCGGTGGGCCGCGGCTGTGACTGAATTCGGCCTCCTGTTGCGCGATTCACAATACAAAGGCAATGGCAGCTACGCCCAGGTGCTTGAACTAGCCAAGAAAGCCCAGGGACCTGACCTGAACGGTTACCGGGCGGAATTTATTCAGCTGGTGCAATCCTGCCTGCAGATTGTCGTCAGTAAATAACGGGGACTATTTGATGAGTTTTGATTGACGGTTGGTTTTCATGGTGTGAGCCCGCGCCCGGTTTGGCGCGGGCTTTCCTTATATTTGAACCTTCCAAAAACATGTATCCCGGAAATCCGTTAAAGCGTTTGTATGAAAAGGATTCTAACCTATCTGACAATGCTTACCGTGGCAGTATTCCTTGTAAGTGTGCCCACGTCCTGCAACCGGAAATCCGGTTGTCCGGCCACATACAATAAGAAAACAGGGCAATATAAATTCAAGCGTAGCCACAGGAGGTCGAACCAGGATTTGTTTCCAAAAAAAATGATGCGATGATCAGGCCACGCGGCCCCAGGCTGTTTTCCCCCTGTATTTGGTTTCCAGAAATTTTTTCAATCCCTTGTGCTCCAAGCGGAGCAATTCCGGATCGTTTTTGATGAGTTCCTTGGCCGCATCACGGGCGGCTACCAGGATATTATGGTCGGTTTTCAGGTCTGCGATGGCAAAACGCAGGTGGCCGCTTTGGAGGGTGCCTTCAATTTCACCCGGTCCCCGAAGCTCCAAATCCACTTCAGCGATTTTAAACCCGTCACTTGTGCCGGCCATTACCTGCATACGCCTGCGGGCTTCGTGTGAGATTTTTTCCGGGGTAAGCAAAATGCACAAGGATTGGCTTGCTCCGCGGCCTATGCGCCCCCGCAGCTGATGCAATTGTGACAAGCCGAAACGTTCAGCGCTCTCGATAAGCATTACCGTGGCATTGGGTACATCCACGCCCACTTCAATGACCGTGGTGGAAATAAGAATCTGGGTTTTGCCCTCCGTGAATCGCTGCATCTCCATTTCCTTGTCCCGGGGTTTCATTTGGCCGTGCAACACCCCCAAGCGGTATTGGTTGGGCGGGAAAAACCCGGCCACGGTTTCGTATCCCTCCATCAGGGCTTTGTATTCCAGTTTGGCTGATTCGCTGATCAGCGGGTAAACGATGTAGACCTGGTGCCCTTTTTCAATTTCTTTACGAATGAATGAATACACCCGCGGCCTTTGCCTTTCCGTGCGGTGTACGGTAGTAACTGGTTTCCGGCCGGGAGGCATCTCATCAATCACTGAAACGTCCAGGTCGCCATAAACGGTCATGGCCAGGGTGCGGGGTATGGGCGTGGCGGTCATCACGAGGATGTGCGGGGGGCTCGATGATTTGGCGGCTAACCGTGCCCGCTGCGCTACCCCGAAACGATGCTGTTCATCGATGATCACCAGCCCGGGATTTTTGAGGTCAACTTGCTCCTCGATGAGTGCGTGGGTGCCGATCAAAATGCTGATCCGGCCGTCCTTGAGGCCCTCCAGTATTTTCCTTCTTTGTACCCCTTTGACACTGCCGGTAAGCAGAGCTACGGGGATATGGAGGGGTTCCAGCAGCCTGGAAATACTGCTGAAATGCTGCTGTGCCAGGATCTCGGTGGGGGCCATTAACACGGCCTGGAAACCATTGTCGCAGGCCATGAGCATGGTCATCAGCGCCACTATGGTTTTCCCGCTGCCCACGTCTCCCTGGAGCAGCCGGTTCATCTGCCTGCCCGACAGCAAATCCCTCCTGATTTCCTTAAGCACCCTTTTCTGGGCATTGGTCAGCTGAAAGGGAAGATGTTCCTGGTAAAACCTCAGAAACACTCCCTGCACATTGGGCATGGGCAGCCCGCGGACCAGTTTGGTTCTTTCCCATTTGGCACCCAGGATTTTTACCTGGAGAATGAAAAGCTCTTCAAACTTCAGGCGCCTTCTGGCTTCCTTGAGGGCCGGTTCGTTTTCCGGAAGATGAATGTTCTTCAGGGCTTCGAACCTGCCGGCCAGTTTATACCGGGTGAGGATATTGCCGGGAATATTTTCCGGCAGATTCTCCGGGGATAACTTGTCAAACAGGTTCCGGACCAGCTTCAGGAAACCCTTGCTGTTCAGGCCCCGAGCCTTGAGCTTTTCAGTGCTCGGGTAAACGGCTTCGAATTTGCCCCTAGGCTGGCCGGCAATGGCAGCGGTTTTTTCCATCTCCGGGTGGGGAATGTTTACCCTGCCTTTGAATACCTGCGGCCTTCCGAACACCAGGTATTCCGTGCCGGTTTCCAGCGATGTTTTGATCCACCGGATTCCCTTGAACCAAACCAGTTCCAGGGTTCCGGTATCGTCTGCGATGTAGGCTGCCAGCCGTTTTTTGCGGCCTTCACCAAGTTCTTCCCATCGAACCAGTGTGCCTTTTACCTGCACATAAGCCAGGTCAGAGCGGATGGATGCAATGGTGTGGATTTTTGAACGGTCCACATAGCGAAAGGGGAAATAATACAAAAGGTCCTGAAAAGTGAAAATGCCAGCTTCTTTTTTCAGGATTTCCGCCCGGGCCGGGCCCACCCCTTTCAGATATTCTATGGCTGTATCAAGTAGATTTTTTTCCGGCACACCTGTGGATTTGCATTGATGAATTTAGGAAATGTCCCTGTTTGGAGTTCAGGAATTTTTCCATCGCAGCGTTTCGATCAGATGCATGATGTCTTCGTTGACAAATTTAATGGCAGGGGCCAGGGAATCGACATTGGGTTCATTCCCAAAGTAAAGTGCTCCACGAAGAAAATGAGAAACAGTATCGGTCAGGAAAAACTGGGTGGATGAAGCAGCATTACCGCCTACAAAGTACATCAGGCCATACACTCCGTTGGGCGTTTCCAGGGTTTCGGGTTCGATATAATCGGCTCTTTCGGCATGTTTAAAAGTAAGCCGGTAGGCATCATCGGCCAGTTTTTGCAACGAGTATTCTTCTCCAATGGGTTTATAGCTGATATAAATCGTGGCATTGAGCCCCGGAAAGCGGATATTGAGCCAGCAGGGGTCTTTTATCGGTTCGTTAAAGAAAAAACTGTCTTTTACCACTTCAGCATAGACGGGATATTCAAAAGTAAAAGGGCACTCTTCCGAGTTGTATTCCCGGTAAATTTTTTCCGGCAGGTCGATGTAGGGATAGTCCTTCGGCCGGGGCGTGTAGTTCGGGTTGCAGCCCAGCCATAAATAAGCAATCAGGAAAAGGAGGCTGATTTTGAGTTTAGAGGTTATCATGCAAAATCGTGAGCTTAATTTTTTTAATTCGCCTTTTGGTAGCCGATACAACAGAAAAACGGAAGTTTTTGTATACAACGGCCTCCCCGGGAGCGGGAAATTTTCCGTTAATCTCCAGCACAAGGCCTGCCACAGAATCCGATTCGCCCCGGACTTCGTCAAAATAGTCACCTGGCAGGTCCAGTACCTTGCAAACGTCATTGATCAGGGTCTTCCCTTCAAACACATAGGTGTTTTCATCGAGCTGCTCGTATTCAATTTCAGTCTGGTAATCAAATTCGTCCTTGATCTCCCCGAAAATCTCTTCCAGTATGTCTTCCAGGGAAACAATACCGGAAGTGCCGCCATATTCGTCCACTACCACGGCCAGGTGAATCTTTTTTTGTTGGAACTCAAAGAGCAGGTCATCGATTTTTTTGTTTTCAGGCACAAAAATGGGCGGGCGGATCAGTTGTTGCCAGGCAAAGTCTTTCCCTTCATCCAGGTAAGGCAGCATGTCTTTGGCGTACAGAAAACCTTCCACGTGGTCCAGGTCATCCCTGTAAACCGGAAACCGTGAAAAACCCGATTCATTGACAATGCGATACACCTCCTCGTAATTGCTGTTTAAGTCAATGGCCACGGTGTCCACCCTCGAGCGCATGATCTGCCTTACCGTAATGTTCCCAAATTGAACAATTCCTTTCAGCATGGAGAGTTCTTCCTCTGTAGCTGATTTCCCGGCAGCAATGTCAATGGCCTGGTCTATTTCATCGCGGGTAGCCTGTTCGGGATGGTGCCGGACAATTCTGCGGTCAACCAGGGCAGTTGAATGAACCAGCAAATAACTGAGCGGTTTAAAAAGCTGGCGCAGGATATAAAGAGGCCGTGCCATGCGGCTGGCAAAAGTGAGGTTGTGCACGTTGGCATATACCTTTGGCATTACTTCTCCAAACAAGACCAGCAACAGCGTTACCAAAACCACATTAATCAGGAAAGCAGCCAGGGTGGATTCAAACGTAAATACCTGCCGTATGATGAAATAGCTGAGAATGATGATACCGATATTTACCAGGTTGTTGGTAATTAAAATAGTGGCCAGCAGGTACCTGGGTTTCTCCAGCAGTTTCAGGATCAGTTTGCTCTTCCGGGTCTTTCTTTGCCGGAGCTCTTTGTAAACTGAAGGCCCCAGCGAAAAGAAAGCCACTTCCGAACCGCTGATAAGGGCGGAGATCAGCAGCAAAATCAATACAACCCCCAGGGCAATGGCCGTTTCCCAGTTGACAGGCTGTATCCCGGCTGGGATCCAATTGGAAATTGAATGAATAATTACAACCGACTCCCCGGGGATTGTTTCCAAAGTATATGCTGATTAGTTAGCAAATCCGGATTAAAACGGAAGGTCATCATCCGGGTTTTCTTCAATCACATCCTTTCTTTCGGGTTCAGGAGGTGGTGGCGCACTGGCTGGTTCCTGATCGCTTTTCCGGTCCAGCATTTTAAAGGTTTGTGCCTCTACTTCGGTGGTGTACCGTTTGTTGCCATCCTTATCCTCCCATGAGCGGGTCCTTAACCTTCCTTCCAGGTAAATCAGGCTGCCTTTATGCAGGTACTGTTCGGCAATTTCAGCCTGCCTGCGCCATACCACGATGTTATGCCATTCGGTGAGTTCCTGGCGGTTGCCTGCTTTGTCTTTGTAAGTTTCAGAGGTGGCCAGGGTGAAATTGGCAACCGTTGACCCACCTTCCAGGTGCCTTACATCCGGGTCCTTGCCCAGGCGTCCGATGAGAATAACTTTGTTGACCATTGTTCAATTGGTTTGATTACAAAACATAACTATAAATGTAACACTTTGCCGGATAAAAATGCATGAATGGTTTTGGGAAATGCAAATTCATGCAAGCGGTCCGTTTTGACAGCCACCAGGTCTCCTCCCGGGGCGCTGGTAACCCGCGCTACGGCAAAGGTAGCGGTAATTTTCTGGTGTGTTAATACCTGCCGGTACGGGCCGTATATTTCTTCCCAATGGGCGTTGTCGTTCAGCCATTCCCGGATGCGCGCATCCCGCTTTAGCGCTTCATCATCCAGGAGCCGATCCGTTTCAATAAGCGGGAATTCCCAAAGGTGTTTCCAGATGTCGTTCCCCGTACGTTTGCGGATGTAAGTGTAGCCGTTCCGGAGCATTACCACGTAATGGAAATACCGGGATTTCCTGGGTTTTCTGGCCGGCCGGGGAGGCAACCGGTCTGCCAGGTTATTGGCAAAGGCAAAACACCGGGCATGAACCGGGCAGTGCGCGCAGCGCGGGCCGGCAGGTATGCAAACCAATGCCCCGAAATCCATAATCGCCTGATTGAAAGTACCGGGCTGCCTCGGGTCCAAGACAGCTTCCGCATGGCTCTGGTAAGTTTTCCGCTCGTTGGCAGAACCGAATGGTTTTTCAATGCCGAAATACCGGGACAAAATGCGCACCACATTCCCGTCAATTACCGGAACAGGTTGGCTAAACGCGAAAGAGGCGATCGCGGCCGCAGTGTAAGGCCCGATACCGGGCAGCGTTTTTAAAAGGTTATAATCATCCGGTAGTTTGCCGTTGAATTCATTGATAATGATCCGGGCGGCCCGGTGCAGGTTACGCGCCCTGGAATAGTATCCCAGGCCCTCCCAAAGAATAATTACTTCTTCTTCAGTGGATTGCGCCAGTGCGAGGACGGTCGGGAAGGTTCGGATGAATCTTTCATAATAATCCCATCCCTGCTGAACCCGTGTTTGTTGCAGGATGACTTCGGACAGCCAGATCCGGTAAGGATCCTTTTCCCCTTTCCACGGCATGGGCCGGTGGGCATGCCGGAACCATTGCATCAATTGCTTCCTGAACCAGGTGGCGCTGTGCATATCCCTTACTGCTTGATGATTTTTTCGGAGAGCAATACGGACTCACCGCTTCTGACTTCCAGGATGTAAGTGCCCCGGGACAGGGGTTGCGTGTTGAAACCAATGGTATTCAAACCGCTTTTGGCAAAATCCTCCACCAGGCGTTTGACCAGCCTGCCCTGTATGTCATATACGGAAGCCGACACCACAGCATCGGCCGGAAGGGAAAAGCTGAAATACACCATATCCCGGAACGGATTCGGAAAAACCGTGACCCCGGGCTCAGGCACCCGAATATGTTGGTGCAATGAATCGGGGCTTTTGAGTTCGGCAATCCAGGTGCTGCTGATATGCCGCGGAAACTGATTCCTTTTCCTGCCGTATGAGCCGCACATCCACACCACGCCCGGCTCGTTGTATTTACGCTGGCTGCCCGTGTAATCGCCCCAGCGTTCATAAGCCCCGGAAACCAAATCTACGAAATCAGTGCCTTCCTGAACTTTCAAAATGGAAGAATAGGTTCCCTCATTGCTGAAATACACCGCACCGCAACCCGGATTAACAGAAGGGCTGGTGAAATTAAAGCTGATGATGGATTCTTGGTCAAAGGAATCTTTCCCGGAATAGCTTATGTTCGGGTAACCCAGATCAAGAGCCGAATCTGCCAGGATATTGGCGCGGCAACCGGGAGCCGGCCCGAAGGGATCTTTAATAAGTCCGTGATAAATACCGGCATACCCGGTCGTGGGCGCCAGAGTGCAGGCTGTGAACTGCACGGTTCCGTTTTCATAAAACCCGGCCAGTATCCTGGAATCGTTTGTATCAAATTCATTGCCTTTCGGCTGCCTTGCCTGTGGAGGCAGGCTGTATGGCACATCCGCATGGCAGGTAACAATGTCAAGGGTTGCATTGCCTGCCGGACCCGTGACCCGGAAAATAAAAATGGAGTCATTGAACAGGGTGTCAAGGTTCCGGTTCGAAAGCAAAATCATACTGTCTCCGTATGGACCTGAACCACCGTTAATCGGAGCGATGTTGAAAAAAGGTTTTCCGGCCAGGGTTAGCCCGTGGTAGTAATCTGCCGTAAGCGCCTGCCCCTGGTAGCCATCGCTTTTGCTGATCTGCCAGAAAACTGATTCGGTAAACCCGCTGTTGTTCACCGAGCCGTTGGTAAAGGTATTCACGCCTATAAACAGGTCTGTGCCCGAAATTCCAATGCTGGGATAATCAGACCAGGTGCCGTTGTTCAATGGATTGCCATTGAGGCTGTATAGGTTCCATAAACCTGTGGGGTCTGCCGTCTGGCTGAATCCGACAATTATCCGCGTAGTGGAATCCAGGAAACCGTTCAGAAAGATCATGATGAAACGGTCGGCTTCAGGATCGTACAAAATTTTCGGATCAAACTTTACCCCATTTAATCCAAGCGTGTCTGAAAAGGCATTGAGCGATACGTTTTTGAGCAGGGAATCCTGCCGGGTGTCATACATCCAGATGGTGGTGTTGATCACCGAAATCAGGATACCGTCATTGGATATAGCGCAGTAATTATCGTTTGGGGCATGACCGTTATATCCGTTACCCTTGAAATTAAGGCCAAGTATCGGTAATGGCGCACCTTCGCCCGGCTGGTGGGTTCCTTCCTGCCACTCCGGTGCGCTTTTTTTGGCTCTTTCTTTTTTCAGTTCAATAAGATGGGCCCGCCAGGATTTTCCGCCAGGAGCCGGCATTTCCAGGTTTTGCAAAACGGGCATCCAGTCTGTGCGGATTTGCCCGGCATGAACAGTGGCTACCGGGGGAATGGTAAAGTGTTCCGCCTGCCATTTATATTCCTGGGCTTCCAGATTGAAACCGGAAAGTATCAGCAGGGAAAACCAGAAAATGCATCTTTTCATGAGTGCTATCCTTTCAGGCAAGTATAAAGTTATGGGATTTCCCCGGATGAATCAGACGGTTTACGGACCCGGTAGACAATGATTTCCGGCTATTCTGCTAAAAATCAGGGATTAGAACAGATATTTTGCCTCAAAAGCTTTAAGGTTTGAAAATAAATTTTGAAATTTGCCTCGCTCTCGAAAATCACCGAGTAAAGAATTATTGATTTTTAATCAGATAACGTAAATACGATAACTCATGAGAAAAGCAGACTTAATTGCTGAAATTGCAGAGAAGACCGGAGTTCCCAAAGTGGATGTATTAGTGACTCTGGAAGCATTTTTCAAAGAAGTAAAAGAAGCCCTTGAAAATGGTGAAAATGTGTATGTAAGGGGATTCGGCAGTTTTGTAATTAAGAAGCGGGCAAAGAAAATCGGTCGCAACATCAAAAAGAATGTGGCAATTGAAATACCTGAACATTATATACCTGCATTTAAGCCTGCTAAGATTTTCGTAGACAACGTAAAGAACAGCAAGGTTCTGAAAGCAACCCTTAGCAAGTAGTGAAGCGTCATGTGCTGATAGTTATCCTTGCGGGAATCGGGTTGGTTATCGGGTTAAATGCCCTGCCAACCACTACCGGAGGGGGATCAGCTTTAGAACGGCTCACGGAAGAAGTCCGTAATACACTGGTTCCGGAAGATGCAGCCAGGTTGGACAGGCTCCTTCAGCAAGATGAAAAAGCCTGGGCCGAGTTGTCCGTATTTTGGGAAGAGCAGCAAAATCCGCTGATTGCTGGAATTTACGCCTACCGGGAAGCCAGAAGAAGGGAAACCCGGGATGCCTGGTTACGGGCAGGAAAACTGGGTATCAATGCTTTTACGTTCATTGAGAAAACCGGTACCCACCAGGATATGTTTGATTACTTCCTGGAAATTGCATACCAGAGTTTTGACAAGGTATTGCAGGAGGATCCCGCAAACCCGGATGCGCAAACCGGCATCGCTACCTGCCTGGTAAATGGGAAAGGGCCGGCTATGCAGGGGATTCAGACACTTTTGGCAGTGGTGGAAGAATATCCCACTAACATTGAGGCCCTGTTGCAACTGGGCGATTTTTCGCTGATGTCCGGGCAATATAATAAGGCCATTGAACGGTATCAAAAAGTGCTGGAAGTGGATTCACTCAACAGCCGGGCAATGACCGGCATGGGGAAAGCTTTAATGGATACAGGAGATACGGCCGGGGCTACGGATTATCTTTTACAGGCTTTGACCCTGGAAAAAGTGCGATACAGAAAAAACGAAATACTCCAATTGTTAAAATAAAATAGTGTAAAAAATGCCTTGCGGTAAAAAAAGAAAAAGACATAAAATAGCTGTCCATAAACGGAAAAAACGGTTAAGGAAGAACAGGCATAAGAAAAAGAATAAGTAACCGTATTTTTCCCCCTGCCTTCAGTTACTTTTCTGCTGCGCTTTACAGGTAAAGGTGCCTTGGCACCTGCTATTTGAACGGGTTTGTGCTATACCATCACTGGAAAGTAGAAGCGCTATTGTGGAAAAAGAATTAATTATTCGGGCAACCCCCAGCGGGGTTGAAATTGCTTTATTGGAAGACCACCGGCTGGTAGAACTGCATCAGGAAAGTGAAGACAGCCGGTTCAACGTAGGCGATATTTACCTGGGGCGGGTTAAACGCATTAATCCCGGGCTGAACGCTGCCTTCGTGGATGTAGGCTATAAACGCGATGCCTTTCTGCATTATACCGATTTAAGCCCCAACATCCGGTCTTTGCTGAAGTTTACCCGCTTGTCCATAGCGGGTAACCATAAATACGCCCGACTGGATAATTTTCCGTTTGAGCCAAAAATTGTCAAAACCGGCCGGATAAATAATGCCATTTCCAAGAAGAATCCGATTCTGGTTCAAATACTGAAAGAGCCTATTTCCACCAAAGGGCCGCGGCTGACCTGCGAAATAACCCTGGCCGGGCGTTACCTTGTGCTGGTGCCTTTTGGCAAATCAATAGGGATATCCCGCAAAATTGCTTCTGCTGAAGAACGCAAAAGGCTGGTCCGCCTGGTGGAAAGCATCAAACCGGCCAATTTCGGCATCGTGATACGGACCGTAGCTCAGGGCAAAAAAGTGGCCGACTTGCACGAAGACCTAAATGCCCTGATGGAGAAATGGGGAAAAGTCAGTAAAAAACTGTCGGGGAAACAACCACCCAAAAAAATCATGGGCGAGCTGGACCGCACCAGCGGCCTGCTGCGCGACCTGCTCAATGAATCGTTTACCCGGATCGTAGTCAACGAGAAGCCCCTTCTGAACGATATAAAAACCTTTGTTTCAAAAATTGCCCCGGGCAAAGAAAATATCGTCACCCTGCACAAAGGGCGGGCACCCATCTTTGATGCCTATGGGATTACACGGCAGGTAAAATCCTTGTTCGGGAAAACCGTCACCCTGCCCAGTGGCGCTTACCTGGTGATCGAACATACCGAAGCCATGCACGTGATCGATGTGAACAGCGGCCCGCGGACCGACAATTCAGTTGACCAGGAAACCAATGCCCTGCAGGTCAATGAAGAGGCTGCTTTTGAAATTGCCCGGCAACTGCGCCTGCGCGACCTGGGCGGAATCATCATCATTGATTTCATTGACATGAAAAACCCCGCCAATAAACGGAAGTTGCTGGCGACCATCCGGAAGGCCATGGAAACTGACCGGGCAAAACATACCATTTTGCCTATAAGCAAATTCGGGCTTATGCAGATTACCCGCCAGCGGGTCAGGCCGGAACTCAATATCGTTACTTCAGAATTGTGTCCAACCTGCCATGGCACGGGCAAAATCGGACCGACCATCCTCATCGTGGATGAAATTGAACGCAAAATCGATTACCTGTTCAAGAACCAAAACCTGCCTTTACTGAAACTGCATGTGCATCCCTTCCTTTATTCCTACCTGAAAGAAGGCGTGGTGTCCAGGCAGCTCAAATGGTTCTGGAAATACCAGCGTTGGGTGAAGCTGTATAAAAACAATGATTTCCAACTGGTGGAATACCACTTCTTCAATAAGGACAATGAGGAAATTGATGTTTCCTGATCAGCTATCCTTTTCCAGGGAAAAGCGCACATATCTTATAATGTGCCCCTCGGCCAGGTGCAGGTTTTCGTAGTAGGTTTTTACATACAGCAGGTCATTGCCGTGCGGCTCCGAATATACATCCCTTACCAGCTGATGGATTTTTAATTTTCTGTCGCGTATCATCTCAAGGGTAAAGTCAAACAACAGTTCGGAGTCGGTTTTCAGATGAATGAAGCCCCCCGGCTGTAAAATTTTTTGATAAATGTCCAGAAAGCGCGGGCTGGTTAAGCGTTTGCCCGAGCGGCTTTTCCGGGGAAAAGGGTCCGGGAAGGTAATCCATATTTCGGCAATTTCCCCCGAAGCGAAAAAGTGATCCAGAAATTCAATTTCCGTCCGGACAAAGGCTACATTTCTCAGGTTTTCTTCCAGTGCGGTTTTGGCTCCTTTCCAGATGCGGGCGCCTTTTATGTCCACTCCGATGAAATTGCCGGTTAGTGTCCTGCGGGCCATGGCAAGGGTGTATTCGCCCCGGCCGCAGGCTAATTCAAGGGTAATGGGATGTTTATTGCCGAAAAATTGATTCCACCGGCCTTTGAGATCTGCTTTTTCAGACCGGTAATTGATCAGCTCCGGCTGGTGATGGCTGAAATTCTGGAATACATTCGGAAAAGTAGCCAGCTCGGCAAACTTTTGTAGTTTCCCTTTACTCATACCAAAGTGCGCGTTATCAGGCTTTCCATTCAGGACCCATATACACTAAAATATCTCCATCTTCCCACCGGGTATTCCCATCTGCCAGAATGACCTTGAAATGTTTCTCCCGGGTTTTCAGGAAAAGAGGAATCATGTCTGCCGGCAGGTTATCCATTACTTGCTGAAATTCATCAGTGCTGGACAGTTTTAATTCCTTGATTTCCGGATACCGCCTCGAAACATCAATCAGCTTGTAAAAATCGGCATTGTTTCCAAACAGGATGTACTTAGGCCTGACCAGGGAGTTGAACTTGATTTCATGGCGCGTTATCAGGCGGTAGTTTCTGTTTTCAGCCAGTTCCCTTTTGAATTTGCGGCAGGAAAAAATATTCAGCTCATTATTGGAGGTGAGCGCCATAAACGTGCCGATGTCAAATGTTTCCAGTTCATCGGCCATATCTTCTGACAGAATGTTATGTTCAATCACTTTTAATCCGCTGGAACGGGCTTCCTTCACGTTAGTGTGGGAAGTATCTACCAATACCACTTCCATTCCCTCTTTCTGGAGGTACGCTGCGATTTTACGGGCCGCGTCATGAGCCCCCAGCAACAGGAATCCTTCGGGATTCTTTTTGATCACATCCAGCCACTCGCTGACCTTTTTGGCGCTTAATCCCTGGATGACCACCGTCCCCAGGATGATCAGAAAAGTCAGCGGAACCAATAATTGCACATCCCGCATTTCCTGTGGGCTTAAAGTCCCCATGTTCAGCAGGTTCATGCTGAAGATGGAAGCAATGGCCGCGGCCACTATACCCCGTGGGCCGATCCAGGAAATAAACAGCCTTTCGTTTAGCTTCAGGGCGGATCCTATACTGCTGATAAAGACATTTAAGGGCCTGATCAGCAGGATCACAATGGCAAAAACCACCAGGCTTTTCCAGCCCAGCAGTTGCAGCTGTGCCGGTTCTATTTCAGCTGCCAGGATGATGAACAATATGGAAATCAGTAAAATGGTCAGGCTCTCCTTGAAGTTCAGGATATTTTTCAGTTCGGGGATATTCATGTTGGCCAGCAGGATTCCCATCAGTGTAACTGACAATAAGCCGGACTCCGGGCTGATCAGTTCGGCTCCCGCGAAAGCCAGCATAACAAAAGCCAAAGCCATGGTATTGATCAGGTAATCAGGGATCAAGTGGCGTTTTAGCATGAGGTAGAGCAGCCAGGCTGTGAATATGCCTGTGACAACTCCTGCCAGCACCACTTTTCCGAAAGTAAGCAGGGCAGTGAAAGTAAAGGCAAACCCGGCACCGCTGCGGAAGAATTCATACATAAGCACGGCTACCAGGGCACCGATGGGATCGATCAGTATGCTTTCCCATTTCAGCACCGTAGCCACTCTTTTGTTGGGATGTACACTCCGCAAAATAGGCCCGATAACCGTTGGGCCGGTTACAATAATCAGGGAGCCGAATAACAGGGCGATGCGAATGTCCATGCCCAGGACAAAATGGGCAACCAGGCTGCTGCCTGCCAGGGTGATCAAAGGGCCGATAAGGATCAGGTTACGAACGGTGGATGCCACATGGCGCACTTCCTTGAGGCGCAGGGTCAGCCCTCCCTCAAACAAAATAACCCCTACCGAAAGCGATATGAAATGATTCAGCGTAACGCTGGGCATTAATTCATTTGGATCGATCAACTTGTAGCCGAGGAACAGGTCAAGTGAAATGATGGGCCCGACAATCAGGCCGATGATTATCAAAGGCAAAATAGCAGGCACATTAATGCGCCAGGCCAGCCACTGGCCAAAAATACCCAAAACCAATATGGCCGCCATTATTGCCATCCGTCACCCTTTGGCTTAAATATAAAAAGCTTTGGGAACTTGGCTACTGAACGGCCTGCTCCAGGCATTGTTCCCGGAATTTGGCAAGCAACCAACTTTTATCTGCCACCTGTCCCGTTTGCTCCAGCTCAGAAAGCAGCCATTTGGTTTTTTCAACGGAACGCGTCCGCAATAACCTTCGAAGCCACCGCACCTGGTTTTGATAAACCCTGCGCATATTATCGGAAATCAGTTTGTTACGTATGAGATAAACCCTGAAAGTCTCTAGGTGGTTAAGCAATGCTTCCCGCTCATTCAGTTCATAATAGATTTTCAGGAGCAGGGAGCGGGTATCCAGTGAATAATAAATATCCGTGAACCGGACTTGTTGCAAGAGCAACAGCGCCTTTTTGTACTGCTGCCGCCTGTACATAATACTGGCCATATTATAGGCATAGGCATTCGGCCTGAACGTGGGCGCAAGATACCGGATATACCGGCTTACAAAAGACTCTGCCCATTCCAGTTGTTCCAACCGCAGGGCAACGGATACAATGTTTTTAAAACTCCAGGGAGATATTTCCCCATCAATGAAAATAATCTTCTTTTCAAGCATTTCGCGGTAAAGGGCAAATACCGTTTCCAGGTACCCGGTTTCTCCCTTGTTGATTTGGATGATACAATAGTTGAGGGCATAGGTATATAAATCGCGGGCTTCCTGTACCGGAAACCGTGCCGCATACTGCTGCAACAACTGGCGTAGAGATTTAAAGGCATCCACCTTATCAGGGTCTTTCAGCATTTGCAGGACATGATAATAGGCGGTCAGGCTTGGGTAATCCAGAGCCGGATCCCTTTGGGCCAGGCTAAGGATTTCATCCAACAGCCGCATTTCATATTCCCCCGACACAGCCGCTTTCCGGTTTATCATTTCACAGCTGTACTTCAGCTTATTGAGCACATAAAACCGGTCGAGGTGGTCCATCAGCGATTGCAGGCTTTCATCATAGACCCGTTTCCTGGTTTGCTCAAACCTTTCGTTCAGGACTTCATTCAGGCGGTAAAGGTTATAGAAATATCCCGCATCGGGCCAGTCCATCTTTTCGGAAAGCTTCCGGGCTTTTTGCTCTACAGAATGAAAGTGCTTATCCAGCTTATTGCGGCTGTAAAACCGGAGCAGCGCCAATGTTTTATCAAAAGCATCTTTCTTCTTTTCCCGGATAAACAGGAAGTCTTCCATCAGCTTCAGCGTAGCAGAAACGATATAACTTAAGCGCTTTTCATCATAGGGGTCTCCCGGGAATAACTGACTAAAGATAATCTTGCGGTTCAGTGCATGATCAGTATATTTGGGAGAAAGGCTGAATAAGTATTCTACCAGTTTCCTAACCAGCGGATCACGGTTATGAAAGGGAGATTGAACAAATAAACAGAGTTGACGCATTTCACTGTGCGTAAGCAACCGGCATACTGAAATCAGCTTACCCTTATGCATTTTTATTGTAGGTTTGGAAAATCAAGATATAGGTACAAAAATATTTTTCTTAAAATAGGCTACAAAATAAACAAAATCAATAACAAAAGTCTTGTCTGGGAATAAATGAACTGAAAAAATAGTAAGAAAAGTATCCGGAAAATAAAGAAAATTGTACTGGTTTCTATAAAATAGAATGGTGATTTTTGCTTTAGTCGATTAGTGAACCTGCCGGCTATGAAAAGATTTTTAACCGTTTTTGCATTGTTGTTTTTTACCGGCCTTCCCTTCGTACAGGCTCAGTTAACGGAGATCGTGTGGCCCGGTGATGCTAATCATGACGGACATGCGGATATTTTTGATATCCTGACCCTGGGCATAAAATTCGGCCATTCCGGGCCGGTGCGACCCAATGCCACCATCAACTGGCAGGGAGAACCCGCGCCCAATTGGGGAACTGATACCCTCTGGAACGGAATACCCACCAGCCATGCAGATTGCAACGGTGACGGCATTGTGAACCTGGGCGATCTGGTGGCCATTCATCATAACATTGGAAAAACCCATGATACGGCTGCCCTTTCCTCCAATATGTACCCGATGATTCCCGGCACAATGGGCAATCCGTGGCTTAGGTTTATGCCGGTAATTCAGGACACTTTGCATGTATCAGACACCCTTACCCTTACCTTAATTCTGGGACAAATGGGTATGCCAACCAATTTTTATGGCCTGGCTTTTACTTTGCGCTATACCAGCAGCCTTATCGATTCGGGCTCCGTTCACATGACACTTGACAGCAGTACTTGGATTGGGGTTCCTTCTGCCCTGCTGACCTTTGACAAAGATTTTTACCAGCAGGGAAGTTTTACGGCAGCTATCACTAAGCTGAACCATCAAAACAGCTATGGCAATGGTCCGATTGCCCGGATCAGCTTTATCATGGAGCAAAACATCGCGGGCAAGAACCTGGATGCTATCGATACCCTGACCATCAGTTTCGCGAATGTCGTCCTGATTGACAGTGCGGAAGTGCCTATCCCGGTATATGCCGATTCGGTTTCCTTCATTGTGGTGGACCCGTCAGCGGATTTACCCCCGGTTAAAAAAGAAACACCAGTACGGGTTTATCCCAATCCTGCCCGGCAGATGCTTACAATCAGCGGGAGCAATATTCAGGAGGTTCAACTATTGGATCTCTGTGGCAGGTTAGTTACCGTTCCGGTTACCTATTTGATCAACGAAGCAACGATTTCCTTGCAAGATATTTCACCAGGCATTTACCTGGTTCATGTATTGGCCGGGAATGCCTGGAGCGCCCGGAAAATTAGTATTCAATAGACTAAAACTAAAACCCAATAGCCATGAAGAGATTGATTGTTTTACTACCGTTTCTTACCCTGGCACATTTCGCAATAGCCCAAGCTAACTGCCAGGCCGATTTCAGCTACAGCGTCAACGGGCAAATCGTGCATTTCACCGACCAGTCGACTTACAATAACTGGGTGCACTGGTTCTGGGATTTCGGAGACGGAACCCATTCCTATTTCAAGAATCCTGTACACATGTATTCGGCATCCGGCACGTATGTCGTGTGTCTGACCATCTCGAATAATGCAGGTTGCCAGGATACCTTTTGCGACACCATTGCAGTAGGCACATCCAATGTATGTATTGACAGTTCGATCATTGACACTACGGTAGCCTGCCCGATGGTATATATGCCGGTATGCGGCTGCGACTCGGTTACTTACAACAATGCCTGTGAAGCCTACAATTGGCATGGGGTTACAACCTGGACCCCGGGGCCTTGTACCGGAAGCGGCTCCTGCCAGGCAGATTTTACCTATCAGATTTTCCAGAGCGGAGTGCATTTTATCGATCAGTCAACTGCCTCGGGATATATTACCTCCTGGCACTGGGATTTTGGGGACGGGGACAGCTCGCACATGAAAAACCCGTTCCATCATTACAGCAGCCCGGGCACTTACCTGGTTTGCCTCACCATTCAGACTACTGACAGCTGCACGAGCACCTTCTGCGATTCAGTGACGGTAGGACAGAACCAGCCCTGCAATGCTTTTTTCACTTCGTGGAGCAACGGGCTGAATGTTCATTTCAATAACATGAGTTCGGGGTATGACCTGCATTATACCTGGGACTTTGGGGACAGCACTACGAGCCATGTGCCCAACCCGTGGCATACATACTCACAGGCCGGTACCTATGTGGTTTGCCTGAGCATAGACGATTCTGCCGGCTGCCAGGACACCTATTGCGACACCATAACCGTCACTACGGGACAGCAGCAATGCATTGACAGCAGCCTGATTGATACCACCGTTTCCTGCCCGGCTGTGTATATGCCGGTGTGCGGCTGTGACAGTGTTACCTACCAGAATGCCTGCATTGCCATGCATTACCACGGAGTAACAAGCTGGACCCCAGGTCCATGCAACAGCAACCCGGCCATATGCCACGCGAAATTCAGCTTCCAGCTCACTCCCGGCAGTTTTATGGTGCATTTCCACGATCAATCAGTTGCTACCGGAAACATTGTAAGCTGGCACTGGGACTTCGGGGACGGGGATACTTCCACTCAGCAGAATCCGGCACATACCTACAGTCAACCGGGAATGTATCATGTTTGTTTGACCATTATCACGGACGACAGCTGTACCAGTACCTGGTGCCATATGGTGCCTGTTGGCGGAGGTACGGGCTGTCATGCCGATTTCCATTACTTCACCTTTGGCAATGCGGTACACTTCATTAATAAATCCACGGGCATCATGCCTTCCTTCCACTGGGATTTCGGAGACGGCTCAACCAGCAATATGCCCAATCCGTGGCACACATATTCCCAGAGCGGTTCGTATTTGGTATGCCTGACCATGACCACCATTGACAGTTGTGTTGATACCTATTGCGATACAGTTCATGTCGGAGGCGGGAGTTGTCAGGCTGATTTCACCTATTCACTCAACGGTATGATTGCTACCTTTACCAACCAATCCACCGGGAATAACCTCTACTACCTCTGGTATTTCGGGGACGGGAATTTCAGCATCCTTGAAAACCCGGTGCACCTTTATCAAAATCCGGGTATCTATGTAGTTTGCCTGGCAATTACCGATTCAGCTACCATGTGCATGGATACCTATTGCGATACGCTTCACGTGGTAAGCAGCGGAATAGATCCCTTGGGAGCATCTATCGGTGAGTTGGTCCTTTATCCGAATCCGGTGTCCGACCAGTTGAAAATTGATTTTTCTGTTGCAGATCCCGGCCAGGTGGCCATGCAGGTTACTGACATCAGTGGGCGTATTCTGGCTACAGTATATGAAGGATTCCTGTCGAAAGGGCCTCATCATATCGAATTTGATGCGAGCAAGCTGGAAGATGGCATGTACTGGATGATTATTCATAGCGCGGAAGGAAACCAGGCCCGTTCATTCCTCATCATGCGATGACAGGCCTCACCCTCAGACGGCCCATAGAAAAGCCACCGGGAAAAGGTGGCTTTTCCTATTTATCCAGGCCGTATTTTTCCAAGTATATCCGGTTGAGCTCTTTCTGGTGAGTCCACAGGTCAATGGCCTCCCCGCGGATAAATGCCAGGGTAACCTGGCTGGTTTTCATATCCAGCAGGTCGCCTGTGGAAACGATAATGTTGGCTTGCTTGCCTTCTTCCAGGGTCCCGGTCAGGTCGTCAATGCCCAGTATCCGGGCCGTGTTGGACGTGACGGAAGCCAGCGCCTCTTCCCGGCTCAGGCCCCAGTTGGTGGTCATTCCGGCTTCAAACATCAGGTTGCGTTGTTCCCAGCTTCCTTTCAGGCTTAAACAATACAGCACACCGGCTTTTTGCAGCATCGCGGCTGTTTTATAGGGCTGGTCATAATCCTCATCGGCTGTGGCCGGAATCCGGAACACAGGCGCCAGGATCACGGGTACCTTTGCTTTGGCTAATTGGTCGGCCACTTTCCAGGCATCCCGGGCTCCCACCAGCACCAGGTCCAGGCCGTAGCGCTGGGCAAAATCCACGGCCGCGAGGATTTCCCGCGCCTGGTTTACGTGAACATACAATTTCTTGCTGTGGTCGAACAGGCCGCGCATGGCCTCGAATTTCAGATTCGTTACCTCGTGGCTGGCGGTTCCGGCATAAGCCCTGGCTTCACTGAAAAAACGCTCCAGGTTGGCCACCTGCTGGTCGTATTTCTCATTGGGCTCTATCCCTCCGGGCTGAGCCCACCAGCCGGTAAACCGGAAACGGGATGGCCAGTTCAGGTGTATGCCATCGTCCGCCTTAAAGGCGGCATCTTCCCAGTTCCAGCCGTCCAGGGCCATGATGGATGAAGTCCCTGAAATGCGTCCTCCTGTGGGGCATACCTGTGCCAGCAAAATGCCGTTGGACCGGACCGTGGGAATGATTTTACTGTCGGTATTATAGGCGATCAGGCTCCTGACATTCGGATTGTAGGTTCCGGTTTCCTGGTAGTCGTGCGTAGCCCGGACCGCATCAATTTCGGTCAGCCCCAAAGTGGTGTTCGGGGCGATCAGCCCCGGGTACACCTGTTGTCCGGTCACGTCAATTACACTCGCTTTGTTGGTGTCAATGCGGATGGTGGTGGCATCCGCAACAAAAGTGATTATTCCGTTTTCGATGCCAATGGCCGCATGTTCTATTACCCGGCCGTCTCCGATATGGGCTGTGCCTCCGTAAAGGATCAACGGCTTCTCCTGGGACCGGGTCTGGGTTGCCAAAAACAGGAAAGCGGCCAAAGCAGTTATGGAAAATATTTTATGCTTGTTCATTTGGTAATTGTTTTTTACCACGTAAAATCGCTTTCAATGTCGTTACAATGATATTCCGGGTGAAATAGCGGCTTTGGTTTTTGCCCGGGTGTGCCTTTGGCCAGTTCGGCCAACATCTTGTTTATGAGCCGTTGCCGTTCGGCCCGGATGTATTCTTCCATTTGTTTTTCCCGTTCCCGATCAAAGTACACGATTCCGTCTACAAGGGTCATAAGCGGTATGGCGTACACGGAAAGCGGATCATCGGACCATAACACCAGGTCGGCATCCTTGCCTGGCCGGATGCTGCCGGTGTACTGGTCGACATGCATCAGCTTGGCCGGGTTCAGGGTAACCAGTTTCCAGGCTTCCTCGCGGCTCAGGCCCCCGTATTTCATGGCTTTGGCCGCTTCCTGGTTCAGCCTGCGCCCCATTTCAGCGTCATCCGAATTGACGGCTGTGATGACCCCCACTTTATCCAGTATGGACGGATTGTAAGGAATGGCTTCAATCACTTCATACTTGTAAGCCCACCAATCCGAAAAGGAAGAGGCTCCCGCGCCATGCGCTTTAATTTTATCAGCCACTTTATAGCCCTCCAGGATGTGTGTAAACGTATTTACCCGGAAACCGAAGCGTTCAGCCACTTTGATCAGCATATTGATTTCCGATTGCACGTAGGAATGGCAGGTAATGAACCGTTGTCCGTTCAGTACTTCGAGCAGGGCTTCCAGTTCCAGGTCTTTGCGGGGTGGTATGGCCTTTTCCTTTTCCTTCCGCGGCAGGTTGTTGTATGCCTGCCAGGCTTTTTCATATTCCCTGGCCCGGGTAAACAGGTCTGTATAAACCTGTTCCACACCCATCCGGGTCTGTGGATAGCGCTGGGTAAACTGGTCGCCCCAGTTGGATTGTTTTACATTTTCCCCCAGGGCAAATTTTATAAAAGGGGGAGCCTGGCTGAAAATCATCTCATCCGGCAGCCTGCCCCAGCGCAGTTTTATCAGCTGGGTTTGCCCGCCCACGGGGTTTGCCGAACCATGCAGGGCATGCAGGGCGGTGACCCCACCGGCCAGTGCCCGGTAAATATTGATATTTGAGGGGTCAATCACATCCTTAATACGCACTTCAGCACTGCTGGCCTGGGTGCCTTCATTCACGCCCCCGGCAATACCCACATGGCTGTGCTCATCAATAATGCCGCTGGTCAGGTGCAGGCCGGTGGCATCAATAACCCGTGCCCCCGGGGCATCGAGGTTCTGCCCAACTGCCTGTATCTTGCCGCCCGACACCAGTACGTCTGTATGCTCCACGATGCCCTCCTCCTCATTGGTCCAGACGGTAGCGTTTTTGAATAGAATGGTTTCCGGTTTGGGCGGTTCTGTCCATCCGTGCGCTACAAACGGATGCAACACCGCTCCCAGCGTTGGCGGAGGGCTTTCGTCCGGCTTGCCGCTCAGGTCGGCCACGCTCAGCTGGCGGGCTGTCCAGGAAAAGGTTTCCCCGTCCGGGCCGGAACCGGTTCCGGCCCACTCATTGCCTTTGATCCAGCCGCTTAACCGGAGGTAATGATGCGTCTGGCCTTCTCCCTGGTCAACCGTAAGGTTTACCAGTGTGCCGGAAACCCTGACCTTGATTTTCCACTTCAGCGTATCCGGCTTGGTCAGGGTGGCGTGCAGCCTGTTTTTCTTCATTTTCAGTTCAAACTGCACAGGTTCCTGCTCCGCTACAGTCAGTTCATAGGGTCCGGACAGGCCGGCCAGGTTCATATCATTAATGACATAGCGCTGCCCGCGGACCCAGTTTTCATAAATCAGGATGTCCTGGTTGAAAATGTTTCCTGAGGTGATCAGGAAATTCGCGTATTTGCCTTTTTCGAGCGTACCCACGTATTGCCCGGCCCGCGCGAGACTGGCAGGGATTTCGGTCAATGCCCGGAGGGCCAGGTCCGGGTCCAGCCCGTAATGCACCGCCTTGCGGAGGTTTTTCCAGAATTCTCCGGCAGATTGTATACCGGCTGAAGTCAGGGCAAAAGTGATCCCTTCCCGGCTGAGCAGTGCGGGGTTGGCGGGTGCCATCTCCCAATGTTTCATTTGCGCCAGGCTGACCAGGTCAGCATCGTACGGATCGGATACGTCATAGGGTTTTGGGAAAGTAAGCGGCAGGATCATTGGCACGTCCGCCTTTTTCACGGCATCCGCCAGCTGGTAGGCGTCACCGGCCCCTTTTATGATGAACCGGATACCGAATTCATCACCGATCTTATCGGCCCTAAGGAGGGAGTATTTATCTTTTACACTGAAAAATGCAGGCAAATCCATGATGCGAAGCAAAGCTTCCAGCGATAGATTCCGCTCGGACCCGGGCAACTGTGACGCCTTTTCGTACCATTGAGCGTCATAAAATGTTTGCCGCAGCAGGGCAATGGAACCCATGAGCGATGAAGGATAATTCTGCGTGGAGCTTCCCTTGTCAAAGCTGAAAAATGCCCCTGCTTCCGGTATAATAAGGTTTTGATTGTCTCTTTGGTTGGCCAGCAATACCATGCTGCCCGTGCCGCGCATAATACCGTCCTGAACATGGGTCAGCACGGTACCAAAACCCATTTTTCGGTATCGCCCGGCCTTGGCTGTATCTGTGTGGAACAGTTCTTCTCCGCGGATTTCGGGTTTAATGGCCTGGTTCCAGCCGAAAGCGCCTTTTTTATTGCTCAGGGGTTGTGGACCGGGACGGCCGTGTCCCCTTCGCGGCTTATTCCTTTTCTTGCTTTGCTGAGGCATTCCGTAATCTGACCACAGGTCCACAAAGGAAGGATAGATATATTTCCCGCTCAGGTCAAAGACAACCGCGTTTTCCGGAATTTCAATATCAGTGCCCAGGTCCAGGATGAGGCCATTTTTTACCAGCAGGGTGGCGTTGTCCAGGTGTTCCCCTGCCCTGGGTATGATCGTAGCATGCACAAAAGCGTAACTGACATCCCGGATGTCCTGCACTCCGTTGTATGGGAAAGTACCCTGTGAACGAACCAATAAGGTGCAGTTTATTGTCAGGAAAAAGAAAAGTATTCGTTTCATAAGAAAGGAATTATTTTAGATCCATGAATTTAGCGGGAATTTCCAAGCGGCTTAAAAAAGTAAATGTTAAAAATCTATAAGCAGGACGAATTGGAAACCGCCTACCGGACCTATGGCGATGGCCTGCCCCTGATATTGCTGCACGGTTTCGGCCTGGACCACAATATATGGAATCCCTTACTGGGTGGGCTGGAAACCTCTTTCCGGGTAATAGTGCCTGATATGCCCGGTTTCGGGGAAAGCCCGGGTTTCAAACAGGAATTCACTATGGCCAGGTTGGGGAAGCTTTTTGCCGGATTTGTGCATGATGTGGCCGGCCAGAACGCTGTGTTTCTCGGCCATTCCATGGGCGGATACATCGCCCTCGAGTTGTTGTCATTGATCCCGAATACGCTTTCCGGGGTGGGGCTCATCCATTCTCATCCGTTTGGGGATGATCCCGGAAAACAAAAAAACCGGGATAAGACTATTGCCTTTTTGGAAAAGCATGGCAGCATGCCTTATGTGAAAGAATCAATCCCGGGATTGTTCTCACAGCATTTTGCTTCGGCCCACCCGGAAACCGTCCGGGAATGTGTTGAACGTGTAGAAGCGGTTCCTCCCGAATATTTTATCGCTTACCTGCAGGCAATGAAAACCCGCAAAAGCCGTGAAGAAGCCCTTAGACATTGTTCCTGCCCGGTACTAATTCATATTGGCAGGTATGACAAGCTGATTGACCCGGACAAGAACCTGGTTCAATGCACGTTGCCCCCGGTGGTGCAATTTACCTGGTTGGAACAGGCGGGTCATATGGGTATGCTGGAAGACCCGGCAAAAACACTGCAATCCATCCGGTCATTTATGGACTTTACTGAATTGCTTTCCGGAAAGTCCTGAACCACTTTTCAATCTTACCGCCCATTCGTTCCATTTCTGCCCGGATCTTGACATTGGTTTCCAGTTCCAGGTGGCTGTCAACCCATAGAAAACCTGCCTTTTGAGCGGATTCGAGTATATGTTTCCCCAGCAAGACGTCAATGCCCCGGCCGCGCAGATCTTCCTTAATGGCGCCTATAATGAGGTCAAGCTGGCGGGTTTGCTTCATGTATTTTTTTATGGTGAAAATGCCAAAAGGAAACAGACGGCCACGGGCTTTGCGGATTCCTTCTGTCAGGTTCGGAATTCCGATGATCACCCCCACCACCTCATTTTCTTGAAAGACCAACTTTACAAACCGGGGATCCAGTACCGGCCAGTATTGGCGGGCCAGGGCTTTCATCTCCGCCTCGCTCATCTTTGCAAATCCATACAAGGGCGTAAAGGCCTCATTGATCAGGCGAAAGACGGGAATGATATAAGGCCTTAGTTCCCGCTTGCTGGTAAATTCTTTTATCTGGAATTTGCCCTGTCGCATCAATCGGTCATACACCCGGTAATATAGATCCGGCAGTTTGTCAGGGACGGGAAATTTGTATTCCACCCAGGTGATATAGGGTTTGTACCCGGCATTTTGGATAAGTTCCGGGATGTAATCGAAATTGCAGACAGCCGATATCACAGGCAGTTTGTCAAAACCTTCGACCATGGCACCCTGGGGATCCTTGTCAGAAAAACCATAAGGGCCAACCACATGGTCCATACCTTTGCTCCGGGCCCAATCTTCAATATATTTAATCAGCGCATTGGCTACTTCCTGGTCATTGATGCAATCAAGGTTAAAAAACCGGCCGTCTTTTTGGTTCCAGGTTTCATTAAATGCGTAATGAATGATACCCATAATCCTCCCAACCAGCTCTCCATTCTTATAGGCCAAGGCCAGGGTGGTATCGCAATGGGCCATGGCATGGTTCTTACGCGGATTGTAAAATTTCCATTCGTCCATGTAAATGGGCGGCAGCCAGTTCGCATGGTTCTTGTGAAGTTTTTCGGGCAGGTAAATGAATTTTTTAAGTTGTTTCCGGGTCTTAACCGATTCGATCTGAACAACCATACGACAGTTTTTTTCGGAATAATGTTAGGTAAATTCTGTGTAAATTCTAAACCGATAGTCAAGCTATTTGCTGTGAAACCGGAAAGAGTTCTTTTTTTGGAATGTATTCTTTACGGATACGGTTCTGTATTTTAGCCAATACATTTTCTGTTTTTTCCACCGGGAATACGTAGAATCAGGCAAATTGTGAAGCGAATAATCTTTTTCTTCTGGATTTTAGCCCAGGTCATGCTGTCACGTATGGAGGCTTTCCATATCATAGGTGGAGAGATCAGCTACCAGTGTACGGGCAATAATAATTACCAGATCACCCTGAAAGTTTACCGCGATTGCAACGGAGGAGGCGCTCCATTTGATATGCCAGCCCACCTTTTCATCTTTCCGGCTGTTGGTGGAAGCTATATTGAATTGCTGGATAATCCTACCATCACATCGCTACCGGTCAATACCAGTAATCCCTGTATGATTGCACCGCCAAATATTTGCGTGGAAGAAGGTATTTACACGTTCAATGTGAATCTGCCGCCTTCAACAGGTGGTTATTATGCAGTGTATCAGCGATGCTGCCGTAATTCAACCATCATAAACCTCGTAAATCCCAATACACAAGGGGCGACCTACATGGCCCATATTCCGGATCCCGCTAAAGCAGTTTGCAATAGCAGTCCTTATTTTAATAATTTCCCTCCAATCGTTATTTGTGCCTATGAACCGCTGACCTTCGACCATAGCGCCACGGACCCGGACGGGGATTCCCTGGTGTACAGCTTGTGTGCTCCTTTCACAGGCGGTTCCCAATTGGCGCCCCAGCCGATTCCTGCCAGCCCTCCACCTTACGCAAAAGTGATCTACCAAGCGCCATATAATGAAACCAACCCCCTGCCGGCTAATCCTCCTTTGAGCATTGACCCGGCTACCGGTTTACTGACAGGTACACCCACTCAGATTGGACAATACGTGGTTGGTGTTTGTGTAAAAGAATACCGGAACGGAGTGTTACTGGGCATTCACCGAAGGGAATTTCAGTTCAATGTTGCCAATTGTAACCCCCTTGTGGTGGCCAGTATTCCGACTCCCGGAAACAAGGATACGATCTATAACTGCAGTAACTTTAATGTGAGTTTCACCAATCAAAGTGTCGGGGCCAGCAATTTCCATTGGGATTTTGGCGTGCCGGGCATACAATCAGATACTTCGAACCTTTTTGAGCCTTCTTTTACTTACCCTGATACCGGTACATATCTTGTCCGGTTAATTGCCAATCCGGGCTACATCTGTTCTGACACGGATACAGTGGTATTGAAGTTGTATCCAAGCCTGACAGCTGATTTTCAGGCAATGTCTGCCTGTCCGGATGAACCCGTATTATTCACTGACCTGAGCCAGACCACCTACGGGCAAATCACAAAGTATGAATGGTTCTTCGGGGATGGAACGGTTGATACGATACCCAATCCCCAGCATGCGTACGGGCAGGGCGGCACCTACCAGGTGATCTTACGGGTTACCAATAGCATCGGGTGTGTAGAACAGATAGCCCGGCAGGTGGAAGTATATCCGAAACCGGTCGCGGATTTCAAGTTTGGCACACCGTGTTTGAATGCCCCACTGCCATTCACTGATGCCAGTGTGGTTTCTTCTGGCACCATAACCAGTTGGAAATGGGATTTCGGGGATGGGAGTCCGCCTGAATTCGGTTCCTTTCCCGCGCATGTTTATTCGCAGGCCGGCACTTACCAGGTCACGCTGATAGTCAGCACCGATCACGGATGCCTTGATACGGTTACCCGCACCGTGAATATTGTGAATCCTGTGCAGGCCACGGTGTCGAGCGATACGACTATTTGCTTCGGGGATTTTGCCAGGCTTTCGGCTTCGGGAGGGCTTTATTACGAATGGAGCCCGCAGGCAGGTGTGCTAAAACCTTTCGATCCTAATCCAAGGGTTTCGCCTCCGGTTACCACAACCTATACCGTAAATGTATCGGATGATTGCTTCAATGACACGGCTACCGTTACAGTAACCGTTTTGCCGCTTCCCGAAGTAACTGCCAGGCCGGATACCGCGGTTTATTATGGCGATTCCGTATGGCTGTGGGCTGTTACCAACGGGGTTGCCTATCACTGGCAGCCGGATCCATTAGTCACAAACCCGTTCCAACTGAATACTTGGGCCTTACCGTCCCAACCCATGACTTACACCATTACGGTAACCGGACAAAACGGCTGCAAAGCCTCTGACGAAGTAACCATAAAGCTGATTCCCATCTGTGACCAATTGTACATACCCAATGCCTTCTCTCCGAACGGGGATGGGTTGAACGATGAATTAAGACTGGTTGATTTCGGCCAAAACCAATTAATCAGTTTCCAGGTATTTAACCGGTGGGGAGAAAAAGTGTTTGAAACGAACGACCCGCTAATATCCTGGGACGGTACTTTTGAAGGAAGACCCCAGGAAATGGGAGTATATGTTTATATTATTGTGATGCGCTGCGGGAAAGACATTATCCACCACCGCGGCAATCTTACCCTGTTGCGTTAAAAAGTGTTTAAATCCGCCCCGTTCCCCCTCATTCATTGTATTAGCTGGTGATAAATATATTTTCCCGGCTATTATTTCAAAAATATTTAGTATCTTGTAAGTTCGCTTAAGACTTACCCTCAAAAAACATCTGGCCGGAAGAATACCTGGTCCTTGAATGGTTTTAAAGAACGCGATAGCAGGCGCTCTTGGAGCAAATGTTGTGGTATATCTGTGATCTATTATAAAACCAACTGGCTATGAAGACTTATAATGTTATTGGGATCATGTCAGGGAGTTCATTGGACGGTATTGACCTGGCATTTTGCAAATTTACCGGTGAAAAAAGAGACTGGAATTTTGAATTATTGGCCAAGGAAGTCATTCCTTATCCTACCAAATGGAAATTGAGATTGGCCAATCTTACACTTCAAAATGCCATTACCTATATTAAAACACATACTTTTTACGGCCATTATGTCGGCAAGGTAGTAGCTGAATTTATTGACAAAAATGGCATTGCTGATAATCTGGATTTCATTGCTTCTCACGGGCAGACCATTTTTCATCAGCCCGATAATTTACTTACCAGCCAGATTGGTGACCCGGCTGCCATTGCCTTTGAGACGGGATTTCCGGTGATTGCCAATTTCCGGAATACAGATGTGGCAGCCGGAGGTCAGGGAGCCCCTATTGCACCGGTTGCTGATCAGATTCTGTTTAAGGAATATTCCCATTTGCTGAACCTTGGAGGCATTTGTAATATTGAATGCAAGGTCAGTGAAGACCGTATCATTGGTTATGATATTTGCGCGGTCAATATGCTGCTGAATGCACTGGCGGATGAAATGGATTTACCTTATGATGAAGATGGTAAAATAGCCCGGTCGGGTATGATTGACCAACGGCTGTTGGATGAACTAAACAGTAGCTGGTATTTTGACAAACTTTATCCCAAATCATTGAGCGGGGGCTGGGTGGCCAAGGTGATTAAACCCATATTCAGCCGGTTCGACCTGCCGACAACTGACAAATTGAAAACGGCCTGTGAACATATTGCCGAACAAATTGCCCGGGAAATTGATGTGATTTATAAACGGGAAAAGCTGGAAAAAAGCCCAGACCATAAAATGCTGCTTACCGGGGGTGGAGCATTTAACAAGTACCTGGTGGAGCGTATTGAAGCCTTATCCCCGATTCCGGTAGAACTTCCCGAACCGGATATCATCGAATTCAAGGAAGCCATTTTAATCGCCCTGATGGGTGTGCTGCGGGTAGAAAATGAAGTGAATGTCCTTTCTTCGGCCACCGGAGCCAAAATGGATACCATAGGAGGTTGTATATACCAGGGGTACAAGAAATTGCTCTGAGGGCTTGCCTTCCGGTGCAAGTCTGTTAATTTTGGCTCCCGTCCATGAACTCTTCCGGAAAGCAACCCCGCGTATTGGTAACAGGAGCCACCGGCCTGGTGGGTACTTATATAGTCCACTTATTATTGGATCGAGGGTATGCGGTTCGGGCCATGAAACGCCCGGGGAGCGATATCCGGATCATCGATGCTTTCTCCAGGCAACCGGATTGGTTTGAAGCCGAAATTCCGGATATCGCAGCTCTGGAAACCGCGGTGGAGGGGATGGATTATGTGGTGCATGCCGCGGCCATGGTTTCGTTCCTCAGGCGCGACCACAAACGGATGATGGCAGTCAACGTGGAGGGTACCCGGCAGGTGGTAGACACTTGCCTTGCCCGGGGTATCCGGAAGCTGGTTTACATCAGTTCTGTTTCTGCGCTGGGGCGGCATAGTGACCTCGAAGTGATCAACGAGGAGGTATTTGGCGGGGAGGGAAGTTTTGAATCAGCTTATTCCCTGAGCAAATTCCTGGCCGAGATGGAAGTATGGCGGGGTATCGGGGAAGGGCTGGATGCGGCCATGGTCAACCCCTCCATTATTTTGGGAGCCGGACATTGGCATCGTAGTTCACTGATGCTTTTTAAAACGGTTGCCCAGGGATTCCGCTTTTATCCGGACGGCATTACCGGATTTGTGGATGTCAGAGATGTGGCCCGTGCCGCGGTAATGCTGCTTGAATCGGATATATCGGCCGAGCGCTTTATTGTTTCATCAGAAAACCTGTATTACCGCGACCTGTTCCGGATGATGGCTGAAGCGCTGGGCGTTCGACCTCCAAACGTCCATGCCGGGAAAGCGCTGGCGGTATTGGCCATGGTTGGCGATCAAATCGCTTCTTTCTTCAGCGGAAGGACTCCCAGGTTAACCCGCGAAACCGTCTGCAGTTCCTACCAAAGCGTGCGTTACGATGCCGGTAAAATTCAAAAGGTGCTGGATTTTGAATTCATCCCGGTTGAGCAAACCATACGCGAATCGGCTGCCCTGTATAAAGAGCACCCGGAATTTGCCATGCTTTCGTTTACTGATCACTGAACCAGCAGGCGGCCGGTGTATACAAATTCTCCTGCATGCATTATACACAAATACATTCCAGCCGGGAACCCTTTAAGGTCTACCTCAATGATACCCTGGCGAAAGCCGGGCCTGGATGTGTGATACAGTGCCCGTCCCGTCAGGTCGTAAACAGTCAGGTCCAGGTCTTCGGTTTCCGCCAGGTTCACGTCCACATTGAAAAGTCCGCTGGCCGGGTTGGGATAAACCTCCACGAAAGATTCTGGTGCGGGTTCTTCGGTCCCCATCGGGAAGCCCGTGGTAAATTGCTGTGAAATCTTCGATCCGAAGTCGGCTTTGAAGTTTTTTACAATAACCCCGTTCATTTTTCTGAGCCGGGCCCACCCGGAGCCATCGTTGTTGGCAAAGAAGTACAATCCGTCTTCCCCGGAGTCATTGATGGTAAGGGTATAGCATCCGTTGGCCAGATGGAAAGTATCCTTGTACACCGTGTTGCTAGAGCAGTTGGAGCGGGAATACAGCACGTTCCCGTTTTCGTCTTTGAGCATATAGCTGGTTTCGTAACCCGCGTTGTTGGTTCGCAGCCACAGCACCAGGTCGTTATCGTAAAGCGGTGTCCGAAGAAAATGACTGCGCATGGTGTTGTTGTCAGCGTATTCGTCATTGCCTCCGTTGGGATTGGAAACCGTCACTTCAAAGATATCCGGCCCGGTCCAGGAACCCCAGTCAGACGGGGGCAGATAAACGGTTTCATCTTCCAGGAAACCGAGGTTACCCGTCCAGTGGTAGGTAGCCTTGTTGCCCTGCTGCGGGCCGTAAGAGATATCCAGGGAAGTGAGTGGTGAAGAACCCGTGTTCCGGATTTTTACGATGGCGTTGTCGCAAATCGGGTTAAAACGCCTGTAATATTCCCAGTCGGTCGGGGCAATGATTTCAGACACAGCGGCATCCAGGGTAAAATTGGGCGGCCCGTAGGTTACCAGTTGCGATTCTATGCGGTAATGGGGGGTGGAGCCCTGCCCATTCCAGACATAGCCGGGCTGCATATCAAAATCCACTTCCACGCTGTCGCCCGGGATGATGTTGCTGCTCAGGTCATAATAGAAAGGCCTTACTTCCGATCCGGGGCACCAGCCGGCCCGGTCGTAGATCCAGGTGCCGCCTTGCGGGAACAAGGGGTTCAGGTCGCAGTCGTTCCGCCAGAGGTTTTGCAGGGCCTTGAACTGGCCGTTTACGCGGACGGTATTGGTGCGCGGACAGAATTCGGAGCAGTTCAGGTTTCCGCCAAAGCCATGCCCGGTGATATTGATCCGCAACCTCGCCTGCGCCACATCAGGTGGTATGAAGAATTTTTTAGGATACAGGAATTCATTTTCGATAGCCGCGTTGTACATGTGGCTGCCGTTCCACACGTTGCGGATGTCTTTTACATCACGGGGTGGAGTTCCTTTAATCATTACGAATTTCATGTCCAGGAGCTCCTGCCAGTTGCCGGCTTTCAAGTGCACGGAATCGGCCAGCAGGGGCCGGAAATCCGTTACGTCATAAATCCATGTCCAGCCTTCATTGCCGAGGCTCAGACCGATGCCGTACGGAGTGATGAACCGGCCGAGTTCATAGCGGTTCACAATTTCGAAAGGCGGGTCGTAATAGTAGTGTTCTACATGGTAAATAGTAGTATCCAGGCCGGCCAGGGAGGAATCGATTGCCTGCCCGGCACTGTCGTAAGTGTAGTGGTACCAGGCCGGCCAGGCCCATAACGTGTCAGTGGGTACCGTGGGCTGGGTCGTATCATCAAAAAGCACCACCATGAGTTGGTTTTGCTGCGTGGAATCTACCATCAGGGTGGAATCCACAAAGGCGTTGTAAGTGTTTTGTTCAAAAATCATGTTAGGCCTGGTTTGCCCGCTGTAGGATTTGAACAACAGGTCACAGGCCGGGATACGCACCCATTCCGGTGCCCCATACATGGTGGCCAGGTTGGAATAATCTGAATAATCGGCTGCGCAATTACTGACCGCATCGTCAAACCGGTAATAGGCTTTTAAATTGTCCCAGAATGGGTGACTGCTGTTAATCTTGCGGTACATGCCGTCCCGGATCAGGGAATCCGGCAGGGCGATGTTCCAAATCCGGAATTCGTTTATCATCCCGTCATAGAAATAGTTCAGGTGCGCTCCGGAGCCGATGGTAAACTTTACAATACCGTTCATCAGCCGGTTTTTTCCTGTGCCGGAATGCCATAGCTGCCCGTTTAGGTAAATTTTCATGCTACCTGTTGCAACATCTTTCACAAAGGCCCAGTGATTCCACCGGCCTTCGTAATCAGCCGGGTTGGCGGCTTTGTCAATGCGGTCGTAGCTGTTACCGTTATTCCCGGCATCCCAGTATACCCTTCCGTTGCCCCAGGGGAGGTGCGCGTTCAGCACCCGGTTACCTGCCGAATCAATCCCTTCAAAGATGATATCGCTTTGCGGCTGGATATCCGGGTCGCCATACTGCCAGAATTCAATCGTGATAGCGCTGTCAATATCGTTGAAAACCTGGACCGGCACATCCACATGGTCTGCATCGCGGAACTTCAGGGCGTAATCCCTGCCAAACGCTGTTAAAACACTAGTAAAGCCGGAGGTGGTTTCTCCTTTTGCCTTGTATGACAAACCGGTGGAGGGATTGTCAAAACATATCTCCATGAGGATATTGGAGGTGCCGTCCCAGTTAAACGGGGTGGTAAGATTGAATGTAACCCAGCCGGTATCCTGGAAGTCCGTTTTGCGATGATAAACTTCCTGGAGGCCGGGCGGTGATGGCCAGGACAGACTGTCGAGTGTGCCCACCGTTGTATGCGCCATGCGAATAGTCAGGTGATTCATCGGGATTCCAAGCTGGGTAAAGAAAACTTTCAGATTTGTAATATCCCCAGCTGACAAGCCGGCAGCCTGCAGTTCAGAGGCCTTCCAAAGCAGAAATGACCGGGCTTGGTGTATGTTGGTACCGAAGGGTATGGCTGTTAGCTGGGTTCCGTTCCCAACCTGCCCCTGGTGCTGGCTCAGGGTATCGGTATAGGTGATAAAGTATTCAAAATACGGATGGAAGCTCCAGGCAGGCTGGAAAGCCAGGCTGAGCGAATCCGGGGTCAGCCCGCCCACCGTGAAGTTCGGATGGCTCTGCAGGATAGAATCGTACTGCCCGGTATGGTCAAACAGGTAGGTGTAGGTCAGGTAATCCCATTCCCCGCAGGCCGGATTCTGGGCCGGATTGCATTTCAGGGTGTAGTACATCAAAATCTTTTCAAAACGCACCGTATCGGGCGGAAACAGGAAGGTTCCCTCCTGTGGCGACCCGAAAGTAAATGTTTGTACGGTTATGGTATCGCCTGCTGATGCGGGTAAAAAGAAGCCGGCCATCAGGTAAATGGCCATGGCGTTTTTCAGGCGCGGCCTGAATTTTTTGATAAACCGATACATAATAAATGGATTTTAGGCCGGGCTTACCGGGTATTCAAATATAGGAAAAACGGAATTAGGACCAGATAATGCAGATTTTACCCATGGATTTCCGACTTTCGAGCAACGCATGGGCTGCAGGTAGATCTTCCGCGGGAAATACAGCTCCGATATGTGGGCGGATCAGGTTTCTTTCGAGCAATCTGACGAGCTTGCCCATAGCGTATTCAATGAGTTGCGGTTGATGGTCCGCGATGCGCAGCATATTTACCCCGGCAATGGATTTGGATTTGGCCACCAAGAGAATTGGCAGCAAAATACCCATATCCCAAATCATTTTCAATGAAGCCAGACCCTTCCCCAGCCTGCCCACCCGCGATGAGGCTCCGAACAACAGCAAAGTCCCTCCGGCTCCAAGCAGGCGTATATCCTTTTTGAATGATTTTCCGGCTACCGGGTTGAAGGAAGCCCGTAGCCGTTTGTTGCCCAGGATGCGCAGCGCTTCCTGTTCGTAATCCGTTTTGCGGTAATTGACCGGGTAATCCACCCCGTTTTCCCGCACGTAAGGTATTTTTTCATCGCTTCCCACCAAACCGATGACCTGGCAGCCGATATGCCGGGCCATTTGCGTAAGTGCGGTGCCCACCCCTCCGGCAGCCGCGTGGACCAGAATCACATCGCCCGGGATAAGCCGCATATGCATGAACATGGAATACCATGCGGTCAGGTACTGGGTTCCCAGTGCGGTTCCTTCCGAAAACGAAATATTGTCAGGGAGCACGGCAAGCGCCCGGTGGTCCGTCAGGGCGTATTCGGCATATCCTCCGAAACGGGTAAGGGCTGCCACACGCTTGCCTTTCAACCCGGGATCCGCGTTGGAACCGCAAGCCTTCACCACCCCGGCCACATCATAGCCCAGCACACAGGGTATAGCGGGCGCGTCTTCATAATAACCCAGCCGGGCCATAACATCCGCGAAATTCAATCCCGAAGCCTCCACCCTGATTAAAACCTGTTCAGGGCCGGGCACGGGTGCTTCGGTTTCCCGCAGTTCAAACGCTTCTTGCGGTTTGCCGTTTTTTACCAGGTACCATGCTTTCATATCGGTTTGCTGTTTAGTGAAACCCGATTTGCACCCCAATGGATAGGGCAGGCAATGCCGGGTAGAGTGAGGCAGGTTCAATGATAGGCGTAAACCGGTATCTCACGTAAGCCACCCACCGGTTAAAACCAGCCCTTAAAATGGCATGCAGAAAATACTTTCTGCCATAGCTGAGTTTGCGGTCAGTCACTTCGCGGACTACCCCGTTGTTCAGGGTATTTACCGTATGATGCCGCAGGCCCGCGAACAAATCGGCACCGACAGCCAGGTCAATAAAATTACCGATAATATCTCCGCGCTTTCCCCAGTTAAACCGCTGGTAGATATTAATTTCCAGCGCATTGTAAAACAAGTCTTCCGATTGGTTTATAGCCGTATTTGGAAGCACCTTGCCGGCTTGCTGTTTTAGCGCAAAAGATTGCCCGTGCCACCCGATTTCTGCCCCGGAAGACAGCACTTCCGTCCATTTGTGCTTATATCGCAGACCGGATGACATATCATAACTGGCCCAGGGAATAATCTCTGCACCCGGGTTCCCCCCGGAAGCAAATAATCCATAGCTGAAAAAAGTATGTACAAAATTCTTTTTGTTTTGTCCGTATGAATTGTCTTTCGTGGTGTCTGTCTTCACATCGAGCACCACTGTTTGGGCAGTGAGCGCTAGGGAAGCCAGGCACATCAGCAAGATTAAGGTTCTTCTCGCCATGGTATGTCTTTTAAGTTTATTTTTTCAGTATATCCTTCCAGGTGAATCTGCAGATAAGAGGCGCCTTCCAATGATGTAAAGTCCCATCTTGACAAGGAAACCTGCCCGGTTTCCTCCAACCGGATTGCCATATATCGCTTCACAAAATGGTCTGAATTGTACACCGCAAGATATAGATTTTTTGGTCCCGGCTTGGTAAAGACAGAGTCAGAAGGTAAGATGTACAGGGAATCCACATCTGATTTTATGGTGAAAGTGGGGGCAGGCTTGGGCAGACCGGGGTGCAGTATTTTCCCGGCCTGGGGAATGCCGTATCCGTGGGCGTAGTCATAGTATGGATACAAATGGCCGGCTTTTTCTATGGCATGGAACACCTGCATATTGGTCCAGTCGGGATGGAGTTGCATGAC
This sequence comes from uncultured Chitinophagales bacterium, assembly GCA_964422925.1. Taxonomy (GTDB): domain Bacteria; phylum Bacteroidota; class Bacteroidia; order Chitinophagales; family S012-47; genus CAYRDC01. The sequence goes on along the minus strand of CAYRDC010000004.1, from coordinate 39,518 downwards.
ACAAGCGGCAAACCCTGCAATCAAGGGAGTTGAAAAAGAAGTGCCGCTTACCGAGAGGTATTTATTGAGAGGGCCGGCAGCCACTACGGTTCCATAAGCAGCTACATTGGGTTTGGGATGGCCATTGGCGGCCGGTCCGTGGGATGAGAAATTGATGGCATAATCCGTCCACGGGTTGGTTCCGGCAACGGTAAGCACACTGTCCGCATCGGCAGGGGCAATAATGGTACCCCAGCGGTTTCCGTTTTCATTGCCTGCCGCCTGCACTATCAATATACCTTTATGGGCAGCCAGGTTAGCGGCCCGGCTGATCGGTGCGGTATGACCGTCCATTTCTTTCTGGAAATATCTTTCGTAGGTATATCCCAGCGATGAACTGATAATGTCTGCTCCGTTTTTATCAGCCCATTCTGCAGCAAGTATCCAGTTGTCTTCTTCAGATGCGTTTTCGGAGATCATACGTTCGGTAACAGCCAGCAGAAATTCCGCTTTCGGGGCCAGCCCCAGGGGGAGCGAATCCGCCATGCCGGCAATGCAGGATAAGACCATCCGTCCATGGCCGACTCCGCGGTATACGTTTTCTTTACCGGTTATGAAATTCCAAGTTTTCAGGATACGTCCTTCCTCCCGGATATGTGCGAAAGCAGGATGCTTATCGACTCCCGGAAACCCGATATCGAATACGGCAATGCGCACATGGCTTCCGTCCAAGCCCCGGTTCCGGAATGAATCGACCTGCAGGCGCTGGGTTTGCCCTCTGGCCAGCGGGATATCAAAATCAGGAGGAGCGGCCTCTTTCCAGCCGGCCATATATGCCTGTGAACCGGATGGAACTACGCGCAGGACTCCCGGCATACTGTTCAGCCCGACAGCCTGTTGTTCGGTGGCCAGGACCCAAGCTGCATTGAGCCAGCGACTGGCCCCGAGGAGGGAATCCACGTGTTGCCGAATTACTTCCAGGTAATCGGTCCGAACGGGAAGATCAGTGAACTCCACCAGGGGTATCCCGCATTTCTGCCTGCGCTCAATGGCTTTCCGATCAAAATACTGGTAAGGGTCCAGCGAACAACCGTCCTTGTCCGTGAAATACACCCAATACTTTTCCTGGATTTGTCCTGAAACCAGGAGGGAATAACCCCAAAACAGAATAAATGAAAGCGGAAATCTTACCATGACAAGTGCTTTGTCAAAAATATGGAATTATACAGGAGTCCTTAATATTCTAAAGAAAAAATCCTGAAATGCTTTTTAATCCCGTTCATTTTTTTATATTTGTACATAATCCCTCGTTGTTATTAATTTCACCCTTAATACAGCAATTATATGAACAAAAAAGATTTGATCGCTGAAATTGCTGCTGAACTGGGGGTAACCAAAGTGAGGGCTGAAAAGTATGTGGAATCCATGCTGTCAATATGCCGGAGCCGGCTATTGGAAGGAGAGCGGATTGCACTTATTGGTTTGGGTACGTTTACGGTGAAACAGCAGCGGCCCCGTAAGGGGAGGGATATGAACACGGGTAAACCGGTGTATATTCCAGCTCGCAAAACCGTAAAGTTCAAACCCAGCAAAGACCTGGTTGCCGGCCTGAATTAGTTGCTTAAACGACTATTTTGCGAGGTTGACGTACTCTTTGTTGTTGCCGAAGCCGGAAAAGATCCAAAAGATCTTGCGGGATTGGTGTGCCCAATACCCGTCCTGTAATCCATTCCAGCAATCTGGAAGACGCTTCCTCCACGCGGATTTCCGGGTAAAAATGATCCCGGGAATGGCGAATGTATTGCCGTACCCACCACGCATCGAAACGTTGATAAAAGGCTTGTATAAATGACTCCGGGGTGTCGCTCCTGGCCTTTACTTCCAGCAATTGCTCGTAAAAATTGGAATCAGTCAACCAGGATATAACGCTTTGCGGCAGTTCCATGATAAACCGGTTGTATTCATTGGGTTTATCCAGCGAATACAGGCCGGGAATCTGTTCAGCAAAGGTTTTCAGATCCCGGAAGCTGCGGGGGTCGTAAGCAAGGTAATAATTATCTTTTTGCCGCATCCACCGGTGCTGAACCTGCCCGGTACCGGCAGGAATCCGGGTTGATTCACGGGGAGAAGGATAAACGGTGATTTCACTGATCTGCCCGAACCTGTCCGGAGTCATAAATTGCTTCAGGAAATGGAAATCCTCAAACGCTACGCGCGTGTTCATACCCCCTGCTTTGGCATAGGCCGCTGCCCTCACCGCCATGGCTGAACCCAGGGTAAGCCATCCGTAAGGGAACCCGCTGTAGCGTATTCCTTCGGCATAATAGCGTAAAAACAGTTCATGCAGGGTAATGCCTTTATACAAGCTGCTGTCCAGCGGCCCGTGCAGTGGATGTTCAAAATGCAAAGTGGCTGCTTCGGCTTCCGGGTGCAGGTGAAACCAGGCCTCGATCCCGGTCAGATAATTTGACGACACTTCACAATCCGCGTCAAGGGTGACGATAATCCCGTCCGGGTTGCCGGCCAGAGATAACCTTCCTGCCGCTTCATCCATTACGGCTTTACGCAGCCAGCCTATCGTGGCCTTATCGCGTGGAATGTTCAGCAGCTGAAGAAACCGGTAATGAATTTTGGGGTCTGCATGGCGCCTGGCCCAGTCCATGACCAGCCAGTAAATGTTTTGGTTCATTTCCACTACATCGTCTTCATCGTATTCATGGCTGTTGAACAGAATGATTATTTCTACCGGAGCATTGGGCCGGTCGCATTCCCACAGCGACTGGAGTGTATTTACCACGTTTGGCTCGGCACAGGCAGGAATGGCAACCACCATCCAGAGACCGTCCGGAGGAGGTTCCTGCAACTGTTGCGGCAGGGTCCGGTTGTTTTGAAGATATGTGTTCAGTTCATCCATACAGTTCCTGCCATTTTTCCAGCAGTTCATTCAGGTCGTCAAACGCTTTCAAGCCAGTTTGCTCTTCCGGGATGGCGTCCAGGTTCAACCCGGTAAAACCAAACTCCGCCACGCGGGGCAATGCCTGCGGCTGCACAGGGGCCTGGAGCACTACTTCATATTTTACGGTAAGCTTCATTATGCTTTTCACTGCTTCTTTATTCCATTGATCCGGAGGAGTATCCGTTTTCAAAACCAGGTAGTCGAACCGGGCCTTCGGGCCGATGCTTTCGGCTTCCGGCAGGGTTGATTCCCGGAAAATGGTAATGCCGGGCAGTTCCAGTCCGGGCCCGGAACCAAGCGGCCATTGCACTCCGTTCAGGCCCAGGTCTGCCACAGCTTCCGGGGAAATATTTCCGGGGTTTTGCCATTCCCCGGCAATCTGCGGCCCTGAAAGCCAGGATACGATTTCTCCCGCCAGCCCGGTGTCAATGCCTGTTTCCGGGTCCAGGTTCAGACTTATCCAATCGGCCCCCCAACTGGCAAAAAACCGGGCATCGGTCAATGACTGGATATTTCCTCCCTTGAGTATCAACAGCCGGCAAATTAGAACATTCCCGGAGGGCCATAGCCGCTGACTTTGCACAGCAACTGGCGTTAAACCGTATTTTTGACCTACGCATTATGCACTCTGGAAAAATATTTATGGACCAGGCGGGATTTTTTGAAAAAGTATATGAGGTGGTGCGGCTGGTGCCATATGGAAGGGTGACCACCTACGGGGCCATTGCGCGATACCTGGGCACCGGGCGCTCGGCCCGGATGGTGGGGTGGGCCATGAATGCCAGCCACCGCGCTTATCCGCCTGTTCCGGCTCACAGGGTGGTAAACCGTAACGGTTTATTGACCGGGAAGAATCATTTTCCCACGCCAACCCTTATGCAGGAATTACTGGAAAATGAAGATATCCGGGTGGAGAATGACCGGGTTGTGGAATTCAGGAAACTGTTTTGGGATCCCGCGGAAGCTTTTCAGTAGAGGTATGGCATCACCAGCCTCCGGATGCCCCCCCGCCTCCGAAACTGCCGCCCCCGAAACCACCAAACCCGCCTCCTCCGAAGCTGCCGCCACCGCTTCCCCCGAAGCCACCTCCGCCCATCATGGGAGGTATGAGCCAGGGCCAGGCCCGGAAACGCCTCGTGCCCTTGCCCCCGATGGAAGAACCTCCTCCGCCCCTCGAAATAAACCTGAGAAACAACAGGATACCGAGTATAATCAACCAGGCGGGTATTTTGGGAGAGACGTTTTCTTCCTCATCGGCTGTGAATTCACCAGCGGCCATTTTCATGAGGGTTTCCACGCCCTGGCGAAGGCCTTCGTAATATTTCCCGTTCCGGAAATTCGGCACCAGGTCTTTTTCAATGACCCGCTTGGCCCGCCCATCGGTGATGACAGGCTCAAGCCCGTAACCCACCTGGATGGAAACCCTTCGCTCGTCACGGGCTACCAGAATCAGGAGGCCATTGTTTTTTTCATCCTTGCCGATTCCGTTGCGTTCGGCAACTTCCCAGGCATAGTCGCTGACATCGTAGCCATCGAGTGTGGGTACCGTGACGATGGTAAACTGATTGGATGTGCTGTCTTCATAGTCGAGCAGCATCCGGTTCAGGTCGGCCTCTTCCCGGTCGGAGAGCAGTTCCCCGAAGTCGTTGACCAGTCCTTTGAGTTTGGGGAATTCGGTTTCTGCCCGCGCACGGGGCATGAGGACCGCCAGCATCAGCAGGCTAAAAAGGAAACGAAAATATGGTTTAGTCAAAGGAAATGTCATCAGGCAGTTCGTTCACGTCATCCTCCTTATGGGGAAAATAGGTTTTCAGTTTTTCACCGGCCATTAGGATGGCTTCTTTAAGCCCGTCCAGGAAACGGCCTTCACGGAATGCCGCTTCCATGCGGTTTTTGGTTTCGTCCCAGAAGCCTTCCGGCACCACCTTGTTGATGCCTTCATCGCCCACGATGGCAAACTGCCGGTCGCGGACTGCCAGGTAAATGAGCACTCCATTGCGCTGGGCGGTCTTGTGCATGCCCAGTCTGGCAAACACCTGCCACGCGCGCTTCAGCACGTCTCCGTCAGCCGTATCGTCCACGTGGACACGGATTTCACCGGACGTGTTGCTTTCCGCTTCATGGATACAGGCAACCAATTCTTCTTTTTCCTGCTTACTGAAAAAATTTCTCGCGCTGGCCATTATTGATCAAATAATTCTTCCACGTCCACTTTGCCGCCCTCGGCCGCTTCTTCCGCCTTGAAGTTGGCTTTTTTCTCAAATCCGAATATTCCGGCTATGATATTATTGGGAAACCGCCTGACGGTGATGTTGTAATTACGCACCGCTTCGGTGAATTTTTTACGTTCCACCGCGATGCGGTTTTCCGTGCCGGCCAGTTCGGCCTGCAGTTCCAGGTAGTTTTGGTTTGCCTTCAGGTCGGGGTAGCGTTCAAAAGTAAGCAGCAGGCGCGACAAGGCCCCGTTCAGCTGGTCCTGAGCCGCCTGGAACTGCGCCATGCTTTCTTCTGTGAGGTTGGCCGGGTCAATGGTGATGCTGGTGGCTTTTGCCCGGGCTTCCACCACCGCGGTAAGGGTTTCTTTTTCAAAGTCCGCGTAATTCTTTGCCACGCTTACCAGGTTGGGGATGAGGTCGTATTTCCGCTGGTATACATTCTCAACCTGCGACCATTGCTGGATGACATTCTCATCCATAGTTACCAGCTTGTTGTAAACGTTCTTAATCCAGATAAAAAGAATCAGGACAATACCTACAGGAATGACCCATTTCAGTGCTTTTTTCATAACAGCTTTAATTTACAGTTCAATAGTGTTTATCGTGTTTGACACAAATATAAGCGTTTGGGGGATATGCCCTATATTTGAAATTCCCTGTTCCTGACGCCAAAAATTCCAATGTATGAACCCGCAAGTGGAAGCTTTCAATGCCTACCGGCAAAAGATGAATGAAGCCCTTCTGAAGCAGGATAACAAGATCCTGAAGCGCATTTTCAACCTGGACACCAATGCCTTCATGGACGGTGCCTTGCCGGCCCGCACCAAGGAAATGCTGGGCCTGGTGGCCAGCATGGTATTAAGGTGTGACGATTGCGTGCGCTATCACCTGGGCAAATGCCATGAACACAGGATCAGCACGGAAGAGATCATGGAAATATTCGCGATGGCCAACCTCATTGGCGGCACCATCGTGATTCCGCACACCAGGCGAGCCCTCGAATACTGGACGGCCCTCAACGAACAATAAGCCCTATGGAGGAAAAAAAGCTGTTCCTGATTGATGCCATGGCCCTTATTTACCGGGCGTATTTTGCCTTTATCCAGCGCCCGCTCATCAACAGCAAGGGCATGAACACTTCGGCCATAAGAGGCTTTGTCTCTACTTTGCACGATATCCTGGAAAACGAAAAACCCACCCACATAGCCGTGGCCTTCGACACCCACGCGCCCACCGAAAGGGAAGCCGCTTTTGCCGATTACAAGGCCAACCGGGAGGAAACGCCCGAGGACATCATTGAATCGGTGCCGTATATCAAGGAAATCACCCGGGCCTTCAACATTCCCGTGCTGGAAAAGGACGGCTACGAAGCCGATGACATCATCGGCACCATTGCCCGAAAGGCCGAAAAGGACGGGTTCACCGTGTACATGGTAACCCCTGACAAGGATTTCGGGCAACTGGTTACCGAAAACATTTTCATTTACAAGCCCCTGATCCGGAACGGAGGCTATGAAACCATGGGCATACCGGAAGTGCTGGCCCGCTGGGACATCAAAGACGTTTCGCAGGTGATTGACATCCTCGGGCTGATGGGCGACAAGGTAGACAACATTCCCGGGGTGCCGGGGGTGGGCGAAAAGACAGCCGTGAAGCTCATGAAGGAATTCGGCTCGCTGGAAAACCTGCTTGAAAACACCGACAAGCTGAAGGGGAAGCTGAAGGAACGCATCGAGGAGCACCGCGAACAGGCCATCCTTTCGAAGCAGCTGGCCACGATTATCACCGATGTGCCGGTGGACTATAACGTGAAGGCCTTGCGGGTCAGTGAGCCCGACCGCGAAAAGCTGGCTGAATTGTTTTCCGAGCTGGAGTTCCGCACCCTGGGCAGACGTATCCTGGGTGAGGATTTCAAAATTGAACTGGGCCGGCCTGCCGGCAGCCAGATGACCCTGTTTGGCGCTGAAGATGCCGGTTTATCCGCCAGAAGCACTGTCCGGGAATCCCTGCCTGCCGGAACGCGAACCCTGGAAAACACCCCTCATGAATACCACCTGGCCGATACCCGCGAAGCCCGGCAGGCGCTGCTCCGCGTGCTGGAGCAGGCCGGTTCGTTCAGCCTCGACACGGAAACCACGGGGCTGGATCCCATGCGGGCCGAACTGGTGGGCCTTTCGTTCTGCGTAGAGCCGGGCGAAGCCTGGTATGTTCCCTGCCCCGAGAACCCGGAAGCCACGCGGGCCCTGCTGCAGGAGTTTGTCCCCGTGCTCGAAGACCCGGCCATCGGCAAAACCGGCCAGAACCTGAAATACGATCTGCTGGTGTTGAAATGCCATGGCGTGGAAATCCGCGGACCGATGTTCGATACCCTGATCGCCCATTTCCTGCTGGAGCCGGAAAGAAAACACAACATGGATTACCTGGCGGAAGCCTACCTCAATTACCGCCCCGTAAGCATCGAAAGCCTGATCGGGAAAAGGGGGGTGCACCAGGGTTCCATGCGCCAGGTGCCCGTTGACGTCATCAAGGAATACGCAGCCGAGGACGCTGACATCACCCTGCAGCTGCGCCAGAAATTCGAGCCCCTGCTGAAGGAGCACGATTTCGAAAAACTGTATTACGAGGTGGAAATCCCGCTCATGGGCGTGCTGGTCGACATGGAATATGCCGGGGTAGCCCTCGATGCGGAGTTCCTGAACCGGTATTCCGCGGAGCTGCAGCAGGAAATCATCCGGCTTACCCGCGAGATCCACGAAGCCGCGGGGGTTTCGTTCAACATCGACTCGCCCAAGCAGCTTTCGGAGGTGCTGTTCCGCAAGCTGGAAATACCCTACGAGGGGCGCAAGACCCGGACGGGGCAGTTCTCGACCAACGAGGAAGTGCTCACCCGGCTGGCTTCGAAATATCCCATTGCCCGGCTCGTGCTGGAATACCGGGAGCTTACCAAGCTGAAAAGCACTTACGTGGATGCCCTGCCGGGGTTGGTGAATCCGAAAACCGGCCGCGTGCACACCCATTACAGCCAGACGGTGGCCGTAACCGGGCGCCTGAGCTCGTCCAACCCCAACCTGCAGAACATCCCCATCCGCACCGACAAGGGGCGGGAAATCCGCAAGGCCTTCATCCCGGCCGATGAGCAGCATGTCATCATCTCGGCCGATTACAGCCAGATTGAGCTGCGCATCATTGCCTCGCTGAGCGGGGATGAAAACATGATCCGTTCGTTCCGCCAGGGGCTGGACATTCACGCAGCCACGGCCTCACAGGTGTTTGACGTGCCCCTCGAGGAGGTAACCCCCGAAATGCGCAGGCGGGCCAAGATGGTGAACTTCGGGATAGCCTACGGCATTTCGGCCTACGGGCTGGGACAGCGGCTGGGCATTCCGCGCGAAGAAGCTGCCGGCATCATCAAAGCCTATTTTGAAAAATACCCGGGCATCAGGCAGTACATGGACCGCTCCATTGCCCAGGCAAAGGAAAAAGGCTACGTGACCACCCTGCTCGGGCGCAGGCGCTACCTGCCCGACATCAACGCAAAGAATGCCACCGTGCGCGGCTTTGCCGAGCGCAATGCCATCAACACTCCCATACAGGGCACCGCGGCCGATATCATCAAGGTGGCCATGATCAGGCTGCAGGAGGAAATCCGGAAACGCGGCCTGCGCTCCGTGATGACCATGCAGGTGCATGACGAATTGGTGTTCGATGCAGTGAAGGAAGAAACCGAAGAACTCGTGCCACTCATCCGCGAAAGCATGGAAAAGGCCGTGGAGCTGAAAGTGCCCCTGGTGGCCGATGTGGGACGCGGGGCCAACTGGCTGGCTGCCCATTGATCAAAACGCAAACCCTTCGACTATGAAATGCATGAAAACCCTTGGCCTCATCATCCTTTTCCTGGCAGCGGGACTGTACAGCGTGCCGGCTGCCGCACAGGGCATTGAAATAACCCAGGTGCAGGAAAAAATGAGCCGGGGCAAGCAGTACGGCCTGCGGGTGTTCATTCCCGGGGCCTCCGACAGGGATGTGAGCAAACAATGGAAGAAATGGATCAAGGACCATGGGGGCAAACCAGACAATGTGAAAAAAGAGCTTTTTGGCGATGACCTCATATTGCCTTCCTTAAGCGCCAACACCGTGGATGTGTACGCACAGATCGAGGACGGAAAAGATGGCGTGGAAATGACCGTTTATTTCGACCTCGGAGGCGCCTATCTGAACCGGGCTTACCATCCGGACGCCTGGGAAGCCGCCAACAACATGCTTCGCGATTTCGCGGTGCAGCAGGCCCGGGCCGTTATCAATGTACAGCTGGAAACAATGCAAAAAGAATTTCAGCGCCTCTCAAACGAGCTTGACAAATTCGAGAAAGAACAAAAATCACTTGAAAACAATATCAAAAAATGGAAAGAAAGCATTGAGCAGGCAGAAAAAGACCTAAAAGAAAACAACGAACAGCAAAAAAAGAAAAAGAAGGAGCTGTCAGAGCGCGAAAAAGAAATCAACGCGCTGAAAGAAAATTTAAATGAGTATAAATAATTGCTCGTTAATTCTTGGGTAGAAAATTACGTATTAAACTTGGAAAATCAGTTTTGTTTTTAATATTTGATGTAATAATTGTATCCTTGCCAGATGAGTCAATATAATAAAGTGTCAAATTGTTAATTGGGAGATTTACGTCTAATCTATCCATGTAATGTGTCGTGTCTAAAATGACCTTTGATTTTTGAAGAAGTGTTTTTGGAAACAATAAGGTATCAGTTGTAATGAAAATGATTTTACTTATCAAATCATCTGCTACTTTTTCATTAATCTCATTAAGTGATATACTTACGCAGCCCTTGCAGGAAACCGATGGAGCGAAAATATATAATGAGTTATTTTTCGGGTTTAGATTGAGTATATCTTTCAGATATGTGTTAATTGGGTTGCGATCATTTTTCTGGTTACAAGCAAAAAAAATCGCTAAGAGGACAATAAGTGTTATAAAAAAGTTATTTTTTGGCATATTGGTACATTTCAAGCAACACATTACTCTTCCCGTCAATTTTCATTTTTCGAAAGAAAATCAAACCTTTTGGAGTAATTAGGAAATTATTTGGGTAATACTCTCCTGAAAAGTTGATCTCGTCCAATTTATCAAATTGTTGGTTGCAAATTATTAAATGCCATGGTTTGTAAAATACGTTTGGGTCTTTTCTTTTTAGATTATTGTATTTATATGTCACAATTCTATACCAAAAAGACCTATAAGGGTCAAAAGCAATCAGTCCATAGCCTTCATCTCTTAGTTGTGAATGAATGGAATACTTAATGTTAAAAATACTGTCTGGTTTATTTATAAAATGTTTGGGTTTTTGTTTAGCAGCGATATTTACGAACCGGTAACTATTGTCTGCAACATTGAAAGTAATAATTGAATCACAAAGGCTTAGTGAATAATAGATATTACCGGCTGAATCAGTATAGATGAATGGGTACTTAAAGTTGTAATTTGCCTTTGAGTAATAAATTTTTGGGAAAGGGATTTTATAGTAAAAAATAGTGTCATGGAGAAAATCAATGCATACGTTTGTTGAGCTTTCGAAAATTGCAATCCTATCATCTGGGTATATAAGGTTTTTATCTTTTAAAATGCATGATAAAAATAGTTTACCATTTTTGTAAAGTAGAGGTTGAAACGCGTTGTTAAAGAAGAGAAACTTAGTATTTGTCAATTTGTGAATGAGAGTATCAGAATTTAATAAAGGATTATTGGATGCAAGATAGAATATACCAGAAATATCATCGAGAAGTAGAAGGGTTGAGTCTGAATTAAATATCTGCCGGTTTGCGATTTTAGAAATATAAATATTGTTTTCCGTTATGATTTTCTCAATATTGGTGGTACTCTTCCTTTTTGTTATAACATTTTTGTTAACAATTAGACCATTATGATAATAAGCAATGGAAGATGAATCTGTATAATAGCAGTAACTGCTGATAATATCCTCTGGGCTAATCGATAATATTGTATCAAGTACTGACTTAAATATCAAATTTGAACTTTCAGATTCCTCATGGCTAAAACAACTTTGTAATATCAAAAAGAAAGCGATAGCCTGCAAGTATATTAGTTTACGCATCAACTGGGTACAGATTATTCAATTACAGGTAATACAAATAACGCATCGTTCGGATTAAAATTATTGATATCAAAGGCATAATTATTAGGGACTGTAATATAATATATAGTGCTATCATTATTTAAATACGAATGAATGGTATTGGATGTATCCCTCAAAATCGCAAGGTCGTCAGAAGTTAAATTTGGCCATAAGGTATTCCATGGTCCATTAGTAAAGAAACTGCTAGTGGCGTTGTTTACGGAATTCTTGAATTGATTATAAGCAACATTTTTATCTGCAGTAATAACAACTTCTTTAATGCAGGTACATGCTGGTGGTAAACAATCACATATTGGTTCACCAGTATCGGGGTCATAGTTGAGAATTACAAAAGTTAGACTTGCACTAGACTGTTTTGAATGAATCTGATTTTTGTTTAGTATAACACTTTTGAAATCTTTTTCGACTTTATTGCAAGATACCATTAGTAAAATGGTTGCCGCAAAATAAATGATTGTTTTTGACATTTTTAGAAATTTTTGGTTTCAAAATGAAGTGTTTACGAATTCAATATTATGTTCTGGTATTTAGAGTCTTTGTAACAAAAACCCGGGAAAAGTGATAAGCATACCCCCCCCTAATAATATATAAACTACCTAATAACAGTTTTTTAGGAGATATAATTATGGAATAAAAGGTAAAATATGTGATTCTAGAGTATAAAGGGTATCAATGCTTTTCTATATGGGTAATCCGAAAAATGCCGGTGGTACCACCGGTGGTGGGCCAGCGAACGGGGTGCCAGGTTGGCAAAGGTCCAGATGGCAAACCTATGCCGACCGCGTTCCGGCTTTTCAGGGCGAAACCGCACCATGGGGAGATGTGTTACAGTGAATATATTTGCGTAACACACCTGGTATTAGAATGTACTATCAATAGCAGGGGAAGTAGGGACCTGACTACTTGTGTTCAAATATGGTTACTTGCTTGTAAACCGGCTTGATGGTTTGCAGATAGTCATAAATAGCTCCGAGGTCTTCTTCCGTCATTCCCGCATAAGCCCGCCAGGGCATATACGTGTTGAATTCCCCGGGAGCCACTTTTTCCATTTTATAATCGGGATCGGCAAATTTTTTAAATTTTTCAATGAATGATTTTCTTCCCATTCCCAAACCTGTTTCAGGATCTGGGGGTTATGTTAGCTGACCGTACAACAGCACCACCCCGTAATGGAAATTCCTGGCCGCCAGAGAAAGCTTCTTCTTCTATATACTTGCCTTTCTTGAATGGCGTATGGCAATCCTTGCAGGAAGCGATGGTAGTGAGATATTTACCATATTCCACAGCGTTGTTTTTATCTACCGAGGGAGTGTAATCTGCAGGTTGAGGCATGCTTTTCATGAACATACTCACGGGGAATTTTATTTTAGTTTCCGGCACATTGTTTTCGATAGGCTTTAATGTTCGGATGTAAGCCACAATGGAATACAGATCTTCCCTGGTCAGTTTGCCATAAGCTAAATATGGCATAAAGGGGAAAAGAGGTTTATCATTTTTACTAACCCCACAGGTAATGTCCCGGATCAGTTCCCCGTCTGTCCAGTCGCCTAAAGCAGCCGGTGTAATGTTGTCTACATACACATCGCCCGGCAAACCCATTTCTTTGCCGTGGTGTTCACCTCCCATACCTTCCGTGCCGGGAACGACCGGTAGGGCAAATATTTCGGGATTCCTTTTTGAGTGGCAATCGGTACATAATGTGACATGATTGGCCAGATATTCTCCGCGGGCCAGTCGCTCAGGCGTTGATTCCACCCGGATTTTTTCCGGAGGGCCCACTTCGTTAATGCCTGAGCTACAAGCTGCCAATGCTATGGCTAAGGGTAATACGCAAAAATGAATCTTTCTCATTTTAAATATATTTTGGTTAGGTAATGGTTTACCCGAACAATTATTTCATGAATTATGCAGAAAAAAAATCATACCCGGTTTCAGGACAGCAGATTGCTATGATCGCAGATAGAAACTTTTCCGGGTGTATCGGGACAGGAATCCGCCAATAAATGCGAATATATCAAAACAGATAGAAAGAAGCAAATCAATCTTTTTCAAAAAACGAAGGCAGGACCTTTCGATCCTGCCTTCCTCCCTTTTGAAAAGACTGCCATTGGTGGAATGAACGAAACAGAAAAATTCTTTACTGATAGATTACTTTTTGCATAGCTGTCGTACTCCCGTTTTTCAAATAAACCACATAGATACCCTTACCATACCTTGATAGATCGAGCGGAATACTTCCACCGGCTGGCAGTTGAGGTAATAACTGCTGATCCACTAACTTTCCAAAAACATTGTATATGGCGATGTATGCATCGCTGAATATTTCTTCTTTAACCCGGATGTTAATTTGTCCCTGACTGGGATTGGGATAAACTTCCAGGGTAACCGGCCCGGGCGCTAACTGATCGGCAAAGGAACTGGCCGTATCGCTGAAGGCCAGGAAAGCCCGGTCATGCTGGAGGCTGAAAAGCATCCGGTTGATCTGTCCCTGGCTGAAATGAACACGGCAGCTGGGTGTGGCATAAGACATAATATTTTCAACATCGGGATGATACGGATTCCCTTCCACGTCCAAATCTTTTCCTGTATATTCACAGCCTTCCACCTTGCCCAACAAGTTCGGGTCGGCCGGTGTATCACAAAGCTCGTCACCGGCAAGGCTGCAATTTGACTCATCAGCCAGTTCGGGTGGATTGAAACTTACGCCATGCGTATGGTACAGGCTCAGGTAATGACCCATTTCGTGGGCAAAAGTGGTACCGTTGCCCAGACACGAAGCCGAAAGGAATAACCGGTTCTTACCCCCCGGCATGTAACTGTATCCGCAAATCGGTATGCCGGAATTGTTGGTGATGCTGTTCAGGAAATAGACATTGATGGCATCATTCCGGTCATGGCCGGAGGCCAGTGCTTCCTCTTCCTGTTTTGAAAATTTATAGTAAGTGTCGCTGTCGATGTAGTCAATGTCACCAACATAGGTGAAATGAATGCCTGAATTGCTGAAGGCCTTGTTCAGATCCTGTAAGGCATAGATTAGCAGTTCGGGACTTACACCACCCCTTCCGTCTGATTGACGTACAACATGTGCTTTTATGGGAACCGATTCAAAGGTTTTGTAGCGGGAAGGAATGTAATTATTCCGCGCTTCCCGGTCGTGGCTGAGGTATTCGTATTCGGCTTTAGTGATTTCTGTTCCGCAATCATTCTGTCCAGAGAGTCCGACCGAGATAAACGAAAACCATACCAATAGCAATATTGGGGTATTTTTCAGCATTTAGGGGTATTTTGGAATAAGTGTATAATGTACACCCATTCATACGGAGGAGGTGGAGGCATGTTACAGGAAAGGAGCGGGAAGGATGATATAAAATGTTAACGGGCTATTCCAGTAGGTTATTTCGTGCCTCGGTGTATTCTTTCCAGAGGTCGCGGACAATCTGTCCGGCCGGTTTGATGTCGCGGATCATGCCGGACACCTGGCCGATTTCCAGTTCTCCTTCGCTAAGGTCGCCTTCAAACATGCCTTTTTTGGCCCGGCCCCGCCCGAGGAGACCGGCCAGTTCTTCCGGACTGGCTCCGCGCAGTTCGGCTTCCCGTACTTTTTTAAAAAAATCGTTTTTAATTAACCGGACGGGAGCTAGTTGTTTCAGGCTTAGCTGGGTTTCCCCTTCGCCTATTTCCAGCACCTTTCGCTTGAAAGCTTCATGGGCTGACGATTCCCGGCTGGCCACGAAGCGGGTGCCAATCTGCACGCCTTCAGCTCCGAGCGCCATGGCGGCCAGCATTTGCCGGCCCGTGGCAATGCCGCCAGCGGCTATGACCGGTATCTTCACGGCATCGCTAACCGCGGGTACCAGGCAAAAAGTGGTTGTTTCTTCCCGCCCGTTATGGCCCCCGGCTTCAAAGCCTTCGGCCACCACGACATCCACCCCGGCTTCCTGGCTCTTTAGGGCAAATTTCACACTGGATACGACATGAGCCACCGTGATACCCTGTTCTTTGAGTACGGGAGTCCAGGTTTTGGGATTGCCGGCCGAGGTGAAAACAATTGGTACCTTTTCTTCCAGTATAATTTGCATATGGTCGTTGATCTGTGGGTACATCAGGGGCACATTCACCCCGAACGGCTTGTTGGTGGCCTGCTTGCACTTCCTGATATGTTCGCGTAAAATATCCGGGTACATGCTCCCGGACCCGATCAGGCCCAGGGCACCCGCGTTGCTGACAGCCGCAGCCAGTTCCCAGCCAGCGCACCAGATCATTCCTCCCTGGTTAATCGGGTATTCGATACCAAATAATCGGGTAATCCTGTTTTTCACCTCCAGCTTTTGCGCCAAATTTAGAAAAACCTGCAGTGGATTGGTGCATAGTCCCTGACCGGACGAACGGGTTTTTATACTTTTGAGCCGGAGAACAAAAAACAGGTATATGAAACGCGACACACTGGTTTTTGATTTGATTCAGGAGGAACTGGAGCGCCAGCGCAAGGGTATTGAGCTGATTGCTTCGGAAAACTTCACCAGCCTGCAGGTGTTGCAAGCCATGGGTTCTTGCCTGACCAATAAATACGCGGAAGGCCTGCCGGGCAGACGCTATTATGGCGGTTGCGAAGTGGTTGACAAAACCGAAGACCTTGCCCGCGAACGTGCCAAAGAACTGTTCGGAGCTGCCTGGGTCAATGTACAGCCGCACAGCGGAGCTCAGGCAAACGCGGCTGTTATGCTGGGGGTACTGAAGCCCGGAGATATCATCCTGGGATTCAACCTGTCGCATGGCGGGCACCTGACTCACGGCAGCCCGGTGAATTTTTCGGGAAAGCTCTACCGCCCCGTGTTTTACGGTGTGGAGGAGGTAACCGGGATGATTGACATGGATCATGTGGAAGAAATCGCTCGCAAGGAAAAACCAAAGCTAATTATCTGCGGGGCTTCGGCTTATGCCCGCGATTGGGATTACAAGCGCTTCCGCCAGATAGCCGATTCGGTGGGAGCCTTCCTGGTGGCGGACATTGCCCACCCGGCCGGCTTAATCGCCAAGGGCTTGCTCAACGATCCAATGCCGTATTGCCATTTTGTGAGCACCACCACCCACAAAACACTCCGGGGCCCGAGAGGCGGCATGCTCATGATGGGACAGAATTTCGACAATCCCTGGGGCATTCTGACTCCCAAGGGAAAGATCCGGAAAATGTCAGCCATAATGGACAGCGCGGTGTTTCCCGGTACCCAGGGTGGGCCGCTGGAGCACGTGATTGCCGCTAAAGCGGTGGCCTTCGGAGAAGCCCTGACCGATGAATTTGCCGCTTATTGCCGGCAGGTAATCTCCAATGCCAAAACCATGGCTGAAGCTTTTGTACAGAAAGGCTATAAAGTGATTTCCGGGGGAACCGACAACCACCTGATGCTGATCGACCTGCGCTCAAAAAATATTACTGGCAAGCAGGCGGAGAATGCCCTGGTAGCGGCCGATATCACGGTCAATAAAAACATGGTTCCCTTTGATGACAAATCCCCGTTCGTCACCTCAGGCATACGCATCGGTACGGCCGCAGTGACTACCCGCGGCCTGAAGGAAACGGATATGCTGAAAATAGTGGACTGGATCGACCGCATTGTAACAGATCCGGAAAATGAAGAACTGATCCGCGCAGTGCGGGCCGAAGTGAATGAATTTATGCAGGGGTTCCCGTTATATCCTGAGCTGTAAAATCAGACGGCAAAGCTTTCGCCACAGGAACAAGTACGGCTGGCGTTGGGGTTCTCAAAATAAAATCCCTTGCCATTCAGGCCGTCACTGAAATTCAGGGTGGTCCCGAATAAGTACAACACACTCTTTATATCCGTCACCAGGCGTATGCCTTTGTCTTCAAACACCTGGTCATCCGGTTTCAGCTCGTTGTCGAACTCCATGTGATAGCTGAATCCGGAACAGCCACCAGAGGTGACACTGACCCGGACAAACCAGCTATCGTCTTTTTGCTCCTGTTCCATAATTTGCAAAACGCGGTTCCTGGCGCTTTCAGAGATGTATAACATGGGATTTGGGCTTTAAGGCAAAAATACAAGTTTCAGGGGTAAAACAATTTCAAGCGAGAACAGGTTCACAGGGTACACAACAGGAAGTGCAAGGGTTTTTTCTAATTTTAGGGCAAAGCGCATCGCATGGACAAACTGGAACACATAGGCATTGCCGTACAGGACCTGGAAAAAGCCGGTGAGTTGTTTACCCGACTGCTGGGTCGCCCGCCCTACAAGACGGAAGAAGTCCCGGGCCAGGCCGTTGCGACTATGTTTTTTGATGTTGGGAATGTGAAGATCGAATTGCTGCAGCCGACTGATCCGTTAAGCCCCGTCCAGCAATTCCTGGAAAAAAGGGGAGAAGGAATTCACCATATCGCGTTCAGCACAACTGATGCGGAAGGCGAAGCTTCCCGCTTACGTTCAGAGGGCTTCCGGCTATTATATGCTAAAGCACAGCCTGGCGCTGACGACAAGCTTATCAATTTCCTGCATCCGAAAGACACCCATGGGGTTTTGGTTGAATTTTGCCAGGATAAGCCAGAACAATAATGGAAAATTGGCCAACTCAATATCGCCATTTGTTTTTCGACCTTGATTACACCTTGTATGATTTCGCGGCCAGCTCGCTGCAAACCCTGGAGGAGTTGTATGATAAATTCCGGTTAAAGGACAAGGGAATTCCCAGCCGGAAGAAGTTCATTGAACAATATCATTTCCGCAATGAAAAACTGTGGGATGATTACCGGAAAGGGAATATAACGCGCAATTTCCTGCGCATAAACCGATGGATCAGGACACTGAATGATTTCGGGATCACGGATAAAGGTATGGCCATTGAATTGTCTGATGCTTACCTGGATGTCTGTTCCCGCAAATCCTGCCTGATGGACGGTACCGTTGAAGTGCTGGAGCGGCTGGCCCGCCATTATCCACTCCACCTGATTACCAATGGGTTTGATTATGTGCAGCGGACCAAATTAAAGGTTACCGGCTTGGAGAAATATTTCCAGGTGGTGGTGACTTCAGAGGAAACGGGATGCCTGAAGCCTGATAAAGCAATTTTTGAATTTGCAATGAAAGAAGCCGGGGCCCGCGCGGAAGAATCGGTTTACATCGGGGATAACTGGGAAGTGGATATCCTGGGGGCGCGCAGGGCCGGCATGGGCCAGGTGTTATACAATCCAAAGGGCCATACGTACGAAGAGGCTGCGACCTATGAGATCAGCAGCCTCCCGGAATTGCTGGAAATTTTTCTGCCCAACAACTAATTCGGGTCGTTATTCTTGCCTTCTTCTGGCTGATTACCTTTCGCTTTATCCTTTTTACAACATGCTTTGCCTTTTCCTTTGCTGCAACACGATTTCTTTACTCCCGGTTGGCAGTAACTTTTATTGGCTGCCCCCTGGGTTGCCGGAACCACCGGAGTGGCCACGGGCGTGTTAGGTGACGCGGGAACTGCCTGTTCCTGCTGCGGAATGTTTGATTCATTCTGGGAATTGGTTTGGGCTTGGGCCATAACGGTTATCAATCCGGTGATGGCAATAAAAAGCATGAATTTTTTCATACGGCTGGATTGTAGGTTACAAATAAGCAATTATGGTTTCGCCTCCCTTTACGCGCTGCCCCAATTCGATGTTCAGCCGGGTGTCCAGCGGCAGGAAGATGTCCACTCTGGATCCAAATTTAATAAATCCGAATTCATGGCCCTGGAGTATGCGGTCGCCTTCCTTCAGGTAATAGACAATTCTGCGGGCCAGTTTGCCGGCAATCTGTCGCACCAGCAGGTCCAGTTTATGATTGCTGATCACGATACTGGTCCGTTCATTTTCTTCCGATGATTTCGGATGCCAGGCAACCCAGTACCGCCCCGGGTGGTATTTGATGTATTTCACCTGCCCGCTGACCGGGTTCCGGTTTACATGAATGTTCTTCACAGACATGAAAATGGATACCATCAGGCGTTTGTCCTTGAAGAACTCATCTTCCATGACTTCTTCAATCACAACGATTTTTCCGTCAGCCGGAGCGATCACCTTATTGTCATCGGGGTCGGGATAGCGGGTGGGGTTTCGGAAAAAGGCCGCTACCACCATCAGGGTAACCACCGAAGCTACCATGAGCATGGTAGAGGCGATAGGCCTTCCGGTAAAGGCCATTTGCCAGATAATATTCAGGGCCAGCAGCAGTAAAAACAGCTGGAATACAATTTTACGTCCTTCTTTGTGCAAGTATCTCATAAAAAAAGATCCGGTTCGGAAAGGTCCGAACCGGATACAAAAATAAGAGAAATAACATTCAAATGCTCAGACAAGCCCCTGGGCCAGCATGGCATCGGCTACTTTAATAAATCCGGCAATGTTCGCGCCTTTCATATAATTAACGCGTTTGCCTTCCTTACCGTATTTGACGCATTGTGCATGAATACTGTGCATTATATTCTGAAGCCGTTGGTCCACTTCTTCGCGGCTCCAGTTGTAGCGGATGCTGTTTTGCGACATTTCCAGGCCGGAAACCGCTACGCCACCGGCATTGGCCGCCTTGCCCGGACCGTACAGGATACCGGCTTCCATATATAATTCGATGGCATCCGGGGTGGAGGGCATGTTGGCTCCTTCCGTTACACAGAAGCATCCGTTTTTCACCAGGGTTTTGGCATCTTTTTCATTGATTTCATTTTGAGTAGCGCTGGGAAATGCCAGGTCACAGGGAATACCCCAGGGTTTTTCAGCCGGATAGTATTCCAGGTTATATTCTTCGGCAAATTCACTGATACGCCCGCGCCTTTTATTTTTCAGTTCTTTGATAAACTCCAGTTTTTCCTGGTTGATGCCGTCTTTGTCATAGACGAAGCCATCCGAATCTGAAACTGTAACCGGCTTGGCTCCAAGATGAAGTAATTTTTCAATAGTGTATTGAGCCACATTTCCTGAACCGGACACTAAACAGGTTTTTCCTTCCACCGTGGAGCCGTGTTCTTCCAGCATAGCTTCGGCAAAGTAAACACTGCCATACCCGGTGGCTTCCGGACGGATGAGGCTTCCGCCATAGGTCAGATCTTTGCCCGTAAGCACGCCTGACCATTCGTTGCGCAGGCGTTTGTATTGTCCGAACATGTAACCGATTTCCCGGCTGCCGGTACCGATATCTCCGGCCGGTACGTCAACGTTCGGGCCAATGTATTTGGACAATTCCGTCATGAAGCTTTGGCAGAACCGCATCACTTCATTGTCTGATTTTCCTTTGGGGTCAAAATCCGCTCCGCCTTTTCCGGCTCCCATAGGCAGCGTGGTCAGGCTGTTTTTGAAGATTTGCTCAAAAGCCAGAAATTTCAAAATACTGAGGTTTACCGAAGGGTGAAGGCGCAGACCGCCCTTGTAGGGCCCAATAGCGCTGTTCATTTGAATCCGGTAACCACGGTTTACATGATACTGGCCCTTGTCGTCCACCCAGGGTACGCGGAAGATAAATACCCTTTCCGGTTCTACCATGCGCTCCAGGATTTTAGCATCCCGGTATTCCGGATGTTTTGCGATAAAAGGAATTACCGATGCCGCCACTTCCTGAACGGCCTGGAGAAATTCAACTTCTCCGGGGTTCCTTTTCGTCACGTACTCCATGAATTTCTGCAAGGCACGCTCATGCGATCTCCCGATCTTTGGGCGCGATGCTGTTGCGGGTCCCATAGTCTTTTTAGTTTTTTTAGTTTTTTGAGAAATGGGTTTATTTTTCATGTTGTTGAGATGTAAGCAAGAATAAAGGGTAATGAAAAAAGTACGGCATCGAGACGGTCGAGCATACCTCCGTGGCCGGGTAAGAGGCGGGAAGAATCTTTTACCCCAGCCCTACGTTTCAGCATAGATTCCAGTAAATCGCCCACGGTGCCAAATATCACAATTAATCCAGAAACGACAAGCCAGTTTTCCGGTTTTATTTGTAAAAAATATTGGCTGATAATCCAGGCTCCTGCAATCGCTGCCAAAGCACCAATGATCACCCCTTCCCAGGTTTTTTTGGGGCTGATTGCTTTCCACAAAGTGTGACGTCCAAGCAGGGAACCCCCAAAATAAGCAAAGGTATCGTAAGTCCAAATTAGGATAAGTATCCCAAGAAGCAGTTCAGGAATATATTCAGGGCCTTGTATGATAAACAAATTCAGCAATGCAAAGGGGCCTGCTATGTAGAGTAAAGTTAGCATGTTATACGCTATGTGCTGAAAAGGTTTTTCCCCTTGAAGGAATAATTCGGGTAGATACAATAAAAAAGGTATTACTCCCAGTAAAGAACCATACCGGCTCCATTCCGGAAAACGGCTTATCAGACCGCTTCCCATAAAAAAAATCGAAGCCAGTATGATCAGCCATACTGTATTCCTTCTGGCCTGTTTATCGGTGTAAGCATATAACGGCCGGAGCAAGGATTGTATTTCGGATATGCACAGGCCCATAGCCACCAATATAATGGCCAAGTATGTGTAAACACTCCACCATAAACCTGCCACAGCCACAGCGCCAAGCACGAGAGCCGTCAAGGTCCTTATTAGGAGTGTTTTCATTTTTCAGTGGATTTTATCACGTGCAGCGCTTTCATGGCCTCATCCCGGTGGGTATACAATTCGATTTCTCCAAAGGTACCGTAGGAAGAATCTCTTTTATTGATCAGGACGCAGTCTATGTCATTTTCAGCGAGAAGACCTTTGAGCATCTCCGCGTTGAACTGAGTTGTGCAGGAATATATTTTAACCCAGTTCTTTTCCATGCTTCTCCGAAGAGTTGGTTGCAAATTTATAAAACAGGTATAACAACCAGGCAAATAAAAACAATCCCGCTATCTGAAAAATCCATTCAGGACCGGGGCCTGCCGGCAGTGGTTCCCCGCTGGCAGCTTCCGGGTAGAAATAACTGATCACCAAAGCCAGCAGGTTATTGATAAAATGAGCTGAGATGGCATACCATAAATTTCCTGACCACCAGAACAGGTAACCAATGAAGGCGCCCAGGAACAATCTTGGAATCAACAAATTGAATTGCCAGTGGATAAGGGCGAATATGCCAGCGGCTATCCAGATCCCCAGGTGCTTCCTGCCGGTCCATTCCTGCATCAGCGGTTGCAGGAGGCCCCGGAAAAACATTTCTTCACCCAGTGCGGGGATAACCGCTATAACGAACAGGGTGAGCAGGAAACGGCCCGGGGAAAAATCTCCCAGCATTGCCTGGTAATTGGCGGTAATGGTTTCGTTTTGTTTTTGCAGCCATTCGGAAACCGGTCCCCAGCTTTCCGGGATTTGGATGAGTTGATTGAGCTGATAGGCCAGATCAACTACCGGATTGATAAAGAATGCCAGGAGCAATACAACCCCAAGCGCCTTGAAAGATAAATCCTTATTCCATTGAAAGGCACCTGTGAACCCTTTACGGAGGATCAGGCTGTAAGTCAAAGATGGCGCCAGAAACATACCGAGTGAAGCAGCTCCCTGTACCAGCAAGGTAGCTCCCGGGTAAAGGGCTTGGGCAGTGGGATCCTGTAAAAAGGATTGCGGGTCATGGATAGGGAACCAGAAAGGAAGGGTTTGCGCAGCTACCAGCGCGAAGAGGCTTCCGCCTACCAAAGCCATCCCGGCAAGCATAAGCAAGCGACTGATATACATAGCCCAATGGCTTCGGTCGGAGTTCATGACTGCAAAATTCAATATTTTTGCAAGGCAAACCAACTCCGGATTTCCTGATTAAAATCCATACATGAAAATCGGCTCCCTGGAAATATCTGATTTCCCCCTGTTGTTGGCACCCATGGAAGACGTAAGCGATCCGCCATTTCGTGCGCTTTGCAAGCGGTATGGAGCCGATTTGTTATTTACCGAATTCATTTCTTCCGAAGGCCTGATTCGCCAGGCTGCCAAAAGCGTGAAGAAGCTCGATATTTTCAACGAGGAAAGGCCTGTGGGCATTCAGATTTTCGGTGGAGAGCTGGAACCAATGCTTGAAGCCGCCCTGATTGCCGAGGCAGCCGGCCCGGACCTGATAGATATCAATTTTGGCTGCCCCATAAAGAAAGTGGTCACCAAAGGGGCCGGGGCAGCCATTCTGAAAGACATCCCCAAAATGGCCAGGCTGGCCGAAGCTATTGTGAATGCCATTTCCCTTCCCGTTACCGTCAAAACCAGGCTGGGATGGGACCAGCACGCCATTCAAATTGAAGAGGTGGCGGAGCGATTGCAGGATGCCGGCATCAAGGCGCTGAGCATTCACTGCCGGACACGTTCCCAAATGTATAAAGGTTCTGCCGACTGGACCTGGATCAGGAAAATCAAGGACAACCCGAGGATTACC
Organism: uncultured Chitinophagales bacterium; assembly: GCA_964422925.1. Lineage (GTDB taxonomy): Bacteria > Bacteroidota > Bacteroidia > Chitinophagales > S012-47 > CAYRDC01. The sequence goes on along the minus strand of CAYRDC010000004.1, from coordinate 15,857 downwards.
ATACCTGTATTCGGTAACGGGGATATCGATACTCCGCAGCAGGCAATAGAAGCCCGGCAAAGATACCACCCGGACGGAATCATGATCGGCCGGGCCAGCATCGGCAGGCCCTGGATATTTCGCCAGATTAAAGCCTATTTGAACGAAGGGATCTTGTTACCTGATCCCAGTTTGGCCGAACGAGTGTCCATTTGCCGGGAACATCTGCTGCGCTCCATAGAATGGAAGGGTGAGAAACTGGGAATTCTCGAAATGCGCAGGCATTACGCGAGGTATTTTAGAGGATACCGGGGCGTAAAACCTTTCCGTAACCGGCTTGTAACGCTCGACCGCACGGAGGACGTACTGGAAGTGCTGGACGAACTGGCTGCTGCCGGGCTGGAAAAAGCCGAGCCTGCCACGGCATAGTTGACGGAGTGCCAAATAATTCTTAATTTTAGTGTCGCTTCAAAACGCAATCATATGTACCTGGCGCTGCTCATCCTGCTTTTTCTGGTTGCCGTAATTACTGTTACACTAACCCTGCGGAGCCGCAGAAAGGCGATTCACGCACAAGCCCACCATTTGCAAAGCCATTGGGACCGTTTGCTGGATACTGTGCAGAAACTGGTTGGTTATGCCCGCTCTTCCGACAAGCCTGAATTAAGTAAAATGGCTGACACGGTAGAAGTGAACAGCCAGCGTGTACGGTCGGTAAGCGGCATTGTCATGAGCAAAACCCTTAAATCGCAGGTAGACCTGATGGTGGCCGAACTTCAGAAAGGGCAAATGAAAGACTATGAGTTTAAGCGGCTGGCTCGCTGTTGGGAAGATGAAAACCAATGGCTGGCCGAGCACTGCCAGAATTATGTTTTCAATGTGCATGAATTCAACACTACCCTGCAAACATTCCCGGCCAGCATGATCGCCCGAATCATGAAAATGGAAACTGTGTCAGAAATGGCGGTCTGTCCTGACCCTGAAGAGACAAACTGACCGGAAAAACTGGCAATTATTCCGCTGGTACAGCGTTTGTCATTTCCAAAACAAACTAAAAGAAATCGATTGTATGGGAGCCTATTACATGCTGATTATTATCGGAGCCGTTTTCGGATTGATCGGAATGATCGTCAGCGGCCAGTTGAAGAGCCGGTTCAAGAAATACAGTGCCATACCGCTTGCTTCAGGACTGACTGGCAGGGAAGTAGCAGAAAAGATGCTGCATGACCATGGTATCTATGACGTAAAGATTACAGTTTCGAAAGGAATGCTTACCGACCATTACAATCCGGTTACCAAAACCGTAAACCTGAGCCCGGCTGTGTACAGCAGCAACAGCGTAATGGCTGCTGCCGTGGCAGCCCACGAATGCGGCCATGCGGTGCAACATGCCAATGCTTATGCCTGGCTTCAGCTTCGTTCCAAACTGGTTCCTGCCGTGCAGTTCAGTTCCAGCATATTGCAATGGGTCATTTTACTTGGGCTGATCATGATCAACGCCTTTCCGGGTTTATTGCTTTTCGGCATTTTCCTCTATGGTATGACCACATTGTTCAGTTTTGTTACCCTTCCGGTGGAATTTGACGCCAGCCATAGGGCTTTGGCCTGGCTTGACCGGGTCCGGGTGGTCAGTCCGCAACAGCACGACCAAGCAACCGATGCCCTGAAATGGGCCGCCTCGACCTACGTGGTGGCTGCACTGGCTTCGCTCGCTTCTCTTTTGTACCTGGTGATGGTGTACCTGGGAAGCCGGGATTAGCCTGTCCCATAATTCGCATGTCGCACAACTGGTTACCAATCAACAGGTTAGAAGTAAAAATCAGGAGTTGGAGGACTTTTTTGTGCAAAATTTCAACTGTTTATCAACCGGTTATGCCTGCGGTCCTATCAATATTTTGAGATTTTCTTGGAAATCTGAAATGTAAAATCCTATCTTTGCAGTTCAAATTTGAAAAACAAAGGAGAAACCATTGTGGATACCTTAAGCTATAAGACACCATCGGCCCGGAAGGAAGATGTGAAACGGGACTGGTACCTGGTGGATGCCGAAGGCAAGACGCTCGGACGTTTATGTTCCCAGATCGCCCATGTTTTACGCGGCAAGCACAAGCCTGATTATACGCCTCACGTGGACTGTGGAGATTATGTCATTGTGATCAACGCGGAAAAGGTCCGGCTCACCGGCCAGAAATGGGATCAGAAAGAATACATCACTTTTTCCGGATATCCAGGAGGGCAAAAGCGCATAAAAGCAAAAGACTTGGTAAACCGTAAGCCGGTTGCATTGATTGAGCATGCCGTGAAAGGAATGTTGCCCAAAAACCGGTTAGGCCGGGCCATGTTTAAGAAACTGTTTGTTTACGAAGGCCCTGAGCACAAACATCAGGCTCAGAAACCTAAAACTTTAAATGTTTGATATGGAAATTATCCACGGAACCGGAAGACGCAAGGATGCCATTGCCCGTGTGTACCTCCGCAAAGGCAAAGGAAAGATCACCATTAACAACAAAGACTGGAAGGAATATGTGAAGGTGGTGCATTTGCTGTACAACATTGAAGATCCTTTGCAGTTGTGCGGGGTGCGTGAGGATTATGATATAAAGGTAAACGTGAAAGGGGGTGGCATAAAGGGCCAGGCGGAGGCCATCCGGCTGGGTATTGCCCGCGCGCTTTGTGAAATAAATCCTGAATTCAGAACCACCCTGAAAGCCAAAGGTTATCTAAAACGCGATCCACGAGTGGTGGAAAGAAAGAAAAGCGGACTGCGCAAAGCCCGGAAAAAGGAGCAATACTCCAAACGTTAACCCGATTATTCCATTTCAGAATTCTACAGACAGCTACTTATGGATAAAATTGAAACCAACAAATTGCTTGAAGCGGGTGTCCATTTTGGCCATTTGCGTAAAAAGTGGAACCCGAAAATGCGCCCGTATATTTTCATGGAGCGCAGGGGCATCCATATCATTGACCTGAACAAGACCAATGAAAAACTGGTGGAGGCCGCTTCTGCCATGAAATCCATTGCCCGGGCAGGCAAGAAAATCCTTTTTGTAGCTACAAAAAAACAAGCTACAGATATAGTTACAAGGGCAGCACAAAGCGTGAACATGCCTTATGTTACCGAACGCTGGCCCGGAGGTATGCTGACCAACTTTGCCACCATCCGCAAGTCGATTAAGAAAATGCAGTCGATTGAAAAAATGCTGAGTGACGAATCGGCTGAAAAAAACATCACCAAAAAAGAACGGTTGATATTAGCCCGCGAAAAAGAAAAAATGCAGCGGGTTTTGGGTGGTATCGTTCAGTTGAACCGCCTGCCGGCTGCCGTTTATATTGTTGACATCAACCACGAACGTATTGCAGTGGCTGAAGCTCAGAAACTGAATATCACTACCATCGGAATGGTAGATACCAATTCAGATCCTACACAGGTTGATTTCCCCGTTCCGGCCAATGATGACGCTACAAAATCCATAGCCATCATTACCGAATACCTCACGGAAGCTGTCCACCAGGGACTGGAAGAAAGGATGAAAGAAAAAGAAAAATCTGCCAAAGAAGAGGAAGCTGCCAAGACCGCTGTGGAAAAACCAGCGGCTGAGAAAACGGAAGAGACTGCACCCAAAAAACGGACTACACGCAGAAAGCGGGCGACCAAAAAAGTAAGCGCTGAACAAAAAGCTTCCGAAACCACGGAAGAAAAAGCACCTCCCGCGGAAGTAACCGAGGAGCAGCCAACTGAAGAAAAAAGCGCGGAAGAGAAATAATCCAGCTACAGAAACTATAAAAGCCAGAATGCAAATGACAATTACAGCAGCAGAAGTAAACAAACTCCGTAAGCAAACCGGTGCCGGGCTGATGGATTGTAAAAGAGCCTTGCAGGAGTCGAACGGGGATTTTGAAGCGGCCATTGACTACCTGAGGAAAAAGGGACAAAAGGTTTCAGCCAAAAGAGCTGACCGTGAAGCCCGGGAAGGCGTGGTGATTGCCATGGTCTCTTCTGAGCGAAAAGATGGAGTTGCTCTTCATTTGAGCTGCGAAACAGATTTTGTGGCGAAAAACGAAGAGTTTATCTCTTTTGCCAAATTACTAACCAAAACTGCCCTGAACCAAGGATTTACCGTTCGGGATACTTTGCTGGACTATTCCCTCGATGGGGTTACTGTCAGGGAACGGGTAATGGAAATGGTTGGCAAAATCGGAGAAAAGATCGAAGTGGCCAATTTCGCCCGCCTGCAGGGAGAGCTGGTGGTGCCTTATATCCACATGGGATATAAAATCGGTGTGCTGGTGGCTATGAACAAAAGAGGGAATGACACCATCGTGAATGCCGCCAAAGATGTCGCCATGCAGGTAGCAGCCATGAACCCGGTAGCCATCGATGAAAGCGATGTGCCGGAAGATGTTAAAAATCATGAACTGGAAATTGGACGCGAAATCGCCCGCAACGAAGGCAAACCCGACCATATCATTGAACGCATCGCGGAAGGCAAACTGCAGAAGTTTTACAAGGAAAACACCCTGCTGAACCAGCAGTTTGTAAAAGACAGCAGCCTGACCGTGGGCAAGATGCTTAAGCAGATCGATCCGGAACTTACCATCACAGGGTTCAGGCGGTTAAGTATCGGCTAAGGAACAGCAAAAAGAGAGAATCTAATTCTCTCTTTTTTTTTACCTTTAAATCCCGATGAACCTGCCATATAAACGGATTTTACTCAAGCTGAGCGGGGAAGCCCTTATGGGAAAAAACTCCTATGGGATCGATCCCGACAACCTGGAACAATTCGCCCGGGAAATCAAAGATGCCGTGGACCTTGGCGTACAGCTGGCCCTGGTGATCGGGGGCGGTAATATTTACCGAGGGCTGAAAGGCGAGAAGGAAACCGGTATTGACCGGGTGCAAGGCGATTATATGGGCATGCTGGCCACAGTGTTCAATGGCATGGCCATGCAGAGCGTCCTGGAAAAGCTGGGTTTGCACACCCGGCACATGTCGGCCATTGAAATGCGGCAGATCTGCGAACCATATATCCGGAGGCGGGCCATCCGCCACCTTGAAAAAGGCCGGATAGTCATTCTGGGAGCAGGCACCGGGAATCCATACTTTACCACCGATACAGCCGCCACCCTGCGGGCCATTGAAATCGAAGCCGATATCATCCTGAAAGGTACCCGCGTGGATGGCATTTATTCAGCCGATCCGGAAATAGATAAGGAAGCCACCCGCTTTACCCGGCTTACTTTTGACGAGGTGTACCGTAAGGGCCTGGCCGTGATGGATATGACCGCTTTTACATTATGCCGCGAAAATAAACTGCCGATTGTGGTATTTGACATCAATAAACCCGGTAATCTGACAAGAATTGTCAAAGGGGAGCAAATCGGAACCCTGGTAGTTTAAAAGCATACGGTTATGATCAGCGAAGAAGTGAAAATGTTTCTGGATGAGGCCAAAGAAAAGATGGACAAATCCATTGAGCACCTGGAAAAAGAATTGCAAAAGGTCCGGGCCGGAAAAGCATCTGCTGCACTGGTAGATGGTATTACCGTGGATTATTACGGGGTGACCACTCCTTTAAACCAGGTCGCCAATATCGTAGCGCAGGATGCCAAAACCCTGCTCATTCAGCCCTGGGAAAAGAAAATGGTGGATCCGATTGAAAAAGCCATCCTGGCTGCGAATATCGGTTTAACCCCTATGAGCGATGGCGAATCCGTCCGGCTGGTGCTTCCGCCAGTTACGGAAGAGAGGCGCAGGGAACTGGTGAAACAGGTAAAAAATATCGGGGAAGAATCCAAGGTGGGAATACGCAATGCCCGGCACGAAGTGTTGCATGAGATTAAGCAAATGCAAAAAGAAGGTTTGTCTGAAGACCTTGCCAAACGGGCCGAAGAGCGGGTGGATGAACTCACTAAAGAATACATTGAGAAGATAGACCGCCACGTGAAAGCCAAGGAAGAAAAGATCCTGACAGTTTAGTGGCCTTGCCCGTGTGTTAACCTCAGGCACCTGGTGGCGCTTTTTTTATTGCCTCTGGCAAGAGTACTTCACCCCTTTGACCGTATGGCCCATCCGTACTTCCAGTACATAAATTCCCCTCGTAAGGGCGGGCAGGTCGAATGCATGAGACCCGGCCGGTAAAAACCCGTAACTGGCCCTACCGCAAAGTTGCCCTGAGAGGTTATAAATGTTTACCCCGGCATATCCGGGTTCAGAAAGCTCGATATACAACTTGTCCTGAGCCACGCGTGCATGCCCGGTCACCTGGGCGGGATGAGGAATTCCCGTGGCCGGCAGGGAAGTGGTGATTAGAAATATATCTGTAAAGCCGTTAAATACGGTGTCCAGTCCCATTCCGTTCAGTGGAAAGTCGGCTGACTGGGTCCATCCGGCCAGCGTAGCCAGCCCGTTGGCCTGCAGGGCCATGGCATTCACTTCATCGGTACCGCTGCCGCCCAGGAAAGAAGACTCCAGCAGTTTCGAACAGTTATTGGTTACTTTCACCACAAAACCCTCTGCTGACCCAGTGTCAAATACCGGATCAAAGGAAAGAGTGTCTACCGGAAAATCAGGCGACCGGGTTGTTCCGGAAAGATACAGTGCACCGTTGGTGTCAAAAAGCAGATCCTTTACCATATCGTTATTGCTTCCTCCGATATAGGTGCCTGTGGTAATGTGCTTGAGCAGGGGGTCAGTCTTCAGGATAAAAACATCTCCTTCACCATTGCGCGTGTAATCGTAGGCATAAGGCCCGAACAGGAGCGTATCCGAATAGGACAGCCCGGCTACGAACAATTGGCCGTTGGGAGCCTGTGCGATACAGCTTCCCTGGTCGTAGCGGAAACCACCGTAGTAGCTGGCCGCGTACAGGTATTTCAGGTCAGGGCTGAAAACCGCCAGAAAGGCATCGATCAACCCGGTGAGTGAATCCTGGAATACGCCCGTGGTGGCCGGGAAATGATCTGAATCGGTAAGCCCGGTCATGAAAATCCAGCCATTCTGCCCCACGCTGATATCGTACTGATAATCTTCTCCCGGAGAACCCAGGAATGTGGCCGCGGTCATCTGGCTCAAGTCAGGTGACAGGCGGCAGAGCACGGCATCGGTTTGCCCCTGGTACACTTTGAGGAAACCGGGGCCATTCACCGGATAAGCGGCAGAGCGCGTATTGGTGGCAACCAGTACAGCGTCCGAAGTATCCAGCGCCAGGCTGACCCTTCCGTATTCCATGTCCTGCAGGGTCGGCCCGACAAAAGTGGAATGCAACACCGTGTCCAGTCCGTTGCCAAGTACGGACACAAAGACATCATAATTTCCTGACGCGCTGGTGTCAAAGGCTCCGGGCGTTACCGGGAAATCCGGGGATTTGGTCTTGCCGGCCACGATAATCCGGTTTTGGCTGTCCACGGCAAGGCCATATACAAAATCGAGCCCGGAACCGCCCAGATAAGTGGCAGCTTTCAGGATCCCGAGATCAGGATCGAGTTTGGCGATGTACAAGTCATAGGTGCCGCCCGCGTACGCCCCCTGCACGGGATTGCCGGCCAGGGGTAAATCCAGCGATTGGGTGTTGGCCGCCACAATCAGGTCTCCATTGTTATCGTACGCAATGGCAGCCGGGGTTTCAGCCAGGGAACCGCCCAGGAAAGTGGCATGTTCCAGCCCTACAAGTATCGGGTCAATCACCAAGGTGGCTTCACGGTCATACGAACCGGTGGTAACGGTGATTTTATTGTCCTGGTAAGTAAAGGTTGCGTGTATTTCAGTGCTCCCCTGGTAGGCGTTGCATGCGCGTACCAGCAGCATATCGTTTCCCTGGCTGATGAGCACGTTGCCCTGCGTAAAGTTCACGTTTGACCCTTCTTCGGGGATAATCGCAATCCGGCCGGGATCGGCTCCCGCGCCCACAAACCATTGGATTTCGGCTTTGGCTCCGCCCAGCAAGGTTATTGCTGCATCGATACCGTGGTACAGGTCCGGATAGGTTATACGCACTGTCTGTCTGTCAGCCATGGTTTTTATGACAGGCTTCACCGGGGTACTGTTCCCAAAAGAACACTGCAAACCTTTGAAGGAAAACCCGGTTTCCGTGAAAGTCCAGTTCCTGATGGAGATGGTATGAGCAGTGGGTGATGTCGGTTCCCCGGAATCAGGGAGCATATTCAGGCTGTATAGCATAGCGATCAACAGGAAGGCGAACAGGCGCCAGTAGCCGTTCTTCTGCATAGCGTATTTTTTGTGCGGGATTAACGCGCAAATTTAAGAAATATTGGTTCGGCTTCCGGATCAGGCCCAAACCTTCAGGCCTTCGGTGCAGTTGCGGCAGATATCCACTGCTTTGCGCTGGTTCAGAATCTGCTGGCGAAAGGTTTGCGCGTGGCTGCCATTCCACAATTTTTTCAATGGCACTTCCTGCAATGAACCGTAGGCATGCCGGGCGTCCTTATCGAAACAGCAGGGCAATGCCTGCCCGTCCCAGGTAACTACCATGCTGTGCCACATTTTCCAGCAATGGTTCCGCCACCTGGCTTTTATTTTCCAGCGCCCTGTTCCGTCCGGACGATAGCGCGCGTAGCGCGGGTTTTCCGGTATGAGCGGATGGCCGTTTTCGTAATCGTAGATTTGGGCGGTTTTTATCTGCACGTGGTCAACCCCCAGCTTTTTCCCCAGCGCTTTCACTTCGCTCACCTGGTGCTCATTGGGCCTGACCACCAGAAACTGGATTACCAGCAGGGGGGTATTGCTCCCGGCCGCTTCGCGGGCACGCACCATATGACGGATTCCTTCCAGCACTTTGTCCAGCCGGCCCCCTTTGCGGTACTGTTCATAGACTTCCTGGGTAGTACCGTCCAGCGAGATGATCAGCTTATGCAAACCGGAAGCCACGGTTTCCCGGGCACGCTGCTCATCCAGGTAATTGGCGTTTGTGGACGTTACAGTATAGCATCCTGCCCGGACGGCCTGGCGGACCATTCCGGTAAATTCCGGGTGCAGGTAGGGCTCTCCCTGGAAGTAAAAGCTCATGTACAGGAGGTGGTTTTTCCAGTATTTGAGTTGCCGGTAAAACCATTCCGGGTCGAGCATTCCGGTAGGGCGGGTGAAGTTGCGCAGCCCGCTGGGGCATTCCGGGCAGCGCAGGTTGCAGCTTGTAGTCGGCTCCACCGACAGGCTGTAGGGCAGCCCCCATATCCGGGCGTTTCGCGTCCAGCGCGACCATTGGAAGGAAGCCCGGATTTTGAGCAGGTTCCAGGCTTTGTGCCAGGTCACTTGTCTTGCCAGCAAGCGCAATTCTTTCCACCAAAAAGGCATAGCCTGAAAATAGGAGTTTCCCGGTTACTTATCCTGGTATGGATAAAAACCGTGGCCGCTTTTTCGTCCTAACCGGCCCGCGGCTACCATTTCCTCCTGGATGGGATTAGGCCTGAACCGGGCTGCTTTCCCGAACGCTTCATACATGGTGCGGGTGGTGTACAGGTTGCTGTCCACTCCGATCAGGTCCATGAGGCGGCCCGGGCCCATCCGGAAACCGGAAGCTTCCATCAGCCGGTCGATATCTTCTACCCCTGCCACTTTTTGTTCCAGCAGTTTCAGGGCTTCCAGGTAGTAATGGCGCGCCACCCGGTTGACAATGAAACCGGGGCTGTCTTTCGCCATAACCGGCACTTTCCCCATCCGCAGGGCCAGGTTGTACAGGGTTTGGGCGGTGTCCGGTGAAGTTTTTTCCCCGGAAATGACCTCCACGAGTTTCATGATGTGGGCGGGATTGAAGAAATGAAATCCTGCCACGCGTTCCGGGTGGGGCAGTCCTTCAGCCAGACGGCTTACCGGGATGGATGAGGTATTGGTAGCCAGCAGGGTACTTACCGGCATGCGGGCCGCCAGCTCCTCAAAGATCTGGCGCTTCAGGTCGAACAACTCAGGGACAGCTTCCACCACCACCCCTCCGTTGATTTCTTCCAGGTGCCGGACGGTTTGAATCCGGGCAAATGCCCGGTAGCTTTCCTGTTTCGTGATTTTACCGCGGCTTACAGCACCGTCCAGGTTTTTCCGGATCTGTTGCAGGGCTTTATCCAGGGCTTCCTGGCGAATGTCATAGAGCTGCACCGTTAAACCGGCCAGTGCGGCTACCTGGGCAATGCCAAGCCCCATGGTGCCGGCCCCGATAATGGAAATGTTTTCCGGTGATACCGTCATAGCAGAAAGTCTAAAATTAACAGAAAGAAAAAAACAGGATGATGCTCGTGGCCGGAATCCGCTCGTCAGCCGGCCCGGAACTGTTTCAGAAAACGCAAATCATTTTCGAAAAACAACCGGATATCCCGAATACCGTATTTGAGCATGGCAATGCGTTCAACGCCCATCCCGAAAGCATACCCTGTGTATTTATCCGGGTCAATATCGCAGTTCTCGAGTACGGCCGGGTCGACCATGCCGCAGCCCAGTATTTCCATCCAGTCTTTTTTGCCGTTTTTCTCCCAGGCGATATCCATTTCAGCCGAAGGTTCTGTGAAGGGGAAAAACGAGGGCCTGAAACGAACTTCCGTGTCCTCGCCAAACATTTCTTTGACAAAATAGAAGAGCGTTTGCTTGAGCTCGGCAAAACTGACGTTTTGGTCAATATAAATGCCTTCCACCTGGTGAAACACCGGGGAATGGGTGGCATCGTTATCGCTCCGGTAAACCCGGCCCGGGGAAATCACTTTTATAGGCGGCCGGTGTTTTTCCATGGTGCGGATCTGCACGGGTGAGGTATGGGTGCGCAGCACAATATCTGGGTCGCGCTGCACGAAAAACGTGTCCTGCATATCCCGGGCAGGATGGTCGGGAGGCATATTCAGGGCGGTGAAATTATGCCAATCGTCTTCGATTTCCGGGCCTTCGGCTATCGAAAACCCCAGGTGCCGGAAAATATCGATGATCTGCCGGTTAATCAGGGTGATAGGATGCAAACTTCCGGTTTCCCGGCCGCGGCCCGGCAGGGTCAGGTCCAGTTCCGGCCCGTGGGAAGCTTGTTCGTTTTCCAGTTTTTGTCGGAAGGTTTTCACTTTATCCTCCGCGGCCTGTTTGATCCGGTTAACCAGTTGTCCGTAATCGCGTCTCTGCTCCGGGGCGGTGTCTTTGATGCCGGCAAACAGGCTTTTGATCAGGCCTTTGGAGCCCAGGTATTTGATGCGGAATTGCTCCAGTTCCTCCGGGTTTGCCGGAGTGAAGGCTTCAATTTCGGTGAGTATTTTTTCAGGATTTGGGTTTTCCCGGTTCATTGGATTCTTGGATTTGGGATTGAATTTCCAAAAAAATTGTTCAATGCCTGCCAAAGTTACCGTGAATAATTGGGGGCTTCTTTGGTAATCACCACCCCGTGCGGATGGCTTTCCACCTGCCCGGCATGGGTAATCCGGATGAATTTGGCTTCCTGCAGGGCGGGGATGTTCCTGGCACCGGCATAGCCCATGCCGGCCCGCAAACCGCCCACGTACTGGGTCATCACTTCGCTGAGGGTGCCTTTGTAGGGCACGCGCCCTTCGATGCCTTCCGGCACCAGCTTTTTTATATCGTCTTCGGCATCCTGGAAATACCGGTCTTTCGATCCTTTCTGCATGGCCCCCAGCGAACCCATGCCCCGGTAGATTTTGAATTTCCGGCCTTCGTAAATAATGGTTTCACCGGGCGATTCCTCCACGCCTGCGAACAGCGAGCCTGCCATTACCGCGTTGGCTCCGGCAGCCAGCGCCTTGACTACATCGCCTGAATACCGTATGCCTCCGTCACCGATTACCGGCACCCCGCTGCCGTGGATGGCTTTGGCCGCTTCGAGAATGGCCGTAAGCTGCGGAACACCTACACCTGCCACCACACGCGTGGTACAGATTGAACCCGGCCCGACCCCGACTTTCACGGCATCGGCTCCGGCATCCGCCAACGCTTTGGCTCCTTCTGCGGTGGCAATGTTCCCGGCAATCACTTCCAGGTCGGGGTATGTTTTCTTTACTTCCCGGACAGCGTTCAACACGCCCTGGCTGTGCCCGTGAGCCGTATCAATGCAGAGCACATCAAGTCCCGCCTTGACAAGGGCTTCAATGCGGTCCCACATATCGTAGGTTATGCCCACAGCCGCTCCCACGCGCAACCGTCCGAAATTGTCCTTGCACGCGTTGGGGTGGCTATGCAGCTTCATGATGTCCTTGTAGGTGATCAGCCCGATAAGCTTGCCATCGTTGTCTATTACCGGGAGCTTTTCAATCTTATGTTTTTGCAGAATTTTTTCCGCGGCTTTCAGGTCGGTGCCAGCGGGCGCGGTGACCAGGTTGTTGCTGGTCATAATGTCCCTTACCGGCTGGTCGACATTCTGGATAAAGCGGAGGTCGCGGTTGGTCACGATCCCTACCAGCCGGTGATGGTCATCCACTACCGGGATGCCTCCGATTTTATGCTCCTGCATTATATCCAGTGCATCCTGGATGCTTGCTTCTTTGTGCAGGGTAATCGGGTCAATAATCAGCCCGCTTTCGGAGCGTTTTACCTTCCGCACCTTCCGCGCCTGCTTTTCGATGGACATATTTTTATGCAGTATGCCCAGGCCGCCTTCCACGGCCATGGCAATGGCCAGCCTCGATTCGGTAACCGTGTCCATCGCGGCAGAGATGATCGGCACATTAATACGGATGTTCCGGGTAAGTTGGGTGGAAATGTCCACTTCGCGGGGAAGCACTTTCGAATGGGCGGGCACAACCAGCACATCGTCAAATGTCAGCCCTTCTTCCAGAATTTTTTCTTGATCCTTGGCCATGGCAGGCGGGTTTGGTGCTGAATAATTGGGTGCAAAGTTACGAAATCAGCACCGGAACCCTGTGATTCTCATATCACCGGATCACCATCACGGTGCCCGTTTTGTAATAGGTTTCACCGTTTACTTTATTAACTCGGATCAGGAAGGTATACACTCCCTGCGGCACAATGTCCCCACCGTACCTTCCGTCCCAGGCTTGATCCGGGTCGGTGGTTTCAAAGATTTTTTCTCCCCACCGGTTAAAAATCTGCAGCAGGTAAGATTGCGTATTGGCGAACACAATGACGGGTTTGAAGAAATTATTGGTGCCTTCCGGGACCATGGCTGTCGGGGTGCGTATGACAGGTACCTGTTCCACACAGATTTCGTTGGAAGATGCGATGAAAGGCAGGCTGGTTCCGGTGGGGTAGTTTACCGTGCCCGTGGCTTCCACGCGGTAGCAAAAACGCCCGGGTTCATTGATTTCGTCTGAAATATCATCTGCATAACCGGTTACCGAATCGGGAAGTGCAGCCACTGGCTGCCAGGTTCCGGCATTGTCTTGTTTGTAAACAGTATAGCCGTTGATGGTGCCGTATTCAATTTCATAGGGGTTCCAGCGGAGGAAATTGCTGAAATCCGGCCTTGGGAACGCCACCAGGTGAATGGTCCGGACCTTGCCGGTAGGCACTTCATTGCCGCAGCTGTCGGTCACTGAAACCGAGTAGTAATAAGCCCGTTTATCCGTCACAGCTCCCTGGTCCGTGTAACTCATAAGCGGGGGAATGGGGCTGGGCGCGGCAAAATTGTTAATGCTGGTTAATTTGCCGGCATTGGTTCCCCGCAAGATGCGGAATGCCTGTATTGAAGCCGAAGCATCCGGACTCCATTCCACCAGTACGGAGCCGTCCGTCTGCACATCCGCGCGGTACATGTAGGTGTAGGCAGCCGGCTGCAATATATCGGCCCTGAAACATATCATGTTGGATGCCGACTGGTTGGAACCGGATTTTTCATCAGCCCCCACATACACGCATATGGAATCCTGGTCGTTGGCAAACGGCAGCTGGTAGGAGTTTACATTGCCCGGAACGGTTCCATCCAGTACAAACGGGCTGCCGTTTACGCTGTAATACACGGAATATTGATCAACCCCCAGGGGCCATTGCATGTAGCTGCTCCAGTTCAGCGCGATGAACCCGGAACAATTATCCAGCTGAGCGGTGAGGTAGATGGTTTTATGGGAAATGAAGGCAAAGGGTCCCGTGTTTCCGCAGCTGTCCATGGCAGCCACGGTATATTCCTCGGGTTGCTGCCCCGGGTTTGATCCCGCATCCACGTAGGTGGTGTTCAACCGGCCGTACACAGTATCGACCGGGTTGAACCCTCCGGCATACCTATATATTATATAAGCACGGCATTCCGGGGAAGGAGACGGCTGCCAGCTAAGTTCCGCTTTCCCGCTGACAACAGTTACGTAGTTGATCACCGGAGCTTCCGGTTCCCGGTTATCCAGTGTATCGGAAGGCAGCGGAGTCCCGGAAGGACAGTTATACTTGCTCATCATGTAATAGTACCAGGTTTGCGTATTACCATTGGCTCCGGTATGGGTCCAGGTGGTTTGGGTCGCGTTCGTGACAGAAACCAGGAGGGTGTAAGGCCCGGTGATGCTGGTGGCCGCATAAATATCATAGCTTAGGAAAGGCCCGCAACTTACATTGGGCAACGACCAGTTCAGGACTACATCCCCGTTGGGTTGGGTGGTCACGCAGTTCAACCCAGGTGGGGCTATGGTCTGTGCAGCCGATTGGAAACCGGATATCCAGAAAAAGGCAATTGATATGGCAACAGGAAGGCGCATTGTCAGGGGTTTCCCGGACCGGATACGATTTCGATCATTTCTTTTTTGAGAAAATACCGGTTGGCCAGTTGCAACAACTCATTGGGCCGGATATTGCGAACAATATCAGCAAACCTGGTTACATCCTCCAGGGAGCGGTTCAGAGCCAGCAGATTTACAAAATTTTTAGCCCGTGTATATGGCCCGTCAATGCTGCGCAGGCTTTTGCCGAGCAGATAGCTTTTTACACGGTCCAACTCTTCGGTTTTCACGGGTTCAGTGCATAAACGATTCATCTCCCGGTATATTTCATGAATGGCCTCATCAGTATAATCAGCACTCACTTCTGTGGTAATATAAAAATACGATACCTTGGTGAAAGAACGGGTCGTTGTATAAGCTCCGTAAGTATATCCTTTATCCTCCCGCAGGTTTTTCATCAGGCGGGCGCCAAAATATCCGCCCAGCACCGTGGTCAACACCTGGAACCCGAAATAACCGGGATCGGGATATTGCGCAGCCAGGGCCCCGATCCGGATGGCTGACTGCACGGCTCCCGGTACTGGGAAATATTCTTTTCCGGTCAGCGGGTGACCAGGATCAGGGATGCCGTCCACAGCAACGGCCCCTGTATTTTCCAGGGAACCAATGGATTGTTCAAACAGCTGCTCCCAGTCATCCGGGAAATTTCCAGCCAGCACGATTTCCATGTTGGCGGGATGATAATTTTGGGAATAGTATTCCAGCAACTGGTACCGGGAAAGCTTCAGGTAATCTCCGGGTGAAGGGGTGAACCCGTAAACATGCGAGGAGCCGAATAATTGCTGCCGGAGCAAACGGTTGGCGTGAAATTCCACTTTTTGCTGGCTGACTTTCAGGCCTTCTTCCTGACGTTTTTGGTAGATGCGCAGTTCGTTGTCCGGGAAAGCGGGTTCCCGGAGCATTAAGGTGAATATTTCAAATACCTCCCGGAAAAACCGGGTCAGGGAGCTGATTTTGAAAATGGCATATTCCGGGGCAGTGCGGACCGAAATGGACGCGCCCCGGAAATCCAGCATTTCCTGAATCTGTTCCGGGGGCAAACTCCGGGTGGCTTCCCGGAGCATCCGGGCTGTGGATGAAGGAACCAGCGGGTTTTTATGAACCGCTTGGCGCAACAGGACATAACAGGTAACTGTTTCCGTTTGCTTGCCCGGGAATAAATGCACCGTTACTCCATTAGAAAGCGGCAAATGCTCCGGCTTTTCCAGGCTGACAGGTTGTTGCAGCCA